>CAIKHZ010000020.1 GCA_903827375.1 Akkermansiaceae bacterium
ATCAGCGCGCCGGTTCTGCTCAACGACAACTTGGTCATCAGCTCAGCCATCACCTCCACCTCGGTGAATGCGCTCACGATGTCGGGCATCATTGACGACGGTTCGGGAAGTTTCTCCATCACCAAGAACAACACCTTCCTGGCGGTATTGCCACCTATCGTTCCGGAACCGGGATCTCCACGACTGGCAGCGGTCCGTACACCGTCAATCTCACACTCAATCCGGGGAGTGTGACATGGACTCCCGGCGTCACCACCGGCAACTGGGATACCAGCGCCACCAATTGGACGGAAGGCGGCACCACCGGCAAAGTCTATTTCAATGGCGACAATGTGACCTTCGCGGAACCCAGCGCCGCCGCCACCGTAACCATCGCATCAGGTGTTACCGTGGCACCCACCAGCATCGCGTTCACCAACACGAGCAACAGTTATACGTTGGCCGGTTCCGGAGTGATCGCTGGAGCCCCCACGATCAGCAAATCCGGTGCGGGCAGGCTCAATCTCACCAGTACAGTGGGCATCACTGGCGGTGGCATCTTCAACATCAGCGGCGGCACGGTCACGTCCGCCAACACCACTGCGGTCGGCCTGAGCGTCAACGCCAACCTGTCCGGAACCATCACCTTGGGCGACACCACCACCTACGGAGCTCTCACGTTTACCGGCACCCACTCGATCGCCAACGGTGCCAACATCACCACTCCGGTCAACTCCCACGTCCTGCTTTCCGGCCCGGTCAGTCTGCCTGCCGCGTTCACCGTCAATGCGCCTTTTGTCACATCCACGAACGGATACCTGATAGCCTCTGGCACTGCGACGATGAACAGCGACACCGTCATCACTACGCCGTCCGCCTTCAACAGTTCGAACTATCTCGGTTTAAGCGGAGTCCTCACCGACGGCGCTGGAACCTACAAGCTGTCCAAGGAAGGCGTCGGTTGCCTGCGCCTGCAACTTGCTAACACCTACAAAGGCGGCACCCTCATCGATAGCGGTCTGATCGTGTCAGTCAACGCAGCGGGCCTCGGCACGGGTGACGTGACGATCAATGGCAACATGACCAGTGGCGGCCAAGTGGAGTACACCAACGGAGGAACCGTGCCGAACAATTTCAAGATCAGCGGCACGGGGTTACCGCTGTCGGGCGATACCGGTGGCGACGGGGCCATCCAGATCAACTTTGGTCCCACCACGCTGACCGGATCGATCACCCTGAACGGTAATTCGCGGATCACCGGTTATCTTTCCTACGCGGGCATCCTCAACGGCAACATCACTGAAAACGGCGGCCAGTATTCGTTGGACATCGGTTCTCCAGGCGCGGTGAACGGTTGCGGCACGATCACCCTGGCCGGCACCAACTCCTACACCGGCGGCACCAACATCTACCGCACCATTGCCCGTGGCTGGTCCAACAGCGCCTTCGGAACCGGTGGCGTGACCATCGGTGGTGATGCCAGCGCCACGCTGACCACCCGGGTGGAAATCGGCAGCAACGCCAACCTGTCTAACAATTTTTCTCTCAGCTCTGTCGGCAAGACCGACAGCACGGTCAACTACGGCGAAATCACCAGCTATCCGGGCGATGCCACCACGCTCTCCACGGCGGTGGTCAACGGCACTGTCAACATCACCGCAACGCCGGCCAACGGCGGCCACTTTGCGACCCAGGGCAACGCCGCCAATGTCCTGCGGGTGTCGGGAGCGATCAACTCGTCAGTCCCGGTGATTGTCGCTGCGGGCATTGTTGAACTTGGCGGCGGCGGCACCGGTTACACCGCGCTCACACAAGCCAAGGACACCTTGCGCGTCGCGGCCACCAATGGCATAGCCACCACCGCTATTGTCACCCAAGGGACCACCGGTGCCGCCGTTCTGGATCTCAACGGTTTCAGCCAATCCCTTGTCGCTCTGGTGAAATCCACCAACGCCGCTTCCGTCACCAACAACGGCTTATCCCCTGCTACCCTGACTTTGGCACCTGCCGACGGACTGACCCACGCCTATGCCGGGACCTTCGCCGGCGGCAGTTCCGCCTTGAATCTGGCCATCGGCGGCGACGGGACGTCGGTGACTTCCCTAACAGTCTCATCGGCATCCTTCGCTGGCACCACCACCGTCGGCAATGGCGGCATCCTCAATCTGCCCAGTGGCGTCACACTTGGCAATTCGTCGAGTGCGGCCACCTGTGGCAACGGAGGCAAGCTCACCGGTTTGGGCACCTTCGGGGGTTCCCTCAGTCTCACCAATGGCGCGAAGATTGACATCGATCCCTCGCTGGGGCACCTCAACGTCACCGGCAACCTAACTGTCACCGGAACGGTCACCGTCAACCTGCTTAGCACCCCGGGGCCCTCGATCACGGTGTTGGGCTGCTCCGGCGCGCTCAGTGCCAATGCCGGCAATTTCGTGCTGGCCAACGCCGGGAGTTACAACTCGCCGCATTTTGCCGTCGTCGGCAACTCGTTGGTGCTGACCACCGGTGCGCTGAGCCTGACGTGGACCGGTAGCGGCGGCAGCAACTGGATGGTCAACGGCAACGCTAGTTGGACGGACGGCACAAACACGCGCTCGTTTCTCAACGGCGATTCGGCGGCCTTCACTGATGGTCCCAGCAGCAATCAAACGATCTATCTTCCCGGCGCGGTGCAACCCAATGCCGTAAGTTTCAATAACTCCACCCGCAGTTATACGTTCATCGATAGTGGCTCTGCGTCGCTGCAGGCCACCAGCCTCACCAAGTCCGGCTCTAACACCGTGACCCTCGGTGTCCCTTTCACGGTGTCCGGCACCACCACACTCAACGCGGGCAACCTGGTGATTCAAACCCCGGATTTCGGCTCCACCCCCATGGTCGTCGGCAACACGATTGCCGGTGCCGGCACGCTGACCCTCTCGGCCGGATTGAGCAACCCGGTGACCCTGTCGGGTGCCAACAGCGGTTACACGGGCTCGCTGGTGGTATCCAAAGCCGACTTGATCCTCTCGAGCTCCGCCGCCAGCGGCACCGGCACGATCACTCTTGGTGATGCCAATACCCAGCCGTTCGACTATCCTGAACTCACCCTCGGGGTCGGCGTGTCTATCAGCAATTCCGTGGTGGTCAACAGCTTCGACAACACTCTCATTGATGGAGCCGGTTCCATTACCGGCGCAGCCACCCTGATCAAGCGCGGTGACGGTTCACTGATCGTGAGCAATGTCAATACGTTCACCGGAGCCACCACTGTCGTCGCCGGCACGCTCAGTTGCACCGTGGCTAACGGCATTGCCAGCGCTTCGACGATCACCCTTGGCGCGCCGGACACCGGTGTGTCTGACACGACCCTCGCCCTGCCCTCCACCATGGCAACGCCGCTGGTGCTCAGTTCCGCCGCCACTTCCCATGCCATCCTCACCCGCAGCGGCGGCAGTGTCGCCACCCTCAGCGGTACGGTGGCTCTCAACGGACGGGATTTGTGGCTGCAGAGTCCTTCCATCACGCTCAGCGGAGCGATTTCCGGCGCGGGAAATCTGTGCATCAACAACAGTGCCTTCAGCAGCCCGGTGATTATTTCGGGCGAAAGCAACTCGTTCGTTGGCGATGTCGTGGTGCTCGGCGGCTCCGTGCAAACGTCCACCCTCGGCGGCACCCACAACTGCATCCCGGACAGTTCGTCGGTGATCCTGTCGGCCGGCACAACCTTCTATGTCGGTGCCAGCGATGCGATCAACGCCCTCACCGGGCCAGCCGATGCCAGCGTGCGCCCCAGCATCAGCAGCGACGGCACCGTCGAGCTGAGCGTCGGCGCGGCCAACGGCTCGGGGACCTTCGGGGGCGTTTTGGCCAATCAATCCGGCACTAGAAAGCTCGCTTTCACCAAACTGGGTACCGGCACCGAGACGCTCACCGGCAATTCCACAGCCACTGGTGACCTGCACGCCTCCGGCGGCACGTTGCTGGTTGACGGCAATTATCCCACCCATTTCTTTGTCGATGCGGGGGCTGTCCTCGGCGGCAACGGCACGGTTGGCGCGGGAGATTTGGGCGCTGGCTCGCGATCCATTAGCGGTTATCTCGCCCCTGGCGACGGGATCGGCACCCTCACCCTCAGGGATGCTGTCAATCTCGGCAGCGGTGCTGGCCTTGACCTCCAAATCGGCAATTGGACTGGCACCACTCCTGGCGTGGACTACGACACCTTAGTCACTGCGGGTCTCGACTTTTTCGGACCCATCACGGTGAATCTCGACTGCACCGGCCTGACGAATTTCTCGGAAACTGCGCAGACCTTCGTCATTGCCACCGCTCCAACCACCATCTATCCCCCGGGCTATAATGCGACCACCCTTAACGTCACCAACTTCCCCGGCAAAGGAACCTGGACGCTTTACAACCCCGACAATCGCTCCGACTTCGGCACTTCCCTCAAGCTCTACTACACTCCGCCCAGCTACAAGGCATGGGTCAATATCTATCCCACCTTGTACGGTGCCACAGCGCTGCCCGGTGCCGACCCGGACCATGACGGTATCCCCAACCTGATGGAGTATGTGCTCGGCGGCATCCCCACCGTGGGCTCTGAGGCGATTCTGCCGACTCAGGCGCTCAACCCGGGAGGCCTGACATTCACTTACAGTCGTGCCAGCTCCTCGGCAAACGACACCACGCAGGTTGTCGAGTGGACCAATGACTTCGTCACCTGGAACGAGATCCCCGTCGGTCCTGTCAGTGCCGACCCGGTGACCATCATCGCAAACGCCAATGCTCCGGACACCGTCATCGTCACCATCCCCCGCTCCAGCGAGCTCAATGGCTTGCTCTTCGCCCGTTTGAAGGTGTCATCGCCTTGAGCTGTGGCTCGCTCCTTGGAAACTCTCACAGGCATGGGTTTGGCAATGCTCTTGGGTGGGGCTAGGCGTTAGACGGCACGGTGAATGCGGCACTCGTTTCGAGCGACATCTCGGCGAGGCCCCTTCCTCCGTCCGCCGCAAGGTTTGCGTTTCGGACTTGTTCTTTGCTGAAATCGCGACACGCTGGCTGTGGACAACTCACAGCCATGGCAATTTGGTATTACGAATGGAACGGAGCACAGCAGGGGCCGGTGGACGAGGCGGCGGCGGTGGCCTTGCTGGCCAACGGCACCTTGACCGCCAGGTCCTTGGTGTGGCGGGAGGGACTGGTGGATTGGCTGCCGTTGCAGCAATCCGAGCTGTCGCGTTATCTCGCGTTGCCAAGCGCACCACCACCTCCTCCACCTCCCATCAGGGGGCCAGGCGGAGCAGGGTCGGTCAATCCCTATCGGCCCCCGCAAGCCATTCCAAGCGAATTCCCGTACGAGGGGGGACCGCGCGTTGAGTTGACGTGGACGCAAATCCTGTGGAGTTTCGAGGGGCGGATTCCTAGGCGAACCTACTGGGCTGGAATCGGCATTTGGATAGGCGTGTTCATGTTAATGGGGTTTTTTTTCCCTTTGCTATTCCAGTTCAGCGAACCCATTTTGTTCTTGGTGCTGCTTCTACCGGCGATGGTGCTTTTCATTTGGAGTTCGCTGGCCTTGCAGATCAAGCGTTGGCATGACCGCAACAAGCCCGGGGTCATGGTACTCATCAATCTCATTCCCTACGTCGGCGGCATCTGGACGTTTGTTGAATGTTGCTGCCTCAGGGGCACCGAAGGCAGCAACTCCTACGGCAGCGATCCGACATGAACTCTCCCGCCTAGCGAGGCGGCTCCTCAGACCCAGCCGGATTGATAGAGGCGCCGGTGCACATGGCACCGCCCTGCACAGCATTCCTCTCTTCCGTTCGACGTCGGATGCTTGACGTTCCACGATTTCAGAGAAAAAAGGTTGCGGGCGGGGGGGGGCCTGTGCAATCTCAAGCACAATGAAACCACAGTTCATGTCACGTCGTCAATTTGTCACCAGTTCTCTCATCGGTGCGGCCGCAGTGGTGGCTGGGCGGGCGCTAGCGGCTCCGCCCGCCACCGCCAAAATCCCCATCTCGGTCCAATTGTATTCGGTGCGCGACGCATGTGCCAAGGATTTCGATGCGGCGCTGGCGGAACTGGCCAAGATGGGATTCGTTGGAGTCGAGTTTGCCGGATATCACAGCTACAGTGGCAAGGCGAAGGAACTGCGCGCGAAACTCGACGCATTGGGCCTGAAGGTGGCTGCCACCCATATTGGCACGCCGACGTTGCGTGGTGATGCCCTGCAAAAGACCATCGACTTTCATCAGCAGATTGGCTGCAAGTATCTGATTGTGCCTGGCGACGGAGACTTCACCCATCCAGAAAAGAGCAAGGCTCTGGCTGAGTTTTTTAACGAGACAGCCGCCAAACTCAAACCCCATGGCATGGCTTGTGGCTATCATAACCATACCGGCGAGTTCGCTAAAATCGGCGACTCCAATCATTGGGAATTGTTCGCCGCACGCACCAGTGGCGACGTGGTTTTACAGGTCGATTGCGGCTGGGCCAGCGATGCCGGACAGGATTGCGCCGATCTGATGAAACGCCACCCCGGTCGCATGAAGGTGGTGCATATCAAGCCGACGGTCATCAAGGGAGAGGCTGGCAAAAAGGCGTTTTTCGGCCAGGACTCAGTGAACTGGCCACCGGTTCTTCAGGCGTGCCGTGAGGTTGGCGGTACCGAGTGGCTCACCCTCGAACAGGAAGTCTATCCAGATGGACTGTCGCCGATGGAGTGCACCAAACTTTCCCTCGCCGCGCTAACCAAGAGTCTGTGAGCAAGAAATTGCCACAGTAGGCTCTAGACTCGATTCGCCTTGGCTTGACCCGCTCCCATTGACGAGTCTGAGCTGCCCTTCGTGTTAGCCATGGACCTGTCAAAAATCACTGTGCTGGGCGCACTGGCCATCGTGACGGGTGCAGGAGTGGCAGCGTTGATCGGCAAAGGCCTCCATATTTGGCGCGCCCATCGGGTGGCAGCGGACTTGTACCGGTTCTTTTGTCAGGCTCAAGCCGTCCACGAGAAAATGCAAACCGGGCTCAAGACGATGGCCGGAATTGTCCCGCAGCTTGAGGATCCGCGACGGGAATTGTCGCGGCGTGGAGTGGCCCTGTTAGATCAGCATGCGGTATCGATGATGGCGATGGAACGGGCGTTGGGTGCGCCCCATGGAAGGACCCGCTTGCGGCGGGTGGCCAGTCGTCACTTGCAGAATTTGAATGGGTTGCACGGGGCATTTGAGGCATTTCAGCAGGCGGTGCTCGCGGCGCTGTATGAGCAAGCGGCCACGCGGGTGGTGATGCCGCCGCTTGTGGTGCGGCGGTATCGGGCGGCGTTCCGGGTGCTTGAGCATGCTTTACCTGATGAGTTATGGCAGGTAATGAATGAGATTTTGGTGCGGAACATCGAGTTGTGGACGCTGGATATGATGGGTGAATGGCACAAGGTGCGCGACGTCGGGGCGCGGCTGGGTAAGGACGTGATGTTCAGTCGCAGCTGTTTTGAGAATGCGGTGGAGTTGCACCTGATTGTGCACGACCTCAACGGGCGTGCCTTCACCAGTGAGTTTGTCGTAACTCACTCGCATACGCTCACTGCGCGGCGGTGGCCGCAGTGGCGCAAGAGTCCGTTGAAACGCGATGAATTCAGTCGTTAGATTAATTGCCCGGCTTCTGAATCACTTGGGTTTGGAGTCTTTTCTTCACAGGGGTGAGGAGTCCTGAGCCTCGCGGCGGTCCACGCTGCGGATCAGGTCCAGATAGAAATAAGTGCCAATAAGATAGAGCACGGATGTCGTTAGAAATATCTGCCAATAGGGCAAGTGGTTGGAACGGAGGATTTGGAAAACTTTGGCGGCGAGCCACCACGAACCGCTCCAGATGGCGCCGTTGCAGGCGCTCATGAGTTCGCGGTTGCGCTCGCCAACGTAGGTCATAGTCAGTTCACTGATGGAGGGGCCTGCCATGCTCATGAGCGGCTGGCGGATGATGAAACAGCCGACGGCCAAAGGAAGTGCCCAGGTGGCGGCCTTCCACAATTCGGTGAAGCCCATGGTGGCGAGCAGGACCACGGCGACGCTTTGCACGCCGAGGATGGCCCCGCGCCAGCCGAAGCGGCGGCGCACTTCCGGGACGATCAGACCGGCGATGAGCACCAGCACGTTGCTGACGGAGCCGTAGGCGGAATAATGGAAAGCATCCACACTGAAGACAGTCTTGAAGAAGAGGTTGAGGAATTGGATGCTCAGGCCGGCGCCGGTGGCGATGCAGAGCGTCGGCAGCAGGGTGTGCAGCAACACTGGCACGTCGCTGCGGTGGACGTGCAACCAGTGCCGGTTCGTTTGGACAGGAGCCGCCGGATCCTCCAACCGGGCAAATAAAAATGGTGCTCCAAACCCGGGCAGCGTTAGCAACAGCAGCGTCAAGTACTCATCAAACACCCCGTGCAGACTGCCTATCCGGAACGACCCGATGCTTTGCAGCACGCTGGCCACCAGACCGCCGCAAATGCTCGCCGCAGCCCACGTGGCGAACAGCAGGCTGATCGCCTCACTCGCCTGATGGGCTGGTGCCAGCCGCATGGCCATAGGCAGGTTGGCGACGTTAAGTATCAAGCTCGCAAAGCCCATAGCCAGAAAACAGGCTGAGGCGGCAGTCATGGCTCCGCAGCGGACGGTTTCCAACGACGCGATGGCCATCAGCGGAAACAATGCGGCACCAAGGATCAGCGGCCAGCGCAGAGGACGCCCACGCAGCCACAGGCCCGCCGGAATGGCCAGAAAAAAGGTGGCGACGAAGCGCTGGGATGTGAGCGAAGCGATGCTGGGATCGTCCAAGCCCCGGTCTTTGAGAAACAAATTGAGCAACAGAAACTGCGCCGTGAGCGTCAGGTTGATCAAAAATTGGCCAGCCGCAAATATGTGCACTCCCCTCGGCAGGGCACGGTATCGTTCCAACCAAACAGGCAGACGCGGCATCGCAGTGGGGCCTCAGCGGGCCTGAACAGGCCGGATCCAGGAATATCCCGGCAGCCAAGCGGCGGGGCCAATGAGTGACGAAACCAGGAAAAATCGGCGGGGCATGAGGCGGCGGGAAGGTTGGTTTGTTAGTTCAGTGGCAAGGTGCGGAGGCTGCGTCAAGTTGCACAGGGCTCGCCGTCGCGCGCAGAACATGTCGCTTGCCCCCCGCCGCGTCAAGGCCCGGAAGTCAGGCTTTGACATGGCGCATCTTGGGGGCCTCACTGCAATCCGAGCCCTGGGGTGGGCGGCGCGTCATACTCCTTGCGGTTGTCGCGAATAGCAGCCCGGTTGCGCAATTCAATCTCAGCCCGCAACTCATATTTCTGCTCTCGCTGGCGGTCGGTCTCGCAGGCAACAAAGCCAGGCGAGTCCGGATTCGGATTGGTCTTGAGCGATTGCTGGCCGGCACGGATGATCGCCAGCGCCTCGTTGTACCTCGGATCGTCCTTAGGCAGCTTCGCCAGACCGGGGCTTATCTCAGGCCGGTCAAAACTGATGTCGATGATACCGGTACTCACGCCAAGCTGCTTGAGTTTACCTAACTGGCTGTCGTCGAGCGGGCTGCGGCCGTATTGATTTCTTGGATAGGCGCTGGCATAACTCGGATAATATGGGGCGTTGAGATCCACCCACGTGATGATCTTCTCTAGCTCCTCGTCGGTGATTTTCACTTCGGTGTGCTTGTTGGTGCCTTCGCGGAAATGCAGCAGGCGGCTCGGATGCGAGCCCCAGGAATACGCCTGGCGGATTTCGGGAGGTCCGGCCCCCACAACACTCAGCGTGCCTTTGGTCCACAGATTCACATAGGAGGCGTTGAAGATCAGGCCGCGGTCACCCGCCAAAATCAGCTTCTCCCCGCCCTTCTTGCCGTAGTCGTGACAACTCACGCAATGCTTGTCAAAGACCGGTTGAACGTCGGTTAGATAGTTGAACATCCGCGGCGGCCCATGCCAGCCGTCGAGGCGACTCGGCGGCCGCTTGAGGGCTAGCAGGTTCTTGTTAGTCAGTGCCGGCGGCGCGGCACGGCGCTCGTCATGGCAACCGACGCAGCCGATCCACTCGCCGGACTGTGCGGTCAAGCCGCTGCGCATCGACTGGATCATCATGCCGTCCTTGTCGAGCAATTGCAGATAGACGAATTTGTCGGACGGCAGGGCAAAGGCGGCTGAGCCGTCGGCCTCTACGGGGACGGTGCCGAGGATGCGCTTGTTGTTAAAATCGTGCCAGCTCATGCCGGGCCGTTCGACGCCCTGGCCACCCCATCCCGGCTCGGTCCAGAAGCGTTTTTCGGGGGACTCGACGACTCGGAGGAATTTCACGCTGCCTGGCTTAACGTCCTTCATGTGGGTGCCTTCGTAAACATTTTGGACAAACACATATCCATCGGAATTCTTGTAATCGCGGCGGGTGGGAATAACCGGCGGCCGCGGGTGCGATGCCAGTGGACGGGGATCGTAACACCCCTCGCCCTCGCTGTGGACCAGGATTTCATTGCCAAACACGTCCACCAGATAGATGCCCATCTGCTCGCCGTGGCCGGTCATGCGCGAACACAGGAAGTACTTGCTAGAGAGCGGATAGGGATCCTCGTATTTCGGATTGGTTCCGCTGAATGCGTCAAATCCACCGTTGGGCGTGTCGGGATCGGCCACCCGTGAGATGGCGCTGGCCGGCCAAGTGCGCAGGATGGGTGCCTTGCCATCGACGCCGCGGCTGCGGTCGAGGATGGCCATGGCACCCCAGGGACGGTCGTGGCAGGAGCCGAGGATGCACAGGATCAGGTCGGTACCCGGGATGGCGCGCGGATTCAGGACGACGCCACCGGCTGGGGTATTATTGCCGTAGTAGCCGGCGTGGTTCGTGCCATCAGGGTTGGCGGTCCAGAGGCCTTGGGCGTTGCCGAAATTCCGGTCGATATATTCCCAGCGGTAGTAGATGAGGCGGCCGTCTGGCAGCAGCGAGCCATGCCCTTCGAAGAGGGTGCTCTTGCCAATTTGATGGATATTGGCACCGTCGGCCTGCATCCGGAAAAGGTTGCCCATGATGTGGATGTTGCACATGCAGTATTTCGGCTCGCGGGAGGAGGTGAACACGATGTTGTCATCCGGCAGATAGAGTGGATCGATGTCAAACACCCCCTCGGCTGAAGTGAGTTGCTTGAGGCCGCTGCCGTCAGCGTTAACTTCGTAGAGGTGATAGTTGTCGCGGATGTTTTTGCGCATCGAAAAGAGGATGCGCTTGCCGTCGAAGTGGACGTCGGGATCGCGCAAGCGGCCCTCTTTGCCGGGGTCGGCCACCACGCGGATGTCGCCGTTATGGGCCAGATCGATGGTCTTGAGCGGGCCGCCGGGTTGGTAGCTACCGGTATTGCACTCACCGGTCTGGAACATGGTCTCAGTGTTGTGGTGATCGCCGCGGTATTGGCTGCGGACGACATAGAGCAAGGGCTGGCCACACACCAGAGGGTTGGCCAGCAAGGCCTCGCGACGCAGTTTTTCAAACTCCTCGCGCGGCAGTTGCGGCAAGCTCACCATCGCGTCTAGCCGGGCAAGAAAATCCTTTCCTCCGACATAGCGAGCCCCGTAGCTGGCGGTCAAATCAACAATAGCATTGTGCAGCGCCTGCCCCTCGTTAGGGCTGGTGGGCGGCAGCTCGTCAGCCATGATCGGAGCCGCGATGGAGCCACAAGTCACAACAAGGCAGGCCCGCAGTTGCGTGCTCCAGATCGAAGGAAAGGATGTCATAATGATTGGATATCTAACAAGGCTTGATGGTATTTCCATCCGCCGACGGTGGCAGGTGAATGATGAATACGTCGCAACACGCCTGAGCTTTCAGCGGGGGGAGATTCTTTGAGATTTGAATGCCGGCATGCCGGACGGGTGTCTGAGCTCACTTATTGCGCCAGGCCGAGGTCATTTCGTGGATCACGAGTGACTCGACGGTGAGGGCTCCGCCTTGGGCGCTCAGGGAGATTTTGCCCAACGGTTTGCCCATGTCATGGCGGGCCGCTGTCTTGAAGCAAGCACCACCGCCACCAATGACTTCAAACATTGGACGGTCAACTAACACCCGGATGGTCACCTTGCCATCCTGCATTTTGAGCGGCATCTCGTCGAGCTTTTGGCTGCCGAAATCATAGGTCAGCATGTTGTCGCCGAAGCGCAGCACGGCCTGCGTGGCGCTGCCCATTTTGAGGGTTGCCACAATGTCATACAGCTGGCCCGCAGCGGCGAGTTCGAGTGCCGGCGTCCCGGCTGCTAGATTTTTGTTAGCAACCGCATTCGGTTCCGGTTTGCGCAGCTTTTCGAGTTCCTTGATTGGATCGGCGAACATGCGAATGCCGTCCGGGGTGGTGTGTAGCGTCAGTTGAGTCGGCGCGCTGAACGTTTGGTTGAAGGGCATGCCCGGCATGTCGATGCGAGCCCAGCCGATCTGCACGACCCGGCCGTCCGGCGGGTTGCTGAAGCACTGTGAGGCATAGTACGGGCCCCAGTGGACCTGGTGTTTGCCCGGGTGTTCTGGAGTGAACTTTTTGCCATCAAAATTGCCGATAGCATATTGGGCGTCGGCGGCGAACATGACCCATTTTTTAGTTGCCTGATTGCCATCGACGGGCAATTCAAACATCTCAGCGCACTCGAAGAAGCCAGGGATGGAGCTGGAGTATTCCCAATGCTTGAGGTCCTTGCTGGTGTAGATAGAGATATTTTGGCCGAAAGGGGCGCGTTCGTCAAACAGCGTGATCACCCAGTGCTTGCCCGGCTCATACCAAATGAGTTTCGGGTCCCGGCCGGAATGCTTGATGACAGGGTTGCCCTCGTAGTAGGTCCACGTCTTGCCGCGGTCCGTCGAGTAGGCCAGCGACTCGCCGCAACCCGTATCTGTGAACACAAGGACCATGGTCTTTTCCTTGCCCTTCTGCCAGCCGGCGCTGTTGTAGGTATCCACATTGCCGCTGCCAGAAAAACACTCCCTGACGGCCATCGAGGGATGGCGGTCGGTCACCTTGTCGCCGTAGGGCCGCAGCGCGTGGGGGTGCTCGATCCAGTGAACCATGTCGGGGCTGGTTGCGTGGCCCCAATACATGTTGGCCCAAGGGGCTCCCGCTGGGTTGCTCTGCCAGAAGAAATGATACTCGCCGTCGTAGTAACACATGCCATTGGGGTCGTTGTTCCAACCGCGCGTCTGGCTCATGTGGAATTGAGGCCGCAACGCTTCGTCATAGAGCGGTTGGAGGTTGCGCAATTGGTCGCTGGTTTCAATCATGGCGGCTACTTCCGGGTCGGCCTTGGCGGAAATTATCGCGGTCTTGCCCAAGTATTCAGACATGTCCAGCCAACCCCACCAGTCGATCGATTCCTTGTTAGGCGCAAAATCGCAATCCAAATTGTGGACGAGTTGCTCGCCGACGCGAATCGTCATCCGGCCGCGCTGGCCTCTGTTAGATATGGGGAAAATGAGGTATTTGCCGGTAATTTTAACTTCGCGGGTATAATCAGGCGGGGATGGCGGCTTGATTTTGATAGGTGGAGCGGGCCGTTTCTTAGCGGGTGTGTTGCTCTGCGAGATTTGATCGACATTGATGTGGCCCCAGCCGCCCGTCGCGTCATCGACGATTTGGATCACGACCTTCTTGCCCATGTATTTTTTCACATCCCAATTCTCCCAGTTGAGGGCCTCGCTGCCACCCGGTTCGGTGTTAGGACCGGTGGCGGTTAGAGCGACCTTGCCATCAATCCATAAATTCATGCAGGTTTTGCCCTTGTGGCCGCCGCCGCCAATGAGGAACGTGATATAGTCCCGCTCGATGGTAATCTCGGGTGAGGTGAGTTTGCCAGTGGAACCGTCGCCTTCAAGATAGGTGTTGACCAAGCCCTTGCCGAGGAAGCCGGTGACTTCCATTTGGCCCGGGAACCCACCTTTGGCCGGACCGGTGCCGAAAGCCTTGCCCTCGACTTTCCAGCCACCGTAGTCGGCCCCCTCGAAGTCCTGGATCAAGATGTCAGCGTTGGCACTTTGGGCCCGAAGCGCAGGCACATGGGCCAGCAGTGCGAGACAAGTGAGCCATGACAACAACGGGCGGGATGTTTGATAGGTCGGGTTCATCGATGGTTGGGGTTCTGCCTGTGGCTTGGAAGTATCAGCGTCTGGCCGATCCGTCCATGTTTTTTGTCAGTGCGTTTCCGGGAGTGTTTGTGGAGGCGGCAGACATCGCGGACGGCTTCGCGGGCCAAGTCGTCGTTGGTGCCGCCAAGGTCTTCAAGGATCGGGTTCATTTTCAGCGGCGAAAGGGCCACGCAGAACCCTGGATATCCACAGCTGCCTGGGTTCGTTGTGAGAGGTGTCGGCGACCCCGTTACCCATCGCCGCAACAAAACGGAACCGATCATTGACAATATGCGCTGGCCGATTATAGGTGAACGGCGAGCCGGGACCCATTATGACAGGTCCCTAAGCCTCAGCATCCCTGATTCACCCACAACAGAAAACAACAAATCATATGACACGCTTAACCATCACCCTAGCAAGCGCCCTGACCTTGATGAGCGTTTCCGCCCGAGCGGAGCGCAATGACGCCGCCGCCGAAAAACTCGGGCTGCAACTTGGCATGCAATGTTGGACCTATCGCATGCTGACCACATTCGAGACGATCGAACGTTGCCAGAAGTTTGGGATCAAGTATTTGGAGATCTTCCCAGGTCAGAAAATGAAGCCCGGTGCCGATATCGCCGTCGGCCCTGGCATGAGCGACGCCGAAATCGCCGAACTCTGCGGCAAGGCCAAAGCCTGCGGGGTGAAAATCACCAGCTTCGGCGTCAGTGACATCCCGATGGATGAACCCGGCATGAAGAAACATTTCGCCTGGGCAAAAAAAGTCGGTCTCGAAGTACTTGTCACCGAAGTGACGCCTAACGAGGCACTCGACAAGATGGCTCAGGCAACTGGCATTCGGATCGCCCTGCACAACCACCCGCAATCCTGGCAAGCCGACAAGGTGCTGGCGGCGACCAAGGGCTTGAGCAAGAATTGCGGTTCGTGTGCGGACACCGGCCACTGGCTGCGGGCCGGCAAGGATCCGATTGCGAATTTGAAATTGCTAGATGGTCGCGTCATAGAATCGCACTTCAAGGATCTGGACGAGAAGAAAGAAGACGTGGTTTATGGCAGCGGCATTGCCAACGTCAAAGGCATGCTGCAAGAGCTCAAACGGCAAGGGTTTCACGGCCACCTGAATGTGGAATATGAGCACGGCGATCTTGCCCACCTCGACGCCACGATCCCCCAGTGCGTGGCCGCTTTCGATAAAATCGCCACAGAGATCTCAAAAGAATAGTAGCTCTTCCGTCGAGGCTACATTCCCATGATTTGATACCCGCCATCAACGTACAGGACCTGGCCGGTGATGGCGGCCGCTCCGTCACTGGCCAGGAACACGCCAGTGGCGCCAATTTCCTCAAGACTGCACGTGCGGCCCAACGGCGCACGCTCACTGTATTGCTTGATCATCTGACTGAACCCGCCGATCCCACGGGCGGCGAGCGTTTGAACGGGGCCTGCACTGATGCAATTGACGCGGATCGCCTTTTTGCCCATGTCCCATGCCAGATATCGGGTAGATGCTTCGAGGCTGGCCTTGGCCACCCCCATAATGTTATAATTGGGCACGACCTTTTCGGCGCCATAATAGCTCATGGCGAGGATGCTGCCGCCGTTGGTCATCATGGGTTCGACCCGTTGGGCCAAGGCGATGAGCGAGTAGGCCGAGATATCATGGGCGATGCGATAGGCTTCGCGGCTGGTCGAGAGAAATCGTCCTTCGAGCGCCTCGCGCGGGGCATAGGCCACCGAGTGCAACAGCAAGTCCACCTGCGATGTGTGCTTGCGGACGTTTTGGAAAAACGTGTCAATTTCTGCATCGCTGGTGACGTCGCAGGGGTAGAGTGGGACGTCTTCGCCGAAGGTGGCAGTGAGTTCTTCGACGTTCTCCTTCACGCGATCCCCTTGGTAGTTGAAAATCAACTTCACACCCTGATCTGCCCATGCCTGCGCAATGGCCCAAGCGATGCTACGCTTGTTAGCCACGCCAAACACGACCCCAACTTTTCCCTCCAACGATTTGCAATTCATCGGCGGCAACATTCGCGCCCAAGGCAGACTACGCAACCCTTAATATTTTTTGGCAGCGACATTTTGTCGCAAAACGGCCGATGGTGAGGCCAGCGGCGCTGGGTTTTCCATGAATTTCAGGTCGCTAGTTCGTTTATTTATCAGATGCAGGCGCGGCGGAATGGCTGGCCAGTCCTGTAAGGAGAGCGAGGGCTTGCCACCAGAAGCTGGCACGGCTGCGCCACGGCCGGGCAGGGCGAAAGATTCGCCAGGCGCTGGCCTGAGCCAAAGCGCTGAGGGCGGCATCGGGATTGACGACGCTGGCGCATTGGCAAAGGGCGAGCATCGGCAAGTCCGCCCGGCTGTCAGTGTAGCCGTGAGAGCGCAGCAATTTGCCATCGGTGAAGTAGGACCGTGGGAGCCGGTGGCGCAGGCGCTCGACCTTGGCCGCGCCCTTGTGATTGAGCAATTTGGGAAACAGCGGACAGGATGAGGAAATGGCCATTTCGGTGCCCAATGCGAGGTGGAATCCAAGGGCGCGGCCGATTTCCGCGACGTAGAATTCGGGGCTGGCGGAGCTGAGGATGAGAAGGTGGCCTTGCCTGCGGTGGTCTTCCAGCGCCTCCCGGAGGTCCGGATAGATGGTGGGCACGATGGTGGTGGCGAAGGCTCGGGCGTGGGCGGCGAGGATAGGAGCGGGCATTCGCCAGAGGTAGCTCAGAAAGGCCCGTTTGAGGCCGGCTAGCTTAAGGATGGGGAAAGCAGGCAGGGAGGCGAGAAACACGGGCAGGAGTAGCCCCCGCCAAGGTTGACGGCGGATGACGTGGTGGCGGAACAACAACTGGGTGTCCCAAGCGAGAAGCGTGCCATCGAGGTCAAAAAGGGCGATGCCGGGCGGCGGGTCCGAAGATAGAACTGCATGCATTGGCGGCGCGACAAAGTGGATTGGCAACGGGTTCACGTGCGCCGACTAGGGTGGGTTCGCTTTGCAATGGGGGCAGCTGGGCAACTCATTGGCGGCCGGCTGGGCAGTGGCCTGTTTGCCATACCAAGTGGTAGGAACCGTGCTTTGAAGCCGCCACGCAAGCAGCAGTGCGGTGGCAAAGGCCAGTCCCCGGCGGAGGCGGCTCATAGCCAGCGGTGTGAGCCGCGCCCGGAGACGGTGGAATTGCTGCTGGGCGATCCATAGCAAGGGCACGGTACCAAGGCCGAAAGCGAGCGTGAACTCAGCCCCCTTGGCGGCGGATCCGGTGAGCAGGGAGACCCCAAAAATCATGTAGAGGGGTCCGCATGGGAGAATCGGCGTCAGCAAGCCCATTGCCATGGCCGCACCATAAGCCGAATACCTGCCGGTTTTGAAACGGGCGCGGGCAGTGAAGCGGCTCAAGAATGCTGGACGCGGAACCCGCTTATCAAGGCCCAAGGCCATCATCAGCAGCACCAAAATCATGATCCACGGCAGAATCACCGCAGGAGATCCAAAATACCATTTGAGCGGCTGCTGGCCGATTGCGCCACAGACGGCACCAATCGTGGCATAAGACGTGAGCCGCATCCCATGATACAAAGAAGCGGCTACCAGCCGTTGGCCCTCCGATTTAGCCAAGGTGCCCAGGCCACAGGCAATCGGTCCACACATGCCTACGCAGTGGAAACTTGTGGCCAGTCCGGCGACCAGCGCCGCAGTGGTGGTTTGAATTTCGTTCATTGATGGTGAGAGGGCGGGGCCACTTCAAATTCTTGAATCGGGTTGCGGGCGGCGACGAGAATGAGAGCCGCCCAAGAGGCGATGAGCAGGACAAAAGCGAGCACCACGTAGATCCATGGGTGGCGCGACATGAAGCAAAAAATGGCTTTCATGGCAAACGACTTCAGTGGGGGACTGGCGTCACAGTATTAGGATTTGGCCCTAGGAAACGGGTGGATTTTTTGAGGGTGACGTTACCGGGCTCGGCATGGATTTGCACGGAGACGTCGCCCGCTCCCTTATAGTTGGCGAGCGGGGCGAAGATCACGCAGGTGCGGGTGAGTTCGCCGAGCGGCTCGATGGTGAACCTTTGTTCGCCGCCACTGAGCTGATAGCCTGCGGGCACGTCGGCGGCGAGGCTGACGGTGATGGTGGCAGGTTGATTGCGTTTGTTTTGCACACGCAGCAAATAAATATTGCTCACCGCGTTGGCATCACTCGTGAAACCGACCCCGCCAACCCTCGACAAGGTGGCTGAGTACGGCGTCATTTTGATCCAAGCAACCACGCTCAGCGCCAATAGGCCGAGCAGCGCCAGCACCGAGTAGGCATAGATGCGCGGACGCAGGATGCGCTTGGGCTGTGCATCGAAGCCATTTTGCGAATCATAGCGGATCAAGCCGGTGGGGCGTCCCAGTTTGGTCATGATATCATCGCAGGCGTCGATGCAGGCGGTGCAGCCGATGCATTCGAGTTGCAAACCATTGCGGATGTCGATGCCGGTCGGGCACACTTGGATGCAACGGTGGCAATCGACACAAGCGCCCGTGGTTCGGCCCGCCGCGCCACGGGGTTCACCGCGCTTGGCATCATAGCCGACGATGACAGTATCGCTATCGGTCAAGGCGCTTTGGAGGCGGCCGTAGGGGCACATGATGATGCAGAATTGCTCACGGAAGTAGCCGAAGCAGAACCACAAGATGAGGGTGAGAAAGAGCGCGATACCGAAGGCGGTGGCATGTTGCAGGGGGCTTTCGTGCATGAATCCGTAGAGCCGGGGCAGGGACACGAAGTACGAGAGGAACACGTGGGCGATGAGCGCGGCGATGCCGACAAAGAGCAGGTGTTTGACCCCACGCTTGAGGATTTTGGTGGGTGTCCAGGGTGCGGCGTCGAGTTTGCGGCGGGCTGGCGCGTCGCCCTCGATCCAGCGCTCAATGCGCCGATAGACGTGATCCAAGAATACCGTGTACGGGCAGGCCCAGCCGCACCAGACCCGGCCCAGCAGCGAGGTGATGAAGAACAATGCAAAACCCATCCCCGTGACCGCGAAAAACATCACCCACATATCCTGCGGGACCAAGGTGAGCCCAAACAAATGGAACAGGCGGTTTTCGACATCGAGAAACACCGCCGGGTAGCCATTGATGGGAATCCACGGCAAGACCAAATAGAGTCCGATGAGGAGCCAGCCAAACAGACGTCTGACCCGAGTCCAAAAACCACTCACATCCCCCGGATGGAGGAAATAACGCGATCCATCGTCATTGATGGTGGTTAGGGAAGAGAGATTCGGTGATGACGGGCTAGACATAGTGCAGTTCGACGGCCTTGGCCTCGATGGCGACAACGTTATCCAACAATTCCTGAATGGGATCCCAGCGGCCGGAGACGAGAGCTTCCCTAGCGGATTCCGGCATGGTCACCGGAAAGTCCAGTCCCCCGGAGCTGCGGGCACGCAACGCCTCCACGTCGATGGTCACCAGGGTGAGCGGATCGGCTTCAATTTGCTCACGCAAGGCTGCTAGATCCGCCGCACTCGCAATCACGCAGGGCATGGCGAGGGTGGTCGAGTTACCGAAGAAAATCTCGGCGAAGGATTCGGCGATGACGCCGTTGAAACCGTACTTACGCAGAGATTGGGGGGCGTGCTCACGCGACGAACCGCAGCCAAAATTCAGTCCGGCGAGCAGGATCGAGGCACCGGCAAATCGTGGGTCGTTGAGCGGATGGGCCGTCCGGTGCCCGTGCTCGTCAAAGCGTACGTCATAAAAGGCGAACTCGCCGAGGCCATCGAAGGTGATGCATTTCATGAAGCGGGCCGGAATGATGCGGTCGGTATCGATGTCCGCACCGGGAATATAAACGGCACGACCGGAAACTTGGTTGACGGGAGCTAGGGCCATGAGGAGTGTATAGATTTAGAATTTAAGATTGGAGATGTGAAAGTTCTTTCAGCCGTCTTCGCGGTTGATGAGATACCACGGGCGTTGGACATCGGGGGGGAACGGGGCGGATTGATAAAAGGCGGCCAGCGGGGCCTCGAAAGGGATCGACTCGAGGTGCACGATGGATTCGGGCTGGGTGAAGATATGGCGTTTCCAGCGATCAGAGCGGCGATAGATGACGAGTTCCGGCCAGTCTTGTTCGATGAGCACGATTTCCTCGATGCTGGCGAGGCGCTTGTAGGTGGCGAGTTTGTCGCCGCGGTCGTTGCGTGAGGTGGATGGTGAGAGCACCTCGATGACAAGTTTGGGGTGGCGCACCACATGGCTATCGTCATCGGCGGGCTCGCAGGTAACGAACACATCGGGATAGTAGAACGCCTCGCCGAGATCATCGCTGATTTGCACTTTTACACTTTCGATGAACGTGCGGCAAGGGCCGCCGTGCAGGTGTTGCTTGATGCGGGCTGCGGTTTCGAGGCAGATGGCATTGTGGCGCAGACTGGCACCAGACATCGCGTAGATGCGCCCATCGACAAATTCGTGACGCATTTCAGAACGCAGTTCACCTTCGAGATACTCGGCGGCGGTGATCGGCAATTTTCGTGCGGCGCTGGGGCTCATGGCGGTGGGATGTTGGACGGCAATCAAGCTTATTTCATGGCAAAGACCTCCCTAGCATCGGCGATGGAGCCACGGATGGCGGCGGCGGCGACCATCAACGGCGACATGAGCACAGTGCGACCCGTGGACGAGCCTTGGCGGCCTTTAAAGTTGCGGTTTGAGGAGGAGGCGCAAAGTTGGTCGCCGACGAGTTTGTCGGGATTCATCGCTAGGCACATCGAGCAACCGGCATCGCGCCACTCAAATCCCGCATCGCGGAAAATTTGCGGCAATCCTTCGTTTTCGCACTGGATGGCGACGATTTGGGATCCGGGCACGGCCAGAGCGGTGACTCCTGGAGCGACCTTGTGGCCGGGCAGGTATTTGGCCACCTCGCGGAAGTCGGAGAGCCGCCCGTTGGTGCACGAACCGATGAAGGCGACGTCAATAGGCACGCCCTTGATTGGGGCGCCGGCGGAGATTTTCATGTAGGCGAGGGCTTCCACGATGCTGTCCTTGACGATTTGGGTGGCTGCTGCCGCAGGATCCGGGACACTTTCGGAAATGGCTATCCCTTGGTCCGGGGAAATCCCCCATGTCACCGTCGGCTCGATGCTTGCCGCATCGATGCTCACCAAATCGTCGTAAACGGCGTCCGCATCGGAGGCAAATGCCAGCCAGCGGTCGGCGGTCGCAGCGAAGTCACTCATATCGACGTAGGGTCGGCCGCGGAGGTACTCCACGGTTTTAGCATCAGGATTGATATAACCGCAGCGAGCGCCGCCCTCGATGGACATGTTGCACACGGTCATGCGTTCTTCGACGGACATGCGCTCAAACACGTCGCCGGCGTACTCATAGGCATAGCCGATGCCGCCACGGGCACCTAGCAGACGGATGATGTGGAGGATCACATCCTTGGCGTAAACTCCCGGGGCGAGGTGGCCATTGACCTCGATGCGGCGCACTTTGAGGGCCTCAAGCGCCAGGGTTTGCGAGGCGAGCACGTCGCGCACCTGAGTGGTGCCAATGCCGAAGGCAATCGCCCCGAAGGCACCGTGGGTGGCCGTGTGGGAATCGCCGCAGGCAATCGTGGTGCCGGGTTGGGTGATCCCTTGCTCCGGGCCAACCACATGCACGATGCCTTGTTTGCCACTTGCCAGATCGAAATAGGTGATGCCGAACTCATCCACATTCTCTCGCAACGCCGTCATCATGGCCACAGCGAGCGGATCTTGAGGCGCGTCTTGATCGACCGTTGGAACGATGTGGTCCACGGTGGCGAAGGTGCGCTGGGGGAATTTCACCTGCAGACCTAAGTCGCGGAGCATGCCAAAGGCCTGCGGCGAGGTGACCTCGTGGATGAGGTGGGTGCCGATGAAAAGTTGCGTGCGGCCATCGGCGAGAGTGCCGACGCGGTGGGATTCCCAGACTTTTTGGAAGAGGCTTTTGCCCATGGTGCTTGGCTCGCCGAGGTTTGGAGGCGAGCGCCGGACCATGAAGCGGCTCTGCCGAATTGTCAAAGCCACATCCGATGAAGCGGCAAAAAGTTCCCCTCGGGTTGCGGAATCAACCGTAACCGAGCATTAGAAAAAACTTTGTGACGAGCCATCCAAGGGCGACGAATGCGATTACGATACCAAGGATCTTCCACCATTTCCTGGAAGGTCCGACGTTTCCATTGGCACCGTCCACCCACTGATCCCATGACGAACGCCGGGCTTTGGGGTTATGGTAGTGCCGCACTCCACCCTTGAAGCGAGGGGCGTGGGATGTTGGGGATAAGCGTCTCACGACTGATGTTGGGTTTGCAGGGCACCATGCGACCGAGGCGGGTTCGAGAACCCGCCACCGCCCCGACCGCTAGGCTCAAATAAAACAACCCTCCCGTGGGTCGGGTGGCTGCCAGTGGATTTTTAAAGCCAGATGCTTGATATTACTTTTCAGGGTGCACTTTCGGCGCGCCTGGGTGGCTCGGCATGGCCGGGACTTCAGCGGTAACCGGCGGAGCGGCTTCAATTTCTTTAAATTTTGGCAGCGCATGCAGGCGTGGTGCAGCGGATTCGCCGGTGCAGCAGCAGGAAACGGAAATGAAGGCAACGGCGGATGCGCAAAGGGCAAGGAGGGGTCGGATCATGGGTCAAGCTATGGTTGGTAAATACAGATGGGGGGGGGGAGGGGCGATTCTGCTCAGTGGCGGTTGCGACGAAGTACCTGAGCCGCGCAAGCAGAAGTCAGAAAACCTTTATTTGGAGGGCTTCACGTACACGTGCTTGGGCGCTGGAGTGTCCTTCGCACAGCAGGAAACGGAGATGAGGGAACCGGCGGCCATGGCGGCAAGAACGGCGACTTTAACAAATTTCATCATGGGATAGGGTATGGATTGGAGTTGTTTTTCCTGCATGGCAGTCATGCGGGCTGCCGAGATGGTAATGATCTGCGGCCCCTCTGCAAGGGAAAATGCAAGAAGCTTGCCCAGCGCCAGCGCAAATTGGCGCTTGGGCATTGACGGGTTGCGCATTTTGCTGCATTCTGCGCCCGGAACCTTTCATTCGGAACCAACCCCTATCCCACCTCATCACTATGATTCGTCGTTTTCTTACCGCCGCAATGGCTGCTGCTTTCGCCTGTGGTTTCGCCACCGCCGCCTCGGACAGCAAGCTCAAGATCGCCACTGTCGATATGCAGGAGCTTTTCAAGCAATACTACCGGACCAACGAGGCGCAAAAGCAGATCAACGTGGAACGCGCCCGCATTCAGAAGGACAACAACGAACGGATGGCCAAGATTCGGGACATCGAAACCTCGTTGGGCAACCTGCGCAAGCAACTGGACGACCCTGCCATCAATGACTCGAAGAAGCAGGCGCTGTTCAAGGACTGGCAGGTGCAACAACAAGAGGGGATTGCCTTGGACCGCGAGCGCCGCGAATTCCTCCAGCGCCGCAACCAGATGCTCAACGAGAAGATGCAACAACGCATGAAGGGCATCCTCGAAGAAATCCGCAAATTGGTGGAAGAACATGCCAAAGCTGAGGATTTTGATTATGTTTTTGACAAGTCGGGAGTGAGCCTCTCACAGGTGCCCTTCTTGCTTTATACCAAGGATGCGACGGACATCACCACCTCACTGCTCAAGGATTTGAACAAGGATGCGCCGGCTGATTCGTTGCGTACCGATAGTGATCCGGCTCCTGAGTTGCCCTCACCTGCGCCCTCCGGCGGCACACCTTGAGCCTTCACTTGCCTGCAGCCTCTCATCCCACCTTGCCTGCGGTGGCTTTTGAACTCACGCTTTCCGAGCTCGCCCGTTTGGTCGATGGTGACGTCGTCCGAAGCGGGCTTGATGGACCACTTACCGGGATGGCGTCGCTGGATGCGGCCAGCCGCCAGGATATCAGTTTTCTAGGCAACGACAAGTATCACGGTCAGTTCTTAGTAACTCAAGCCGCTGCGGTGATTGTGCCGCGCGGAGAGATCGGCGGCCCGCCCTCGACCGGTTTGGTGGCCGTTGACAATCCATCCTTGGCGTTTTCCGAGGTGATCCGGTATTTTTCCGCCAAGGTGGCGGCGTTTGTTCCCGGCGTGCACCCTAGGGCGGCAGTGGATCCGAGCGCCGTGCTGGATCCGAGCACCGTGCGGATTCACGCGGGAGCGGTGGTCATGGCCGGAGTCCGCCTCGGCGACGGTTGCGAAATCGGCCCCAACTGTGTCATCGGAGAACAGGTCGTGCTCGGGCGCAATTGCCGGATCATGGCCAACGTAACCGTCCGCGAACGCTGCGTCCTTGGCGACCGCGTCATTCTCCAACCCGGCTGCGTGATCGGCGCTGATGGCTTTGGCTATGAATTTCACGAAGGCCGCCACACGAAGGTCGATCAGGTCGGCATCGTCGAAATCGGCGATGACGTGGAAGTCGGTGCCAACACCACCATCGACCGCGCCCGCTTCGGCAAGACCCTTATCGGGGAAGGCACCAAAATCGACAACCTCGTCCAGATTGCTCACAACGTGGTCATCGGCAAGCACTGCCTCATCGTCTCTCTCACCGGTATTTCCGGCAGCACCCAACTCGGCAACTATGTCACAGTGGCTGGCCAAGTCGGCATTGTTGGCCATGTAACCATCGGCGACAACACGATTCTAACCGCTCGTACAGGCGTCTCTGTGAGCATTGAGGGCGGCCAAACCTACGGAGGCAAACCCGCCATGCCGATGCGTGAGCAACTGAAATTGGAGGTGCTCGTGCGCCGCCTGCCAAAGCTCGTCGAACGGGTTAAGACCCTGGAAAACGCCATCTTGCAAAATCACTGACGGCAGGGAATCATCGCATCCGGAGGGATGCCAGGGCCAGGGCCGTTGGCAATTTTTCCAATGTCACGTCATTCCGAGCTTGCCAGCCACTGTCCCACCGCCTATCCCCCTTGCCAGCACTATGGCCAGCACCCCCGTCATCACCCTCCGCAAAGGACACGCCGTCCGCCACAATAACGAAGTTTGCATCGTCATCGATCACGAACTCAAAACCCCACCCCGCATGGCATCCTACGTCCAGATGTCAATCCGCAGCGTGGCCACCAAAAAAGTCTTCAACCTGCGGATGACCTCCAACGATTCGCTCGATAGCGTTTTGCTTGAACGCATCCCCCACGAATACTCCTACAAGGACAGCAGCGGCTACCATTTCCTCAACCCGGAAACTTACGAAGACACCGTCGTCTATGAGGATTTGGTCGATCCAGTGAAAAATTACCTCATCGATGGCCAAGTCTATACCATCCTGCTGGCCGATTCAAATGTCGCCTCCATCGACCTCCCGCCATCCATGGTGATGACCGTCGTGGAGTCATCGGAGGGCGTCAAGGGCGACTCCGCCAACAACGTGTACAAGCCCGCCACAATGCAGACGGGCCTCGTGGTCCAAGTGCCGCTCTTCATCAATGTCGGCGAGAGAATCAACGTCAAAACCGAGGACAATTCCTACCTCGGCCGCGCGTCAGCCTAGCCCCGACTGTCTTGGTGCTGCGCTAATTACTTCAGTACCAATGAGTGCTGCAGGGGGAAATGCCAGCGTCGTGCCATCTCCAATGACTCTCAATAGGCACTCATCCACGGGGGGAAATGCTTAAGAATAATTGGTGATTAAGATTTCTTGAATTTTGCTTGACGGCGGTCGATTTGCGAATTATCGTTCGCGCGGATGAAGTCACCGTTGTTACTGCTGGCCCTGTTGTGGGTGTCTGGGGCGTCCTGCCTGTTTGCTAAGAGCGAGCTGGAGACGCTGCGCAGTCTGTGCGCCGAACAGGAAAGGCAAATCCATCAGTTGGAGGAGGACAATGCGAAGCTGCGTTCCCCGAGCAATCTCACGACGGCTAGGAGTGCCGACAAGCCAGCCGCTGCGCTGCCGGCAGCAGTGCCGGCACCTGCTGCGGGTTCGACGTCGGCCAAGGCTGGCAAGACTTATGCGGTGAAGGATGGCGAGACGTTTACGAGCATCGGGAAGAAATTCGGCATCTCCGCTGCCGCCCTGATTGCGGCCAACCCCGACGTAAAACCCTCCTCCATGCGCCCAGGCAGGGTTATCCATCTCGTCGCGCCTACCCCGCTGCCGGATGCTGCCAACGAGGCTCCGGTCAAGAAACCTTCGGCAGATAATCATAAGACAGCCGTCAAGCCGTCTGCCAGCATCCCCAAAGCCACCCCGGTAGCCGAAGCCACCCCGCCCGTCGCTCCAAAGACCACTCCGCCACCCGCTCCAATGCCCAAAGCGCCAGCCAAGCCCCTCGTGGCTAGCGCGATTCCGACTCCAGAACCGGCCAGCGTGAAGAAAACCGGCGAGTCCAAGCCAGCCTCGCCGACCCTAGCGAAGCCCAACTTTCGCACGATAGCCATTGAAGGAAACTCGACGTATGGCGAGTTTGCCGCGAAACATGGCACCACCGTCAGCCGCCTCAATGAGCTCAACTCATTGGATCTGGTTGCTGGCACAGCCTTGGCAAAGGGGATGGAATTGAATGTGCCCGTTCAGCCGTAATCAGCGACCTCCAGCCATGCTCGACCATCCACCATTCGCATGCCCGTCCATGTTCCCGCCACCATCGGCGCTGTCGATGCCTCGGCAGACATTGAGCCGGGTTTATCCCATTTCTTGAAGCTGGCCTACAGCTGGCTTCATCTCCGACAAGAACAACAACCCCCACAATACCCGAACACAATATGAAAGTATCCAACGCAATCATCTATAGTCTTATCGCCGCTGGCTCATCTCTCCTGAGCTACGGTCAAGACGTCACCGGCACTGCCGCCATCGGCTACAATTCCCTCTACGAATTCCGTGGCGTGGACTTGGGTAGCAACATGGTGGAAGCATCTGCCAGCCTCTCCACCACCTATGAGGGCTTCGGCTTCACCGCCTCCGCCTGGTACGCTACCGTCAACGACAACCCGATCAACACCACTCCTAACGAGCTCGATCTGACCTTTGGCATCACCAAGTCCCTTGGCCCGATCAACCTCAGCGGCGGTTATATCTATTACAGCTTCTTTAACGCAACCCAGCTCAACACCCAGGAACTCTATCTGGGTGCCAGCAGCGAAATCGTCGCCGGCATCACCCTCGGCGCCACCGCCTACTATGACATCGACCTCTACAACGGCTGGTATTTCGACGCCAATCTGTCGAAGACCTTCAAGCCCTGCAGCTGTGTGGGTATTGTCACCGCCGTGGGCGTGGATTTCGCTGAAGACACCAAACTGCAGGCGAAGGCCAACGGCAAGGCGCTTGACGGCTATCAGGGATTCTATGCCATGATCTCGGTGCCTTGTGCACTCCGCAAGGACGTAACACTCACCCCGTATGTGCGCTACGTGAACGCCGATTCAAAGCTGGCCACAGATTCCGTCAACCGCCACACCACCGGCCAGGAACACGTCATCGGCGGCCTGAAGCTCTCGCTCGCCTTCTGATTTCATACGCCGCCACGACGGCTGCATTGAAGTTAGATTGAAGTTCAAAGGCAAAAATGTGGGCGCAGCGGCTAACTTACCGCTGCGCCCATCGTTTTTTCAGCTCGCCGCATGGTGGCAACAAGAGGGCGAAGAATTTCCGTTGCCTTCCGGCAGGGATCCCCTACCTTGCCCACCAAGCAGCGTGAAACAGTTCCACAGGCAAATTTTTGCGAAATCCGTGACTCAGGCACAGCGGCTCATTCCGGCCTTGATCATCGCTTCAAGCCTTTTCGCAGGTGCTTCCCCGGCCGCAACCAGCAGTCCCTGGGATGTTAGAAAAATCAACGGCGATGACTACGTCCCGGTGGAGAACATCAAACAGTTCTATCACTTCGCCAGCCTCACCCGCAGCGGTTCCACCGTTACCTTGGAAAATGCCAAGGTGACGATGAAACTCAACATGGGGGCCGCCGAGTGCAGCATGAACAACGTGAAATTCGTTTTCAGCAAGACCGTGGAGGAGGTCGATTCCAAAGCCTATGTGTCACGCACCGATCTGGCCAAGCTGATCGATCCGGTGCTGCGGCCAAACTTTATCAAGAATGCCGGCAGCTTCAACACGGTGGTGCTCGATGCCGGACACGGTGGCAAGGACCCGGGTGCCACCAGTTCCTATGGCAACGAGGCCAACTACAATCTCAAAGTCGCCAACCTCGTCAAAGCCAAACTCCAAGCCAAGGGCTACAAGGTCGTCATGACCCGCGATAGCGACCGTTTCCTCTCCCTGCAGGAGCGGGTGAACGTGGCCAATGCCGTCACCGAAAACGCGATCTTCATCGCCATTCATTTCAACTCGGGTGCCAGTGGGGCCCGGGGGATCGAGACATTCACACTTTCGCCACCCGGAGTGGCACATTACGGCCGGGGGCTGGTGGAGGCCGATAAGATTGAGCGGGCCGGCAATGAGCACGACTCCGCCAATATGGCTCTAGCCACTTCTGCCCACGGCTCGGTGCTGCGCTCTCTCGGCAACAATACCTTCGACCGGGGAATTAAACGCGCCCGCTACACCGTGCTTTCTGGCATCACCCATCCGGCGATTCTGCTGGAAGGTGGCTTTTTGACCCACCCCAACGAGGCCCGCTTGATTCATAACGAAAAATATCAGGCTGCGCTGGCCGGCGGCATTGCCACAGCCGTGGACAAGTACCGGGTAGCTGTCACTCTGCGGCCCGCAATTCCCCCTGCCCGCTAAGAGTAGACGCCAGTCTTGGAACTTCTGAACTCAGTGTTTGACCTCGCTTTCGACAACGGACCGAGCAAGTCGGATTCCCTAACTGTCGGCTGTGGCCAGAAGCGCAATGCCTCAAAGAAATGTTACCATGCGAGCAGCAACCGCCGGGTGGGCGGATAGAGTTGGAGAGTAAGTCGCCGCATGACTCATCTGAAAATAGTGAAAAGCCTCAAATTTCAGGCATTGATAATCAACGGATTACAGCGACTTACTCAGGAGGACTGACCCCATCGGCCAATGGGGTCAGTCCTCGCATGGTAACATTTCTTTGAGGCATTGCGCTTCTGGCCACAGCCGACAGATAGGGAATCCGACTTGCTCGGTCCGTTGTCGAAAGCGAGGTCAAACACTGAGTTCACAAGCTCGTCGCCATCCATGCCGCAGAATCCCTAGAGAACCTGTGGCAGCCGCCTGGAAACCGTCTGGAAGCACTCTGCGGATATCTAACAGGGTTTCATTTTATCCGCATCAACAACCAGTGGCGTATCGTCTTCCGCCGGAATTTTGTCCTTGGGACCGTTGCCGATCCGGATAGATTCGGTGCCGGGTTGACGGCAAGCCGCCACGTGCCCGATCCGCGCGCCAATCCAGCAATGCGATATCCAGCAACAAGCAACCTGAAAACCCGGACCTCATGGTGCCATGAAGCCGATGAAGCCAATCAACCAGCTTCTGCCGCAACCTGACGAACCCACAAGAAACACCCACCCATTCAACTCATGACAACCAACAATTGAACCATGAATATCGTGGTGCTCACGGCCCAGGTCACCTCCTCATATCCGCATGAACCTTCACGGCCATCCTCAATCCATTGACCGCCGCGTCACAACCACAAGCAGCAAGATGAAACACGGAAGTATCACATGATAACACAACACAACACAAAATTAACACGACGGGAATTTATAACAACATCCGCAGCGGCCGGCCTGGCCGCTTTCGTGCTGCCTGCGCGGGCGGCGGACACCGGAGGACTTCCCGGCGGCTTGTTTGAGTCGCCGGATCCGGCAGTTCTCAAGCTGGTGGACGAGGTCTATCAGAAATGCATCCTCGGCAAGATCTTTCCGGCGCAGGACCCAATGCTGCACAACTGGATCGGGCCGGGCGGCGGCTATCGCGGCCAATGGATTTGGGACACGATGTTTGTGGTGGACCTGCTAAGCCTCTTGCCGGGCAAGGAACAGGTCATCCGCGACGTTTTCCAGAATTACTGGGATTTCCAAGTGCGCTGGAACAAGGAGATGCCCGACTATGCCCATGACATGATCCCCTGCATGATCATACCTGACAACAAGGATTGGGTGAAATTCCCTGCCTACTCACAGATCGCGATTTTGGCTTGGGGAGTCGAGCGCGTCTATCAACGCAACCACGACAAGGAGTTGGTTAAGCAATGCTTGCAGCCCTTGGAACGCTTCCATGAGTGGTATTGGCGCGAGCGCGACGTGACCCACTGCGGACTCGCCGCGGTGGGCTCCTATAGCAGTGACATTCAGCACGCACGCTTTGAGACATTTGACGTCGAATGCAACATGGACGGCTTGAATCTAACAGCCCACCCGACCCGCAAAGGCGACAAGGAGGGCGCATGGTACGGCGATCTGTGTGTGCCGGGCAACACGGCCTATCTGATTGTTGGCGAGCAAAGTTTGATGCGCCTCGCCCTCATCATGGGTGACAAGGAAATGGCTGAACGCCGCAAAGCCAGAATCGACAAGGCCGTCGCGGCGATGCGCAAACACATGTGGGACGAAGAGGCGGGGTTGTTCCTCACCGTGCATCGCGACACCCTGGAAAAGGTTCGCGGCGGCACCATCGGCAGTTGGATCCCGCTCACCGCCGGCGTGCCCACCCCGGACATGGCGCAACGCATGGCCGACACCCTGAAATCCCCGGGCTGGAGCACCCCGCTGCCCGTGCCCACCGTGGATCGCAACGACAAACGCTGGGTGTCAGGTGCGTTCTGGCGCGGCGACGTTTGGCCGGCCACCAACTATCAGATAGCCAGCGGTCTGGCCGCATACGGCCACAAGGAGCTCGCCGCCGAAATCGCCGACAAAACCGTCGCCAACGCGATCCAAAACGGCATCAGCGAGCGCTACGACTCGGTGTCCGGAAAAAAGTTAGGCGTGGAATACCTGGGCATGACCTGCACCGTCATCACCATGATGCTCGACGGGCTCTGCAAGAAACATCAACTCAAGATCAAAACAACACCATGACATTAACCAAACAACTCGCGCTAGGCACACTTGCGCTTCTGGCATTTTCGCAAACGGCCTCTGCCCAATATCCGGGCTGGCAACGATCCGGATCGATCTACCTGCTCACCACTCCGGACGGGGCGAACCTGCCCGCCACCGCCACGGAAACGAACTTCCCGGCTCTGGTGCGCCTCAACAAGGAGTTTTTTGATTTCAGCCAGGCCAAGGCCAAAGGCGAGGATCTGCGCTTTGCGGCGTCAGGCAAAGCCCTCGCCTATCAGATCGAGGATTGGGACCCAGCCGGTGGCAGGGCCAGCGTCTGGGTGCGCATCCCGGTCATCAAGGGCAACGAACGCCAGGAAATCAAGGTGTTCTGGGGAAAGGCCGATGCACCTGACGAATCGAACGGCGGCGCGGTGTTCAACGCGGACAACGGCTTCCTGAGCGTCCTGCATCTCGACGAGGCCATGAAGGATGAAACCGGCGCGGTGGCGCTCATCAATAAGGGCACGACCACCACGGGCGCGGGCGTCATCGGCAAAGGCCTGCATGTGGCTGCCGGCAAGTCACTCGGCTGCGGCGAAGTGATCAATACGTATCCTAACAAATCCGAGCCAAACTCCACTGCTGTCTGGGTCAAGCCGGATGGGTTCACCGGCAACATCGTGGTCTGGGGACAGGGTGCGCAACAGCGCCAGGTGACCCTCACGGCGAAAAACCCGGACGTTTTTGAAATGAGCACTTTCTACGGGCCGACCGTGGAGGCCAAGTATTCCGCACAGATTCAACAATGGTATCATCTGGAACATACCTACAAGCTTGGCGCTTCGATGATTTATGTGAATGGCGTCCTTGTCGGCAGCAGTGCCGCATCGTCACTGGATCTGCATGCACCTTGCAAACTTGAAATCGGTGGCAATAACTTTGCCGGCGACATCGACGAGGTGCGCGTTTCCAAGGTCACTCGCTCCGCCGACTGGGTGAAATTGGAGTACGAAAACCAGCGGCCCCAGCAAACCCTGGCGGGTCCCGTGGTGCAGCCAGGCACGGATTTTGCAGTCAACCAAGCCGCAATCAACCTGTTGGAGGGCGCCAGCACCACGGTGCTTGCCAAGGCGGGGGGCGCGTTTAAGCTTTATTGGATCCTCAAGCGGGATGGCGCGGAAACCATCGTCGCGGTGGACCGGCTTTCCTATACCCTGCCTGCCGGGCGGGTGACCAAGGACACTTCGCTCACCCTGCAACTCAAGGCGGTGTTTGCCAACGGCACCAAGACCAAGGACATCCCGGTCACGATCAAGGAGGATATTCCCGAGCCAGCGGTCACCCTCAAGGCTCCGGCCGCATGGAATGGCCGCGACACCATCGAAGTGATATCTAACATCAGCAACCTAGCCGCCATGAAGGCGAAAGGCGTCGGCGAATTAAAAGCCATCTGGAGCGTCACCGGTGGAGCGGTCACCAAGGAAATCAGCGGTGAAAAAATGATCCTCAAGCGTGCCCAATACAGCGGCAATATCACCGTCAAGCTCACCCTAAACAACGGCGGACCGGACTCGGTCGCCACCGCCAGTATCCCGGTGACAGAACCCAAGAAGGATGCCTGGGTACAGCGTGTTCCAGACAAGAATGAAAAGCCGGTGGCCAATCAGTTCTATGCCCGCGATGACACCAACGAGGGCACGCTCTTTTACAACGGCACTCTGGAGCAGCCCGCGGATTCGGTGTTTCTCAAACTCTATGCCGACGACAAACTTCTCAAGACCGACACCCAGAAGCCCAAGGCGGACCAGAGTTATGCGTTTGCGGCCAAACTCAAGCCCGGCCTGATCCATTACAAGGTGGAATTCGGCACCAGGACCGGAAACACCGAAAAACTGTTGGATACCGTAAACAACCTGGTTTGCGGCGATGCCTATATCATCGAAGGCCAGTCGAATGCCGAAGCCGGCGCACCAAACAACGGCAAGCCGCCGGAAGATGAGTATTTCACCAGCGAATGGATTCGCTCATACGGCAATTCGATGACCCGTGACGGCAAGGGCGGCTGGGGCAAGGCCGTGCGCACGATGCGCTGGGGCAGCCCGAACTGCGGGCAATACTCGATCGGCGCCTGGGGAATCATGCTCGCCAAGACCTTGCTGGAAAACCACCACCTCCCCATCTGCATCATCAATGGCGCCGCCGGCGGCACCCCGATTTCCTATCACTTGCCCAATCCTGCCAATCGTTACGACGTGAGCGGTGATGTCTTCAGCAATATCCACAAAGTGTACGGTAGTTTGCTGACCCGCGTGACGGAGGCTAAGTTGACCCACGGCATCCGTGGCGTGCTGTGGCATCAGGGGGAAAACGACAGCGGTGGAAGTTATACAACCTATCAGCAGGACTTTGTGGACATGACAGCCGCATGGAAGCAGGATTATCCCAACATTCTTCATTACTATGTCTTCCAGGTCTGGCCGGCCCCCTGCAACATGGGCCCCAAAGACGACCAACTGCGCGAGGTGCAACGCAAGTTGCCCAGGATCTTTTCCAACCTGCGGGTCATGTCCACCATTGGCATCGCGAGTCCGGAGACGGGCCGCGGCATGTGCCACTTCGACCTGGAGGGCTATGAGCAGATGGCAGACCTGATGAGCCCTCTAGTGCAACTGGACAACTACGGTCTCAAGCCGACCAAAGATGTCACCTCCCCGAACCTCACCCAGGCGTGGTTCACCAGTGCCACCAAGAATGAAATCGCCCTGGACTTCGGCCAGCCAATGATGTGGAAGGATGAGATGAAAAAGGAGATATATCTCGACGGCGTCAAGGCTACGGTCAGCGCTGGTTCGGCCTCCGGCAACCTCATCACCCTCAAGTTAGGCGCACCCTCAGCCGCCAATTCCATTAGCTATATCTCCGGCCGCGATTGGGATGGCAAACCGACCAATCTCATCTATGGTGCCAACCACATCGCCGCTTTCACATTCTGCAATGTGCCTATCGAAACGACGACCTCCCGCTAACAAAACTAACCCAACCACCATCATGAACCGATCAAAATTCACCCGCCGCGATTTTCTAACATCCGCCGCCACGGGCGCCCTGGGGGCCTGCGCGCTGCCCGCGCGGGCGGCTGACACCGCCACGGAGGCCCCGGCCCCGGCGGATCCGGCCGCAGCCGGCAGCCAGCGACTCACGCTCGCCCAATTGCGCAAGTGGGAGGCGCTCCAGTACGGGATGTTCATCCACTTCGGCATGAGCACCTTTGTCCAGAATGAGTTGCCCGACGGCAAGGCACCCGCCACGACCTATGCGCCCGACAAGCTCGATGTGGAGCAATGGGTGTCGGTGGCCCGGGACGCGGGCATGAAGTATGCCGTGCTCACGACCAAACATGTGGCCGGGCATTGCCTGTGGCCTAGCAAGCACACCGATTACACGGTGGCTAACAGTACAAACAAAACCAACGTATTGGAAAAATTCTGTGAGGCATGCCGCAAGAAGGGCGTGCTGCCGGCCTTCTACTATTGTTCCTGGGACAACCACAACCGTTTCGGCAGCAAGACGCCCTCGGACGGCGGCCCGTGGGGGGGCATGAACGGCATCCCCGGTGCCGATCCCAACCTGCCACCCTACACCACCTCGCTCTATCAGTATTTCCAAACCGCCCAGATCACCGAGTTGCTCACCCAGTTCGGTCCGATCGCCGAGATGTGGATCGATATCCCTGGCGTGCTCGGCCGCGGCTACCGGACGTTTCTCTATCAACACATCGCCTCGTTGCAGCCGCAGACGCTCATCATGATGAATAACGGCATCGGTAATCCCGATGCCGTCGCCTACGCCTGGCCATCGGATTTGTTAGCTATCGAACGCAATGTCCCGGCGGGAACCGGCCACCGCAAGTGGCATGAGATCGAGGGCAAGAAATATTATATCCCCGGCGAAGTCTGCGACCCCATCGGCCGGGATTGGTTCTGGGTGGCGGGCGACAAACCGCGGGCCGACGAGGTGCTGGCGAAACAGTTCGAGACCTGCCGCGCCGGCGGTGCCAATTTCCTGCTGGATGTCCCCCCGGACAAACACGGCCTGATTCCCGACGAGACCGTGGCCGCCCTCACCCGCCTGCGCAAGAACGTGAAGATCTGATACAGTCCATGATATGAAAACATCCTATTGCGCGGCGACACTTATGGTGTGCGCCATCACCCTGCAGGCGTTCGCCAGCGATTTCGAGTTGGAGGCATCTAACGAACCTAGTGGCGCCTCGTCCTCCCGCAGTGTAGCGGCGGCGGATTTGCCGTTTCCCGGGGAGATGGAGTGTGTGCCGCAACCGTTCTATCGGCGTCGCGCTGATGGCAAGCCCGGCCGCGAGATGACCCTTAACTTCAAAGCTGTGAAGTTGGAGGGAAGGGCGCAGGTGGAACTGGTGGTGGACGGTCTGACTGAAACCACCGAGTTACCGCCGGTGGCGGGCGGGGTTGTTAGTTGCCGTGTGCTGTTGCCGACCGACGTGGGAATGAAGCGGGAGGCACAGGTTGCCCTGACCTTGCGCCAAGGCGGCAGGGAGTTGAAGAAGACCGTCAAGGTGCCTCCGATGCGCTATTGGACGGTTTTTCTCTATCCACACTCGCATGTGGACATCGGTTACACCGCGCCGCAGAAGATCATCGAGTTCATCCACAAGCGCAATATCGATGAGGGAATCAAGCTGGCCGAGGCAACCAAGGAGTATCCGTTAGGTTCCCGTTACCGATGGAACCCCGAAATCACCTGGCCAGTGGAGCGACTTTGGCAGACGCAGCCCGAACAACGTCCACGCATCCTGCAAGCGATCCGCGACGGACGGTTGTGTGTGGACGCCAGCTACTTGAACCTCGACACCAGTGTTTGCTCCGACGAGGAGTTGTTCCATGCGTTCCGCTTCAGCCGCGAATTACAAAAACTAACAGGCGTGCCGATGGACACCCTCCAACAGATGGATGTTCCCGGCTTTTCATGGGGCTTGGTGCCGGTGATGGCGCAGGAGGGCGTGCGCTATATCATGGCCTGGCCTAACACCGACCGTGCAGGCAACGCCCATAACGGGATTGACCAGCGCCCGTTCTGGTGGGTCGGTCCTGATGGCAAGTCGAAGGTGCTTTTCCTCCAGCCAGGAGGTTATGGCAACAGTGGTAGCATGGGCAAAGGCGGTGCCACCGGCCGACCGTGGTTTGGCCAGCGCGACGCCGACAAGCTCCCCGCAGTCATCAAGACCGGCAGCGCCAATGTGGACTTCACTGGTCAACTCGTCGGCATGGAGAACGCAAAGCACCCTTATGATTTTCTGGTGCTCTCGTGGTGCCTGTGGGATAACTGCCCGCTCGATGCCGACATCCCGGATGCGGTCAAGGCATGGAATGAACAATATATCTATCCGCATTTGGTCATCGCCGGCGGCCACGAGATCATGTCATCCATTGAAAAGAAATATGGTGACCAGTTGCCAGTTGTTAGGGGCGACTACACCGAGTACTGGACCGACGGGCTGGGCAGTGCCGCTCGTTTAACAGCCATGAATCGCAACGCCAAGGAAAAGCTCACCCAAGCGGAATCGCTGTGGACCATGCTCCATCCCGGCAAATCCGCGCCACGTTGCGAATTCGATGAGGCTTGGCGCTGCATCGCCCTGGGATCCGAGCATACCTGGTGCGCTGAAAACCCGACCGAACCGTTTTTCCAGGAAAACATTTGGAAGGCCAAACAGGACGTCTTCCGCCAGGCCAATGATCGCACGCAAGACTTGTTCGATGAAGCCATGGCACCTGCGACCGATAAGTCCAACGGCGCACTCGGCCCGCCCGAGGGACCCGCCAATGGCGGTGTGGCGGTGTTCAACACCCATTCTTGGAAACACGGTGGATTGGTGACTCTGACAAAAGCGGAAAGCGCGCCCGGTGATCGTGTCACCGACGAGCAGGGCAAGGACGTCCCTGCCCAGCGTCTGACCACTGGCGAACTGGTGTTTCTAGCAGCCGATGTCGCAGCATTCGGCTCGCGGCATTATCGCGTGGTGAAAGACAAGTGTCCGCTGGTCGCCGGCTGCAAGCTCACCGGCACGACCCTCGATAACCAGCACTTGCTCGTCACACTCGACCCCCTCACCGGCAACATCACCCAGCTAGTGAACCTTGCCACCAAGCGCAATCTTGCCGACATCAAGGTCAACGGTGGTCTCAATGCCTTCCGCTGGTTGCCGGCCAACCGCGACGAACCCAAAGCCGATACCGACATCGCCATCACCTCCGTCGAATCCGGACCGGTGCTCGTCGAATTGCGCGTCACATCCAAGGCCACCGGTTGCCGATCGGTTAGCCGCAGCGTGCGCTTGGTCGCAGGCCAACCGTGGCTGGAAATCAGCAACGTCGTGGATAAACTGCCGCTCGTCGCCAAGGACGGCATCCACTTCGGTTTCGGTTTCGACATCCCTCAGGGCCGCACCCGCGTGGACATTCCCTGGGGCGTGATGGAAATGGAAAAAGACCAGTGGCCCCAGGCCAACCGCAACTGGATCGCCATGCAACGATGGCTTGATATATCTAACGAAAATGACGGCGTTACCTGGTGCTCGCTTGACACGGCGCTATTTGAATACGGTGCCATGACGGCTAACATCGCCACTGGCTGGGGCGGCAACGGGCCGTGGCTGCGCAAGCTAGAACCCAGCTCGACGGTTTACTCATGGGCGATGAACAACCACTGGCATACCAATTTCCCGCTGACCCAGGACGGCCCGGTGATGTTCCGCTATCGCATCCTGCCGCATGGCGCGTATGACGCGGCTGCCGCCAATCGTTTCGGCCTCGAGCAGTCGCAACCGCTCGCCCACGTCGCCGCCAACGTCGATCCCAAGCTCAAGCCGCTGGTCGCCGTGGACAACGACCGCGTGTGCGTGACCATCCTCAAGCCAAGCGCCGACGGCAAGTCCGCCATCATCCGCCTGCGGTCCCTCTCCGATAATCAGGAATCTGTTAAACTCGCATTCCCCGGAGGCGCTCCAAAATCCGTTCGTCTATGCGCTCGTGAGGAAACCCCCGGCGAGTCCGCAGGCGCATCCGTCTCCTTGCTTCCATACGGTCTCCTCACGCTTTGTGCGGAATTTTATTGAGAAACGAATCACAGGACGGTTGGCGTCAACCCAAACCTCAAGTGCCACAGCTTCGCCCGTCTTGCCCGCTTGCACTGAGTACGGGCGTTTACTGCGGAAACTTCGATTTGGGTCTCGCCGATGGCGGCGTCATCGGTGCGGAAGTAGTCGGGGTGGCGCTCAGGGGACTGAACACGTCGAGTTGACCGACACCCTGCGCGTTGGTGGTGAGCCGGATGGCAGTGGCCTCCACCTGGGTGAAGGTCCTGCTCCAGACTTGGCTGTAGGCGGTGCCGCTCCATACCGGGGCCCACGCTCCGGCGGGGTTTTGATATTCAAGAGTGACGGCAATGCTCTGCGCGGTGGGCTGGGTGCCGTTGTCAAATTGGATGTCGGCACGGCCAATCGAACGGGTACCACCGAACGGAATAGCAAGAGTGGCGGTGGCCGCGCCAGAACGCCATGACGTCGAGCGGTTGGCGTCGACCGCCTTGGCCGCCTCATATCCTAACGGAACTTCCAGACTTTGCCGACACTCGATCATCCCGGTTTTCCTGTTGAAATCAGGGTTTTTTGCTCGTTTTGCGGCGGTCTTGAAGTTTCACCTGCGTGACTACATCGGGACCCGCGGCGGGGAGGTTCTTGGGTAGGGTCACTCCGGCCGCGCCCAGCAGTTGCGCTTGGATGGTGCTGGGGTCGGGCAAATGGCGGCTCACGCTTCGGCCACTGGTTTTGTCGTATATCTCAATCACACACAACTTCGCCAGTTCGGTCAGACC
>CAIKHZ010000021.1 GCA_903827375.1 Akkermansiaceae bacterium
CCGCCCCAGATGATCATTTCGGTGCCGGTCCACACCGCCGAATGTTGGTAGCGAACGCTGGGTGCGGCAGTGGCGGTCACCGCCGCCCAACTGTCATTGGTCGGGCTATAGCGCCGACCATCGTTCAAATAGGAGGTTCCGTCCCATCCGCCCCAAACGATCATCTCGGTGCCCGTCCACACCGCAGTTGTGTCAGACCGGGCAGCGGGCGCGCCACTGGTGGTCACCGCCGTCCAACTATTGCTGGTCGGATTGAAGCGCCCGCCATCGGGCAAAAAGGAGGTTCCGTTATATCCGCCCCACACGATCATCACGTTGCCGGTCCACACTGCCGCATGTGCATCCCGCACAGCGGGTGCGCCTGTGGTGGTCACCGCCGTCCAACTGTTGGTCGTCGGATTGTAGCGCCCACCGTCGTTCAGGCAGACGCTTCCGCTATACCCGCCCCAGACGATCATCTCGCTGCCCGTCCACACCGCAGAGTGGAAATCGCGCGGGGAGGGTGCGCCAGTGGTGGATACCGCAGTCCAACTGTTGCCCGCCGGATTGTAGCGTCCGCCATCATTTAGGCAACTGTTGCCGCCGTTCACGTAGCCGGTGGCGGTCAGGCCGCCCCAGACGATCATCTCGCTGCCCGTCCAAACGGCCGAGAAGTTGAAACGTCCGATGGGCGTGGCCCCATTGGTGAGTTGCTGCCAGGCGTCCGAAGTCGTCGTCGCCGTGCCAATCTTGATATAACCGGCATTGACCAAAGTGGGGTTCTCCGTGAGGGACAAGATGATTCCGCCACTGGGCACGGCGGTTTGGTTAGAGGCATTGAGATTTGCCACTGCGGCACCGGAGGCCAGCTGACTGCTGCCGATCGCCCCGGCGGCGACCTGTGTGGAGCCCACTGCACCGCTGGCGATGTTCGTGCTCTGCACCGCGTTGGCGGCGAGTTGGCTGTTACCGATCGCCCCGGCAGCCACATTGGCAGCGATGATTGGGGCGGTGGTGCCGTCGGTGGCCTGCCAGCGGAGTTCCGGGACGACGACGTATTTGAGCGAGGAGTTGGCTTGGTACGCAATGGCCGCATTGCCATTGACCACCGCCAGTGAGCAGGGCCCTCCCGCAGGGTCCGTGCTGTGCAAGGCTGCGGGAGTGCCCCAGGCGGTGCCGCTGGCGTCGGTGGCGCGGACGTATTTGAGATCGGTGTTGGTAAGATCGTAGTAGCTGATCGCAGGTGTCCCGTTGATCACCGCCAGCGAGGTGTACATGCCGACTGTCCCGGGAGTGTCTAGGGTCAGCGGGGTGCCCCAGGCCGTGCCGCTGGCATCCGTGGCACGCAGGTATTTGAGGTTGCCGTTGGTATTGTCAAAGTAGCTGATTGCCGGGTTGCCATTGACGACCTCCAGCGAGCAGAACTCACCCACAAAACCCCCAGTATCGAGGGACAGCGCGCTGCCCCAAGCCGTGCCACTGGCATCGCTGGCGCGGATGTATTTCAGGTCGCCGTTGGTGACGTCGGTGTATGTGACGGCCGGGTTGCCGTTGACGATGGCCAACGAAGTGTACTTACCGACCTGCCCGGTGCTGTCGAGCGTCACCGGCGTGCTCCAACCGGTGCCGCTGGCGTCGCTGGCACGCACGTATTTGAGGTCGCCGTTGGTCGCATCGTAATAGCTGATCGCCGGGTTGCCATTGACCACTGCGAGCGAGGTGTAGGTACCGACCTGCAAGGCGCTGTCTGGCGTTACTGGCGTCCCCCAGGCGGTGCCGCTGATGTCGGTGGCTCGGATATATTTGAGGTGATGATTGGTGAGGTCGTAATAGCTGATAGCCGGGTTGCCATTAATCACTGCCAGCGAGGCGTCGTAGCCAACCTGCCCCGTGCTGTCGAGCGTCACCGGCGTACCCCAAGCGGTGCCGGCGGCATTGGTAGAACGAACGAATTTGAGATCGCCGTTGGTCCCATCGTTGTAGGCAATGGCCGGGCTGCCGTTAATTACCACGAGCGACGGATTGTTACCCACAATGCCGCCGCTGTCGGGCGTGACCGGCGCGAAGGGAATGCTGGCCGCGAAGTTGGTCGCGCTCACGGCACCAGGCACCCAGCCGGACGACAGTAGGCTCACTGCGGGAGGCGAGGTGAACGGGTAGGAAAAGGTGCGGGTAAACGTGAGCGTGCCAGGCGTCACTGTGAGGACTCCGTCGGCGGCAGTACCCGCTTCCGTGCCCAATCTTAGCTTGCTACCGGTGACTGACAAATCCGCCATTTGGGTGGTGCCCACCGCGCCATTGGCGATATTCGCAGACTGCACCGCGCCGGTGGCAAGCTGCGTGGAACCGACGGCACCGGCCGCAAGCTGCGTGCCGCCTACCGCACCGTTGGCGATGTTTGCGGACTGCACCGCGCCAGTGGCGAGCTGCGCGGAACCCACAGCGCCAGTGGCGAGCTGTGGGCCGCCCACGGCTCCAGTGGCAATCTTGGCTGCTGTGATTGCGCCGTCCTGAACGTTGCCTGCCATCATCGCGTAGCCCACCGCAGCGATGCGCTGATCGGGCGTGAGGAGCTGCGAGCCGTTGGTGCCGTCGTTGAACCAGACGCGCAGCCGCACGTCACTGTTGTTGAAAACGGCGTTGGGAACTGCCGTCATGTTCGTCACGGTGGTGTCGCCGAGAAGCACCGAGTAGAGGCCCTTGGTGACGGTGAGGGTTACCGCGTTTGTCGGCTGCGAGCCGGCTGTGCTGGAGCCGTCGTTGCTCCAGTAGGTGGTGGTACCCGTGGCATTGACTAGCGCGAACTTGAACGCCCCGGAGCCGTTGAAATTGGTGGTGCCGACCGCGACCCGCCCCTGATAGTTGATGAACTGCGGGACCGAGGCGTGCACCGTCATGATGGTGAGGAGCAGCGCAGCGAACGCCAGGACTGCGCACAGGGGAGGGCGGAGGCACCGGAGACCTCCGGGTTGGCACATTGGGAACCGCTGTGGCACCGGGGCGTTCACGAGGTTGGTCCCGGAAGTTCCGGGCTCGGCAGGGGTGAGTGGGTTATTTTTCATACAAACGGAAGCGGCGATTTTTTATTTTCGGTTCATGTTGTCAATGATTTTATTAGGTTTTTTTCCGGCTTGTCTCAGGCG
>CAIKHZ010000022.1 GCA_903827375.1 Akkermansiaceae bacterium
GCAATTCGGCGTGCATCTGATTGAGTTCATCATCTTCGGCGAAGTTGTCCAACGCAAAGCTGATATTATCGGCTATCTCCATGAGCAAGGCACGGACTTCTTCATCAAATATCTTGGATATCTCACTGTAAAACAATAGGGCTCCTGCGGTCTTGTTGCCTAACCGAAATGGAATGACCCCACCGGATTTGAAACCGTAGCGGCGAGCGGTGTCGCGCCACGGTGCGAAAGCCGGTTCATTTTCGGTATCATAAATCCAAATCGGGATGCCCTCGCGAATCGCCCTACCCCCCGGGCCCCTACCAATTGCCTCCCCGGGATCCATCGAAACCTCAATTTTAGACAAATAATCGGTGCCCTCACCGAAACTCGCAACTGGAAGAATCTTCCCGCTCACTGCGTCGGGCATGCCGATCCAAGCCATCTTTAAGCCGCCTTTTTCCACCACGATTTGACAGATTTTTGGCATCAATTCGGCAACGTCTTTCGAATTCACGATGGCCTTGCTGCATTCGCTAAGAGCTGAGTAGAACATCGAAAGGCGCACAATCTTAGCTTGGGCCTGTTTCTGCGCAGTGATGTCGTGAACGAAAACGGCCATGAGAACGTCGGACGGGTGGTACTGGACGCTGATATCGACGTTGAAGTGGCTGCCGTCCTTTCGCCGGTGACGAGATTCAAAGTGAGCACCACCCTCAGCGACGATTTTTTTGATGTTAGCTGCGATTTCCCCGGCATTCTGGCAGTCATCGAGATCGCCAATGCCCATCGTTAGGAGTTCCTCCTCGCTGTAGCCGCTCATCCGGCAATAGGCCGCATTGATTTCCCGGATTCGGCCTTGCGCGTCCATCAGGCAAAAGCCATCCATGGCAGCAAGCAGGATCATTCGGTGACGCTCACCGTCCGCGCGGATCTGAGTTAGAGCCTCCACCTTACGCTGTTCCGCCTCGACGAGATTCGCCATGATACGCGTTTGATGCCCCCGATAATGGAAGGCGACTGAAACTGCCGCCAGCAAGATAAACAAGCCGACGGTGAGGGCAATCACGGCAGCCTTGGCGTGCACCTCGGCGAGGATTTCCGCCTCGTCCACCTTGGATACGATAAACCAAGGCGAACCGTCCACGGCGCGCAGGTCGCAAATCACCGGAATCCCTCGGTAATCCTTGCCTTTGAAAACCCCGGTTTGACCTTGGACCACCTGCGCCGCGGCAAGAGTGGAATCACCCAGCGGCAAGCGCAGGGACAAGGCGCTGCCCGCACGATGGCGGACGTCACTGAGATACGCCACATCGTCTCCATCGCGCATCACCAACAAAGTCTCGGCTGAACGACTGGGCGTCAGCAGGGACGAAATCAACGGATACAGGTAGGTGGCCGCTTCATGGCGCTGCACCAAGACCGCCAACACCTCCCCTCCTTGGTCGCAAACCGGCGCTGCAAGGTCAATGTGGACCTCACCATCAGATGCCCGATAGAAATTGGAGAAGACGGGGGCGTGGCTGGCGAGTGCCTTCCGAATTGCCTGACGCGAGGCATCATAGAGATTCACGAGATCAGGGTCGTTGGTAGCCAGGAGATTGGCCTTAGGGTCAAACAACAGCACGCTGGAGTGCTCCGTATTCTGCATCTCTTCCCGCAAGCAGTCTCGCAGTTCCTTCCGAAAATCCAGATTGTCTGGCGCACCAAGCACATCCCGGGCCCCCTTCACCGTTTGGGTATCCTTCGCAGCACGCTCAATTTCCGCCGTGCGCTCCTTCCTCCATTGCTGGATCTGCAAGCTCTTGAGGTTGTTAATGGCAGCCAACATTTGGTAATACCCATCAGCAATTTTGCCTACCTCAACCCGATAACTCCAGTAGCCAACTCCCATCAGCCCCAACGCGAAAACCAGCAGAATGCCCACAGCGCAAAGGCGCGCCCTACGTTCTTTCGGCGATGACTGGGTATTCATGCGCATGGGTTGCGGACAGAATACCCAACATTTTCCGCTTTGTCTAGCTTAGAAAATACTTTGCAATGCGGTTTCGCTCGACCGGTGGCGGTGGGCTAGCCGGTGATGCCGAGTTTGGCGCGGAGGGTTTCGATTTCGGCTGACAATTCGCCCCATCGGGAATAGCTGGTTTCGAGGCCCTGGGTGACTTTTTCGACGGCGTTGGAGGTATCGCGAAGCAGGTCGGCATCGGCGGCGCAGGCCTCACCGGAAAGGTGTTGGGTGAGGGTGGCTTGGGCCGCCTCCAACTCGGCGATCTTGGTTTCCAAGGCGGCGAGTTCGGCTTCGCGGGGCTTGAGGACTTTTGAGCGCAATTCGCGGGCCTCGGCCTCGACCCGCCGCTGGTCTTTGCGGGAGATGCTGCTCTTGCTATTCGAGCCGGCAACTCCGGCGGTGGTCGTGGAGGACGCACTGCGGGCGGGCAAGCCACGGCCAGAGGCGAGTGCTTGGTCGCTGGCGGATTTTTCGATGTAATAGGAGATATTGCCGTGATAGAGGACGGGTTGGCGGCCGGGGCGGAATTCCAGGGTTTTGGCGACGAGCGGATCGAGGAAGGCCCGGTTATGGGAAACAATGAGAACGCTGCCTGGATAGTCGATGAGCGCCCGCTGCAACACGTCCTGCGATTGCATATCCAAATGATTGGTTGGCTCGTCGAGGATGAGAAAATTGGCTGGGGTGAGCAGCATGCACACCAGGGCAACGCGTGATCGCTCGCCACCGGAGAGGACTCCAACTTTTTTAAAGACGTCGTCGCCGCGGAAGAGGAAGCAACCTAACAAACTCCGGGCATGCGGCATGCTCTCCCGCGAGGCGGCCTTTTCGACAGTCTCCAAAACGGTCAGATCGGGGTTGAGTTCATCAGAATGGTTCTGTGAGAAAAATGCCGGGGCGACCTTGTGCCCGAAACTGTGGCTGCCGGCATCGGGTGCCTCGCGGGCGGTGATGATGCGGCAAAAGGTGGACTTGCCCGCACCATTAGGGCCGACAATAGCGATTTTTTCGCCCTTGTTGATTTCGAAGTCAAAGCCGCTGAACACATTGAGCGCGCCATAACTTTTGGCCACACCATCAAGCTTGGCCACCAAGTGCCCGGAGGCCGGTGGTGCCGGAAACTTGAACTTTACCATCGCGTCATCCTGCTCGGGTGCCGGAATGCGCTCGATTTTAGCCAGTAACTTGATGCGCGACTGAACCAGAGTGGCTTTGTTAGCCGAGGCGCGAAAGCGGTCGATGAAGCGCTGGGACTCAGCGATTTCTCGTTGCTGCGACGTGTACTGCTTAAGCAAAATTTCGCGGCGCAGGACCGACTCCCGCTCGAAGAACGAGAAATTGCCGGCATATTCCTCGGCCCGTCCATGGTGGAAGGCGATGGTGCGGGTGCACAGCATGTCTAGCAGGGCACGGTCATGCGAGATGAGCAGGATCGCCCCGGGGTAGTTCACCAAGTACTGCTCGACCCACAACTGGGTGTCGATGTCGAGGTGGTTGGTCGGCTCGTCCAACAACATCACCTCGGGCTCCTGCAGGAACAATCTGGCCATGGCGATACGCATTTGCCAGCCGCCGGAAAACTCGGAACAATCCCGGGTAAAGTCGCTTTTTTGGAAACCAAGCCCCTGAAGGACGGACTCGATCCTCGGTTTCATGCGTTCGGGGTTGGTGGCGTCGAGTTGGAGCTCCAATTCACCGATATCCTCCAACATCTCGGCGTACGGCGACGAGCGCGGATCCAATTTCGTCAACTCCCGGGACAACCGATCAATCTTTCCACGCAAAGCCACCGCCTCACCAAACGCCGCCTCGGTTTCCACCCACAACGAACGGCCGGTCACGTGAATCCCCTCCTGCGGCAGATAGCCGATACGCGTGCCTTTGGGGGCATGGATAGCCCCAGCGCTAGGTGGCAGGAGCCCGGCAATGCATTTCATGAGCGTGGATTTGCCCGCGCCGTTGTGGCCGGCGAAGGCGATGCGCTCCCGAGGTTGCACGGAAAACGCAAGGTCATTGAAAAGCACGCGGGCGCCAAACTCGACGCGGAGGGACTGGACAGAAATCATCGGGGGCGCAGGTTGCACTGGCCAGCGCAGAGGTCAAGGCCGGAGATGGGGAAGGAGGCTTGGGGCAGCGCGGATTTTTCGCACGGGAACCTTGATTCTTCAGAGCCCCTTTGAGGGAATCGCCTCCAGAGCAAAGGTGAAGGAATCGAAAACCTATGAGGCCCTTTGCCGCTTGCACATGCCACGCACCTTGCGTGACACAATCGACCTCGATGCGGTCACCGAGATCATCGACCTCATGGCCGGACACTCACTCAGCGCCGATCAAGCGGACTACCTCGAAGCCCACGCTTGGCCGCTCAAACGCTAGGCCCCATGTCCACCATGTTGACCTGCATCCCGCCCCGGCCCGAATCCTCGGAGTGGTTGCGGATCGCCTCCGCTGTGTGGGATGTTTTGGGCGAAATCGAGGGTACCGCCGCGCTGATGGTCTGGATCCCAGAGGAGCGACCTGGCGAGTATTCCGGGAAGTTCCAGCATCGCCTGAAAGACGTCCATGTCGGCACGCTGGTCTGACGGACGCATACCTAGGGCGATGCCCTAGGCTGAGGAATGATGCGCCGTTGGCGCGGAAGAGAATCACGATGATGAATGATGTAATGGCCAAGGGGCGCAAAGAACTGGAGGGGTTGCTGAAATGATCTCGAACTTGTCGATTCAGGGAAAATTCCCAATCAAAACGCTGCGTGACGTCGCTGATTTTCTCGACAGCCGCCGCCGCCCAATCACTGCCTCGGATAAAATCTCAGGCCCTTATCCATATTGCGGAGCAAATGGTCAACAGAACTCAGTTAACGGCTATATCTTCGATGAACCTCTAATCCTATTGGCGGAAGATGGCGGCATGTTTGATCAACCTGATCGTGGGATCGCATATCCCATCCAAGCATACGGTCAACCAGACACAACCGAACGGTGGCTTGACCGCGTTTGCCGCGCCGATGTGTTGTTCTTGGATGACCTTTTCAAAACCAAGATGACCCAAACCCAGGTTTTCCCCCGCCGCCGGGCGCGGGAGCGCACACCGGGGAAAACCCACCCCCGGAAAATCCGAACCCGGCGCTTGACGCCGGGGGCGGCGTGGAACATCCTGCTGCACATGAAGACAGTCACCATTCGGCAAATTCATCACGACTTCAGCGCGGTTCTTGCGTTGGTCGCGCAAGGGGAGGAAGTGACGGTGTTGAACCGGACCCGCCCCGTCGCCCGCATTTGCCCGCCGCGCCCCGTGGCCCCGGCCAAGTTCAAGATGCCGGACTTTGCGGCCCGCGCCAAGGCCATCTTCGGGGATTCAAGAATCATGCCCAATATCATCCTTGAGGAGCGGGAGGAAAGGCAATGGTAGCCTACGCGGACACCAGTTTTCTTTACTCCCTTTACGGGCATGACGCGAATAGCGCACAGGCCCGGACCATGGGCAACGCGCTCAAAGCCCCGCTTGCCTTCACGCCGTTGCAGCGGCACGAACTCCGCAACGCCTTCCGGCTTGCCTTGTTTCGGCAAGTGATGACCTTGGAACGCTGTCAAGCCGTGCTTGACGAAGTTGAAGCCGATACCAAGACCGGCGTATTGCTGGAAACGCCCGTTTCATGGGCGGAGGTTTACGCCGAAGCGGAAGCCCTCAGCGCGGCGCACACAAAAACACTCGGAACACGCGGCTTTGACGTGTTGCACGTCGCCGCCGCCGTGGCACTTGGAATCAAGAACTTTCTCACCTTCGACAATCGCCAAAAGGCCCTTGCCGTGAAAGCCGGATTGAAGGTCAAGCCGTAGCAATCCCGCCGCCGCATGACCATTCCCGAATTTATCGCCAAGTGGCGCAAGGTCTGGCAGGAGGATCGGCGCTGGCGACGGGTGACGACGAATGGCTTGCCTTCAGCCGCTCAGCGCCTGAACACGCCGCCTTAAATGCCCGGCCCGCCTGCCCTCCAGATCCTCCTGCATGTCTCTCAGCCCCAGCCACCCTCCATGCCCGCCAAACGCAAAGCAGCCGCCGCGCCCGCCCCTGCCAAGACCCTCGAAGTCCAACTCTGGGACGCCGCAGACAAGATGCGCGGCGCAGTGCCGCCCACCGACTACATGCACGTCTGCCTGGGCCTGGTGTTCCTGCGCTACCTGTCCGCCGCTTTCGAGCGCAAGGAGGCGGAGTTGATCGACACGCCCCATGCCATGAAGGACGATCCTGAGGAGTACCAGGCGGACAACGTGTTCTGGGTGCCGCAGGAGGCCCGCTGGTCCTACCTCCAGGATCACGCCCGCTCGGCGGATGTCGGCAAGCGCCTGGATGACGCGATGCGCGCCATCGAGCGGTCGAACGATGAACTCAAGGGCGTGCTGCCCAAGATTTTCGGCAAGGCGGATTTCAGCTCCCAGATGCTCGGCGGACTCATCGACCATTTTACCAACCTCAACCTCACCGGCATGGCGGAGGACTTTGATTTCCTCGGCCGCGTCTATGAGTTCTTCCTCGGCGAGTTCTCCGCGATGCAGGGCAAGGCGGGTGGCGAGCAATACACGCCCCGCTGCATGGTCACGATGATGGTGGAGATGATCGAGCCGTTCCGGGGCCGGATCTACGATTGCTGCCACGGCACCGGCGGGTTCTACGTCCAGTCGAACCGCTTCGTGCTGGCGCATGCCGGGCGCTTGGATGACATCGCGGTGTTCGGTCAGGAAAGAAACCCGGAAACCTACCGCCTCGCCCGCATGAACCTGGCGATCCGGGGCATCACCGGCGACCTTCGCTGGAACAACGAGGGCACCCTGCTCAAGGACGCATTCCCGGACCTGCGCTTCGATTTCATCCTCGCCAACCCGCCCTTCAATATCAAGGAGTGGGGCGGCGAGTTCCTGCGCGATGACGCCCGCTGGAAATTCGGCGCGCCCCCGCTCGGCAATGCCAACTACGCCTGGCTCCAGCACATTTACCACCACCTCGCGCCCACCGGCTACGCGGCGGTGATCCTCGCCAATGGCTCGATGAGTTCCAACAGCGGCGGCGAGGGCGACATCCGCCGGGCAATGGTCGAGGGCGATGCCGTGGATTGCATGGTGGCGATGCCCGGCCAACTTTTCTTCGGTGTGCAGATCCCGGTATGCGTCTGGATCATGGCCAAGGACAAGAGCGGCGGGAAACACGGAGACCGCAAACTCCGCGATCGTCGCGGCGAGGTGTTGTTCCTTGATGCCCGCAAGCTGGGCTACATGACCAACCGGACTAACAAGAACCTATCCCCCGAGGACATCGCCAAACTGACCGACACCTACCACGCGTGGCGCGAGGGCAAGGGATACGAGGATGTTAGCGGTTTCTGCAAATCTGCCTCGCATGAGGAAATTCGTGCCCACGGTCACGTCCTCACCCCCGGCCGCTATGTCGGCGCGGAGGATGTGGAGGAAGACGACGAAGCATTCGAGGACAAGATGCCGCGCCTTGCCGCCGCTCTGCGCGAGCGGTTTGCCAAGCGGGCGCTGCTGGAAAAGAAGGTGAACGCCAACTTGGAGGGCATGGGCTATGGCCGCTGAATCCGGGCAAAAAGAAACCCCGGTCCCTGTCTGCCGCAAGCGGCCGAGGAAGGGAGTCCAGGGTCAACGCGGGGAATCTGCCGCCAAAGTGCCGGCACGTCAACCTTCTGCATTGAAAAATTGTCGATTTTTGGCTTGCGAGGCTGCCACGGTGGTGGCAGGTTCCGGTCAGATCTTCACGGGTCGCCTCTTTCAATCCGTTACGCCAGTAGGCTGGCAAAAAACGCAGCCCACAGTCCCGCAAGGGGCTGTGGGCCTTTTCTTATTATGAAAAAGACCGCGCTACTCATCGACGGAGGCTGGTTCTGCAAGGGCCTCGGAAAACTTCTCAAGCTGCCGAATGGCTGGCCCTCCGCAGCCCAGGTGATTAAGAATGCCCGTACAGTGCTTCAGGCCGACGAAGAATTATTCCGGATCTTCTACTACGACTGTGAGCCCTACGACCGGGAAGTCACCAATCCCGTGGATGGTTCCAAGTTCCACTACGCCACTTCCCTGGCCCACAAGGCGAGAAAACAATTCTTCTTCGACCTCAGCCAAACCGAATTCGTCGCTCTGCGCCGGGGTGAGTTGAAGGCTCGGGGCTGGGAATTTAGCAAACCCTATCGAAAATCCCTGATGACTGGCACTCCAGTGGCTCCCACGGCTGCGGATCTCTATCCAAATTTCGAGCAAAAGGGCGTGGATATGCGCATCGGAATTGACGTGGCCACTCTTTCGCTCAAGGGCATCGTGGATCGCATCGTTTTGTTCTCCGGCGATACCGACATGATTCCGGCGCTTAAGTTGGCCCGCCGCGAGGGCCTTCAAGTCTATGTCGTAAAGCTCGGCTCTTGGCCCCTCAAGCACAACCTCATAGAGGATAGCGACGGCATCCGTGCCGTAACGCCCATCGCCTGATTTTTTCAAAATACCTCGTCCGACCATGCTCCGGCATATACTAACAAATACCCGCCTCTTCAGCAGCAACGCTGCGGCATATCACAGCCCAGGGCAAGGCCCTGGGGCTGCGTTGGGTTGGCATCCAGCCCTGAAAGGGCGGCACAACCGTTATGCCGCCCTTTCAGGGCTCGGATCGTTTTTGAACTCCAGACCCAGGGCGCTGCCCTGGGCTATCGAATTTTGCCCCGTTGGGGCGGAAGACAAGAGCCACACCGCCAAGCGGGCCGCGCTGGAGAAGATGGTGAACACCAACTTGGAGGGGATGGGGTATGGCGGGTGATTTCAGCAGCAACGCTGCGGCATATAACAGCCCAGGGCAACGCCCTGGGTATGCGTTGTTATTGCATCGAGCCCTGAAAGGGCGGCACAACCGGTGTATCGCCCTTTCAGGGCTCGGATCGCGTTGGAACCGCAAACCCAGGGCGCTGCCCTGGGCTATCGAATTTTACCCCGTTGGGGCGGAAGACAAGAGCAACACCGCCAAACGGGCGGTGCTGGAGAAGATGGTGAACGCCAACTTGGAGGGGATTGGGTATGGCGGGTGAGTGGCGTGATGTTGCTCTGGAAGACGTTGCTGACGAACTGACTGTCGGCTTCGTCGGACCAATGGCGTCCGAATACGTTGATAGCGGCATCCCGTTTCTGCGTTCGATGAACGTTGACCCGCTGCGGATTAATAGGAACGACTTGAAGTTCATCACCCCGGAGTTTCATCAACGGATACGCAAGTCACGCCTTACACCTGGAGATGTCGTGATTGTCCGAACAGGGAAACCCGGTGCCTGCTCTGTGGTGCCGGATTGGCTGGCGGATGCAAACTGCTCGGACCTCGTAATAGTCAGATGCGGAACCCAGCTAGATAACCGCTTCCTTGCGTATTACGTCAACACGGTCGCATGTAACCATATAGCAGCCCATCTTGTGGGGGCCGTGCAGCAACATTTCAACGTCGGATCTGCACGAACGCTCCGCCTCAATCTTCCCCCCCTCCGCGAGCAAAAAGCGATTGCCTCGGTGCTTGGCGCGCTCGACGACCTGATCGAGGTGAACCGTGAGACCAACGAGACGCTGGAGGAGATGGCTCGGGCGCTGTTCAAGAGTTGGTTCGTGGATTTTGATCCGGTCCGCTCCAAACTCGAAGGCCGCCCACCCGCAGGCATGGACGCCGCCACCGCCGCCCTCTTCCCCGATCACTTCCAAGACTCCGAACTCGGGCAGATTCCGAAGGGGTGGGAGGTTGGGCCAATCCTTCGACAAGCAGACCTCCTAAGTGGCGGAACACCAAAGACTGATATCCCATCGTATTGGGTAGGTGACGTGCCGTGGGCGAGTGCCAAAGATGTATCTCAGTGTGGTGAAGCGTTTCTGGTGAATACCGAACGCACTATTACTAAGTTAGGAGTTGAGAAAAGCTCCACCAAGATTATTCCCGCTCTTGCAACCGTCATTGTTGCGCGTGGTGCGACAACAGGAAGGCTGACCATGTTTGGGCATGCGATGGCAATGAATCAGACGTGCTACGGACTTCGATCCAAATACGGTGCTCCATTTGCACTTTACTGTCATGCCCGCGATTTTAGCGAAAGATTGGTCCAAGGTGGTCACGGTTCGATTTTCGATACGATTACCACAAGCACGTTCGAGGCAACAGACATGATACTTCCTCCGAGGGAACTGCTGCTTGCGTTTGATGGGCTGGTAGGTCCAATGTTTAATAATATTCTATCAAATCTTAACGAATCCCGCGACCTCGCCGCCCTGCGCGACACGCTGCTGCCGAAGTTGCTGAGCGGTGAGGTGAGTGTGGCAAAGGCTGGTCTTTCTCCAAAAACCGATTAAACTCCCTCATCACGACATGGCCCGCAACACCCTACTGAATACAGACACGGAAGATCTTAAGGAGCTTCTCAGCAACGGAAAATCCTACAGTGTGCCAGCCTACCAGCGCGATTATTCGTGGAAGCAGGAGCATTGGGAGGATCTGTGGGAAGACCTATGCACTGTTGAAGCCAATCGTGAAGACCATTACATGGGCACCATCGTCCTGGAGATCGGTGAGCGGAAGCAGTTCCGGGTGATTGACGGCCAGCAGCGCATGGCAACGCTGAGCATCCTGATTCTGGCATGCGTGGATTACCTTTATAGCCTTGCCGGTGAGGGTGTGGAACCGCCTGAAAACAAGGAGCGCGCCGCCCTTTTGGAGAGCGGCTATCTTGGCGCGAAAGACCCGTCTAGTCTGCGCATCACGCCCAAGCTTAAGCTCAACGCCAATGACGACGATTTTTTTCAATTGAATCTCGCGCAGCGCAAGCCGCCCCAGGGCGGGGTGCGTGGGTTGCGTGATTCGGAGCGCTTGCTATGGGGGTGTTTCCAGTTCTTCGTGGGCAAGGTCCGAGAAAAGTTTTCGACCAGAAAGAAGGGCGAGGAAGTGGCCGCCTTTGTGAGCGAGATTGTCACGGAGCGACTGGTTTTCATCAGTGTCCGTGTGCAGGATCAATTAAGTGCTTACACCGTGTTTGAAACACTGAATGCGCGGGGCTTGGAGTTGACGGAAACCGACCTGCTCAAGAACTACCTGTTGTCGCTGGCGGATCGCCTCAGCAAGTCTCAGATGGAACCCGTGCTTCGCCAGTGGGCACGCATCACGGCCCGCGTGGGCATCGCTAGTTTCCCCGAGTTCCTTCGCCACCACTTGAACTCTCAACGCGGATACGTCCGCCAGAAGCAACTCTTCAAAACCATCAAGAAGGATGTGACCGCGCTGGACCAGGTTTTTGCGCTACTTGATTGGTTGGAGAAAGATGCCGCATGGTTCGAGGGCTTGAACGATCCTGCCAGCCAGTTCTGGTTGGATTACCAAGGAGCCAAAGAACATGTGCGGGTGCTGAACTTGTTCAATGTGTCGCAATACACTCCGCTCGTCCTCGCGGCCAAGGATGTGTTCACCACACCGCAGGATATGGTCGAGATTCTCCGCTACTGCGCTGTTGTTTCCGTCCGGTTCAATGGCGTCAGTCGGCGCAGCACGCACACGCTTGAAGAGATCTACAACCGCGCGGCCGTGGATGTGCGGCAAGGCAGGGCATCCACGCTCGCGGCGCTGCGTCTGGCATTGCGGCCGATTTACATTCTTGACGAGGATTTTGAGGCGGATTTTGCCGCCCTCCGGCTACGGAACCGCAGCACATCGGGCAAACGCTTGCGCTACATCCTAGCCAAACTTGAGAAACAGTTGAGCGGGGTCGATATTACTGACGAAGGGATGACCGCGACCGTGGAGCACATTCTGCCGGAGAATCCCGGCGAAGCGGAATGGGAGCATTTTACCTCGGATGCCCACGAGCGGAGTTACGAGAGAGTCGGGAACTACTCCTTGTTGGAACGGGGGTTGAATGGGCAGCAAGCGGGCAACGCGGCTTTTGCCCAGAAGCAGGCTGTATATGCGAAGTCACAGTATCGAACCTCAAAAGATCTGGGCAAGTTCACCGACTGGACGGAGGAGACTATCGCAAAGCGACAGGCCGAGTTGGCGAAGGTGGCCAAGTCGATTTGGTCGCTGACATTTTGAGGCAAGGGCGGCTTCGCGGGCATTCTTCCTCTTCGTTTAGGATTTCATGCTTAGAATTTAGTGCTTTCCCCCCCATGTCCAAGATCCTCGAATCCGGTTTTGAATCCGTGGTCCTCACGCTGCTCGCGCAGATGGGGTTTACCTGCCATGGCGGCGATGCGTTTGACCCGGACGCGTCCGGCGAGCGAGACAGCTACCACGGGGCGATGCTCCCTGGGCGTTGAAGTCGGCGGTTGCGCGGATCAACCCGGACCTCCCGCCGGAAGCGGTGGCGGCGGCGGCAAATGCGGTGCTGGACGTGCGCTTCACCGAGTTGCTCCAGGAGAACCAGCGGATCCACCGCTTGCTGGTGGACGGAGTGCCGGTGGAATACCAGCGCGGCGGTGAAACGATCCACGACCGGGCTTGCTTGGTCGATTGGAAGGACGCCCGCAACGAGTGGCTGGCCGTGAACCAAATGACCATCGTGGGCGCGAGCAAGCGGCGGACGGACATTTTGATTTACCTCAACGGCCTGCCACTGGTGGTGATGGAACTCAAAGGCCCGGAGGCGAAGAACGCGGACATCGTTTCGGCCTACCACCAGATCCAGACCTACAAGGCGGACATCCCGGCGCTTTTCCGCACCAACCTCATCAACGTGGTGAGCGATGGCTTTGCCGCCCGCTACGGCACGATCTCGGCGGATCTTGACCGGCACATGGCGTGGCGCACGGTGGACGGGGAAACCCTGGTGGACCCCAAAAGTCTGGTGGCTTGGGAAACACTCGTGCGCGGCCTGCTCCGCCGCGACGTGCTGCTGGACCTGCTGCGCTACTTTACGGTGTTTGAGAATGACGGGCGCTCGGTCATCAAGAAGACGGCGGGCTACCATCAATACCATGCCGCGAAGAAGGCGCTGAAGAAGGTCATCAAGGCGCTGGCCAGCGATGGCAAGGCCGGGGTGATCTGGCACACGCAGGGGTCGGGCAAAAGTCTGCTCATGGCGTTTTTCGCCGGGATGCTGGTGCATGATGAGACTTTGCAAAACCCGACGCTGGTGGTGCTGACCGACCGCAACGACCTGGACGAACAACTTTTTGGGACGTTTGGGCGCTGCGCGGAGTTGTTCAGCCAAGCGCCGCAGCAAGTGACCGAGGTGGCGGAATTGCGGACCTTGCTAGACCGTCAGGCGGGCGGCGTGATTTTCGCCACCATCCAAAAATTCCGGCCGGAGGATGGGGACTTCGATGTCATCACCACCCGGCGCAATGTGGTGGTGTTTGTGGATGAGGCGCACCGCAGCCAGTATGGGTTTGAGGCGAAAATGGACAGCGCCACGGGCGAGGTCAGTTATGGGTTTGCCCACTATGTTAGGAAAGGTTTGCCGAACGCGACCTTCGTGGGCTTCACCGGCACGCCCATCGAGATGGTGAACAAAAACACCCAGCAGGTTTTCGGCGACTACATCGACGTGTATGACATCACCCAAGCGGTGGAGGACAACGCCACGGTGCCAATCCACTACGAGGGCAAGATCGTCCGCCTCAAGCTCGACGACGACACCAAGGTGGCGGTGGACGCCGCCTTCGACGAGGTCACCGAGGGCATGGAGGAATCCGAAAAGGCGCGGTTTGCCGGCAAGTGGTCCACGCTGGAGGCACTGGCCGGCGCGTCCGAGCGGCTGGATGAGCTGGCGGCGCTGATCGTGGATCATTTTGAGAAACGCCAGCAGGCGATCAACGGCAAGGGGATGATCGTCTGCATGAGCCGCCGCATCTGCGTGGACCTTTACCACCGGATCACCCAGCTGCGCCCCGCGTGGCACGATGCCGCCGATGACAAGGGCAAGCTAAAGGTGGTGATGACAGGCTCCGCCGCCGACCC
>CAIKHZ010000023.1 GCA_903827375.1 Akkermansiaceae bacterium
GCTTCGCCCATGCAAAAGCGAATGCGGCGTGCGCCAAACTCAGCGCATTCCCCAAGCATGGGCTGCTCCTGGCTCGCGCTGCGGGACGCAGCACGCACGGCCTGCGGCCGGAGGCGCGCAGCCACGTGGCGTAGCTGCGGCGTCCTCGCCGCAGGCCGTGACAGCGAAATGCGAAGAGGACTTCGGCGTGAGCTCACGCCGAAGTCTGCCTGGCACGTCTCCCGTGCAGGAACTTCAATCATTCACCCGAAATTCTGGGTTTCAAGGATACTTGCGCAGCTCCTGAGCTTGTCGGCAATTTCAGGGAATTGACTTTGCTTGCGTCTTCAAGCCTTGCGTTTTCTCCGCGAGGCGGCCGATGGCTGCGGAGGAATGCGCGGCGGATAGACTGATGCGCAACCGGGCCGTGCCGCGAGGCACGGTGGGAAAACGGATCGCCGGAACCAATAGACCATGATTTTCAAGGGCTGCCGAGGCACTCAAAGCGGCTTCACTGCTACCGAACCCGATCGGCAGGATCGGCGTGGAGTGGTTTGCCAGCAGGCCGCTGGCGTGTTGGAAGGCGGCGAGGTGGCTGCGAAGGGTAGCACGGCGCTCGCAACCCTCGCGGGAGCCAATAAGCTGCAGCGAGGTGATAGCGGCATGGGCGATGGCTGGCGGCGGCGCGGTCGAAAAAATGAATGAGCGGGCGCGATTTACCAGCAAGTCGATCCACTCGCGTGAGGCGGCAAGATAGCCGCCGGCCAGGCCGACGGCCTTGCTGAGGGTGCCCATTTGGAATGTGACGCGAGTTTGCAGTCCGAGAGCGTCGGCTAAACCCATGCCATGGTCGCCGAGCACCCCGATGGCGTGGGCCTCATCCAACAACAGCAGGGCGTCGTGGGCCTCGGTGAGATCGACGATTTCGCGCAGCGGGCAAAGGTCGCCATCCATGCTGAAGACTGACTCAGTGAGCACCAGGATGCGGGCGGTGGCGGACTTGGCGCGGATCGAGCGGAGCAGGCGGGCGAGTTTGTCCAGGTTGTTGTGTGGGAACACGCGGAGGGTGGCCCCGGATAGCCTAGCAGCATCGACGAGACAGGCATGGCAAAGTTTGTCGAGGACGATGAAATCGGCTTTGCCGACAACCGCCGGAACCACGCCGAGGGCCGTGGCAAAGCCGGATGAAAACGTCAGGGCCGCCTCAGTTTGCTTGGCGGCAGCCAGCACCTCTTCCAGCGCTCGATGCGGCGGCAGAGTGCCGCAGACGAGCCGGGAAGCGGTGGAACCGGCCCCGAATCGCTGGACGCCCTCGATGCAAGCGGCTTCGATGGCCGGATGACGGGCGAGGCCGAGGTAGTCGTTGGAGGCGAAATTGACGAGGTGGCGTCCGTCGCGGATCACCTCGGTACCGGCTGAGGAGTCTAGCGGTCGGAGGGAGCGCAGGAGTCCGCTGGCGGCGAGTTGGCGCAGGACTTCGGCGGGGGGGGCGGTCAAGACAGTGACGCAGTTGGGGCTGGCAAGAAAATCAATTGGCTGGGGCGGCGGGGCGTTCGAGGGCCCAGCGGAGGAGTTTTTCGGAGTCCTTCCAAATATTGGCGGTGTTGTCCTTGAGGATGACCGTGATGGCGGAGCGGCCGTTGAGCGAACCGGAAGCCACGAGGCAACGTCCGGCCTGGTTGGTGGTGCCGGTTTTCATGCCGTCGCAGTAGGGCAGGGATTTGAGCAGGTGATTGGTATTTTCGATTTCACGGGTGCGGCCGTTGTTGAACTGAAACGTGAACGCCTTGGTGGCCGCGTACGAACGAAACAAGGGGCTGCGGTAAGCGGCACGGGCGGCGATGGCCATGTCGCGGGCGCTCGAATGCTGGCCAGGCATGGGCAAACCGTTGGGATTGATGAAGTTAGAATTGCGCATGCCGAGGGAGGCCGCCTTGCTATTCATCAGGGCGGCAAACCCCTCCTGACTGCCGCCAACGTCGCGGGCCAGAGCCCGGGCCACATCGTTGGCGCTCTTGACGACGAGCACTTTGAGCAATTCGCGGCGGGTGTAGTGGTCGCCCGGCTTGAGGTCGAGCTTGGTGGGCTCGCAAGCCCCATCCGTGGCCTCAATGGTGACGGTGGAATCGACATTGCCGGCATCCAGAATGCACAGGGCGGTGATGATTTTCTGGGTGCTGGCGACCGGGCGGGGCACATCGGCATTTTTGGCGTAAAGCACCCTTCCGCTTTGGGCGTCGATCACGATCGCGCTTTCGCCGGCGATGGGCGGAGGCGGAGTGGACGGCACTGCCGAGGAGTTGCCGGACGGCTGGGATTGCGGGTTGGGCGGGGCGATGGGACGACGCGGCGATGGGTTGCCGCCACACGACGTGACAAGCGCAGCGGTGAAGCAAAGCGCGGCGAGATGGGCACAAGGAAAGCGTGGCATGCGGCGGATGATTCCCATCTTTGAGCAGGCATCAAGCCAGGAATGCGGGAATCTCATCACGGGCTCTTTGGCGGTAGCAGACTGCCATCCATCTCGGAGCCCGACTCGGGCAGCTTGGGTTGCTCAAAATTCCCTCCTCCTCCAAGCGCCAACAAACCGGATTTCCTCTGGCTTTCATAGGCCAGAGCCTGTTCGTGACCAAGCGGCAATTCCTTCAATTCCCCCTCGCCCACCTTGACGATGGCAACTGCAGCAGAAGGCAACCCGGTGAGCGAAAACCCCGGCAACGGCTTGGCGGCACCCGTCCCCTGCCCCACACCGCCACAGCTGCCGAGCCCAAACGGGCTGGCAAGGACGAGAAAAACAAGCGGTGCCTTGGACATGACTTTGATAGACGAATCAGCGGGTAAATTATCATGTCCCCGCCCGATGTCCACCAGCCTTTTCGACAATCCATGACCCTAGCGAGGCTGCGCCTCAGACCCAAGACTTAAACCTAAAAAAGGAAGATTGAAACCACAGATTGCACAGAGTACACAGATTATCAAAGAGTTGCGACTATTGCACGACTCACTCAATAGATGGGAAAGCATCCATTCCTAAGTCATTCTTATTCCGTGCATTCCGTGCATTCCGTGCATTCCGTGCATTCCGTGCATTCCGTGCATTCCGTGGTTCTCATTTCTGAATCTAGGTTAAAGACGGCTCGGCTGAGCTCGCCGAACGCCCAAGGGATCAAGAATCTGCTAATTTACCATTCATCCCATCTTCCTTTGCGCCTTTGCGCGAGGCAATCTATATACCCCGGCACCTTTCACAACGGCTGCCTCACTGCCAATCCATTCATCCTGGTTAAGAGTTTTCTCGCGCAAAGACGAAAAGGCGCAAAGTTTTTCAGAATCAAAAAATCCCGATTCATTTGGTAAAACGGTATATCGGTGCTTCGGTGCTTCCGGGAGAGAGAAAGGATCAGTCGCTCGCACCGAGTCTTTCGCTTCTCTCTTACTGACTCACCGAAACACCGAGCCGCGAAGCGGGGCTCTCGCGTTCATTCATCAGGTGTCTTCTCTTATTTCAGCTTTCTCCTTTTGTTCTCCGAACAGGAGCACACGGAGGTAGGTCAAAGCGAGGACTTGAAAGACGTCCTTTGTCTTCACTGAGTTGAATTCAGGTTAGGAAACATGTGCATGCTAAACGCTAAGCTCCTCTTCCAATTCAAAATTCATAATTGCCTTCGGCCATGCCAGGTAGGGCTTCGCCGGTTTTCTCCGAGTTCGCTATCGCTCACACCGCGTTCAAAATTCAAAATTTCTTCCTCCTCTGCGATCTCCTGTTCAAATCTTAATTGAAGAGTTTTTTACCGCTGATAAGACGGATAATACTGATAGGTTAAGAAAAGCAATCTATATACCCCGGCACCTTTCACAACGGCTGCCTCACTCCCGCACCGAGCGGAAAAAACGATTGGGCGTATCCTGGATGGAATAAAACCGAGTGACCGTGCCACCGGTCCCAGCGATCCCCGTCTCAATCGGGGTCCATGTGATCAAGTCCGTGGACGCCTCGACCCGATAGGTTTTTCCGAGCCCGGCTCCAAAGCGGACCTCCACCGCCGTGTAGATGACCATTTGCGTGTCCGGCGTGCTCGTCGCCGAAGCTGGATCCGTGCCGACACTCACCTCATAGCCATCCGAAAATCCATCGCCATCCGTGTCGGCGACATTCGGATCTGTGTGATAGATGTCAATTTCCTGATAGTTCGTCAGGCCGTCGTGGTCGGGGTCACGGGTGTCCGGCACGAAGATGGCGTTGATGGTTTTGTTCGTGTCAAGCAGCACCGACAGTGGGTTGGCGGTGCCGCTGGCATCGCCCGTCCACTTGCTGAACAGGTAACCGGGGTCAGGGGTCGCGGTGAGTAAGACCGGGGTGTTGGGAACCAATTGCCTGTCAGGTGGCTCCACCGTGCCGTTGGACGCGTTGACGATTAGATAGGCATAGTCGCGGGTATCGACGCGAATGTTGCTGGATTCGGCCAAAACCCAGCGGGTCTCGACGTTGATGTTGGATAACTCGGCGGTGACCCAAGTGGCGCGGGCCGCCGGTGCTTGAAATAATAACATCGCCGCAAGTGCGGCCAGAGTGCGGTGGGATTTTGGGGGGTCATCGTTTCAGTTAATAGGAGGTTAGAAATGGTGGCGTCGTCGCGAATGAGGGCGCTCGGTGGCTTCGTCCCTCAGCCCCCAGCCTGCCCTGCTAGACTTTTCTGTCTGTTCTGTTCTCACTGGTGCTCAGAGGAAGACTCCTACCTGCGGACAGGACGGATCCCGAAGCCGTCGTACGTGTCGCCCGGGCTGCCGGTGATGCGATAGGCAACGCGGCAGTCGGCGGCGCAATCGCCCCAGTTACCGCCGCGCAACACGCGGTACGAGCCGGACGGCCCGTTAGGATCCGTCGCCGGTGAAACTCCGTAATAGCCAGCATCATACCCATCCCAGCACCATTCCCAGACGTTCCCTGCCATGTCATAGATTCCGAAACCATTGGGCGCATACGTCCCGACCGCCGTTGTGCTGCCCACACTGTTATTGTAATTTGCATCCGTTGTCGTGATCGAGTCGCCATTCGGATAGCGTTTTCCGATCAAGCCGCCGCGTGCCGCCTTTTCACGCTCCGCCTCGGTGGGCAGACGATAACCGTTGGCACTCCATTTCACCATCGTGTTGTCAATGTTGATGGCACCCGTTTTGAACACCGCCGTTTGAGCTGCGTCCGTGTAATAACAAGGAGTGAGCCCCTCAATTTCGCTCTTCGCGTTGCACCACTTCACCCCGTCATACCAAGAAACCGTCTGCACCGGATGGTCTGCGGCCGTGCCTGCACCTGCGGCCAGATCGGTGTAGCCATGGCCCATCCCCCAACTCCTCACCGCATCCCAATCCGCCTTGGTCACTCCTTTCTTTTGCATATAAAACGCACTCACATTGACCGTGTGCGGAGTGGCGTTTGTCATCCCATCGAGCGAATCACCCATGGTGAAATTGCCGCCTGGAATCATCGCAAAGTCCGCCAGATCCGGCAGAAAATCGCTCACCTTGAAGCGGAATTTTGTTTGGGCGGACGTTTGGTTGTTCCAATCCAAGCCCGCGTTCCATGTGACGCGCAGGTTCGTACCGGGCGTGACGTTGGTGCCCACTGCTCCCGTTAGAGCGGTGGCGGGCACGGTCCAAGTCGTGCCGCCGTCCGACGAAATTTCGAGAATGACGGAGCATGGCGTGGCAATGCCGGTGATGTCATAGTCGATATCAACCAGTTTGGTGCCGGTGCGTTGGGCGGCGCGGACGTTGCCGGCCGTGATTTGGGCGTGGAGCGCCGGGGCGGCCACAAGGGCCAATGCGGCGAGCAGCGGGAGGTGGAAGCGGATTTGCTTTTTCATGAGTGATGTCAGTGACGCTGCGCAGCCTGACGATTCAGCCCACGGGGTCAAGCAAATTGAAATGAATTTTTCTCCTTTTAATAAGGAGAAAATGCGGCAATAATCACTCCCGTGAAAGGAGAACTTCAAAACACGCTCATTCAGAACCTCAACGATTCGCTCGTTGCGGATACCCGAACCCAGCTCATCCTCCTCGACCCGCTTCCGCCCGGCACCGCCGTCCCCAACACCGTCGAACTTACACCCGCCATCCCGTGGTTCCTCGAAGCGCCTGAAAGCTGAACCTCATCCGATTTCTTCATTTCAGTTTCTGAATTTCAGCTTTCAGCATTCTACCGGAGCGCATCCGGGGCAAGTGAGCGGGAGATTTAACGGGAGACGAGAACCAGGAAGTTTCTAACAGGTTTATTCCATAAGGCTCGGCACGTCACAGGGCCACCGGGAATGGCGGCAGTGATGCACAAATCTGCGGAGCGGCCGCCATCGAGATTGAGTGCCACGCGCGGCGACCATGCGGCTGGCCCTCCAGCGACCAGGGCTCGGGCAAGTGCAACCAAGGTGCAAGGCGAGGCATGGCCGATCCACCAGCGGGTGCCGCCGTCCCAGAAAATGACGGAGCGGACGCTGGACTTGGTGGCTTCCAGGCCGGCGACGACCTGACGATTCTCGACGAGCATGGGACCGGCCTGGACGAGTTCTTGGGCGGCGACAGAGGCGGGAACGGATTCGCGACGGAAGATGGCTGAGGTACCGCTGGGAGATTCGAGCCACACGCCGCTACCGAGAGAGGATGCCCGATTCCAAGAACCGGCGGGGGTTCCAGCCGCAACGAGTTTTCCGAGAGGCTGGCCTGTCGGGGTGAAAAATCCAGCGTTGATGGCAGCCAATCCGCCATGGGCGCTGGCGACCGTGGCGGCATCCGGCCAGCGGGTCCCGGGGCCCGCGGGTTGGTCGGCAACGATGAGGCGGTGGCTGCGAGCATCGAAAGCGACGCCTTCAAAACGGATCCCTGCCATTTCGCAGGACGTCAGTTGTGGCGGAGCCACTGGAATGGCTGGCCTTTGGGGAGGGGCGACTTTGACGGCTGCGGGCGGGGGCAAGGCTGATGGCGGCGCGAGATGGTGGAGCTGGGTGCGGGCGGCAACCCGGGGTCCGGGTGCTGGCGGTGAAACCGGGAAACAGGCGCTCACGGCGAGGCAAGCAAGGAGGCAAAACAAGCGACGCATGCCCATGGATGACAGGTTTGGCAACGGATAGCAACGCGGGTATCTGCGCGATATTTGCAGTTTGGTCTATCGGGAAAATGAGCTGGGCAGATGGACGAGGATTCACGCAGATGAGCTCCTGAGTTACTTGGGTTGGTTTCGCTCCATGGTGCAGCCCAAGATCATCGTGAGGATGAAACGCCAGGCTGGAAGCCCGTCGTCCATGACAGGCAGGATGCCCACCCTCCTAAACTGTCGGTATCGGGTGCGAGGGCCGACACGAAAAAAGCCGCCGGAGTGATTTCCGGCGGCCTTTATAAATTTGATCGATCTGACAGAATTAAGCGAGCGTGCCTTCTACCTTGGCCTTGTCTTTGTCGCCCTTCTTGCACTTGCCGCATTCGGCGAGCGTGCCTTCTTCCTTGGCCTTGTCCTTGTCGCCCTTCTTGCACTTGCCGCATTCAGCGAGCGTGCCTTCTTCCTTGGCCTTGTCCTTGTCGCCCTTCTTGCACTTGCCGCATTCGGCGAGCGTGCCTTCTTCCTTGGCCTTGTCCTTGTCGCCCTTCTTGCACTTGCTGCATTCGGCGAGCGTGCCTTCTTCCTTGGCCTTGTCCTTGTCGCCCTTCTTGCACTTGCTGCATTCGGCGACTTTGCCTGCGTCCACCGGCTTGTCACAAGGACTGGCGAGGGCGAGCGGGGCGATGATGAAAGCGGCTAAAACCGCGTTGAGTAATGATTTCATGACGATGTTGTTGTGGTGGTTCTTGGATTATTGTTGGTTGTTCAAGCACGCTAAGGCTCGGATTTGCGAGCGATGACGGGTGGGATTTATTCACAGATTTTTCAAAATGCAAAAACTTCCCGTGCGGCGGAGAAAACTCCAATCCTTAGGAAAAGTTGCCTAAAATCGCAGATTCTTCCGTTTTGAAGGCTGCGGCAGGCGGATTGGGCTTGGCCGGGGCGGGGCCAGCGGCTATCTGAATGCCCTTTCCCGTGTCTTTCACCATCCTTGCGACCGATCCGAGCAGTTCCGCACGCCGCGGAGAATTGGTGTTGCCGCATGGCACGGTGACCACGCCGATGTTCATGCCGGTGGGTACTCAGGGATCCGTCAAAACCCTGCACCCCGCAGAACTGCAGGAACTCGGTGCCCAAATCATCCTCGGCAATACCTACCACCTGTGGCTGCGCCCAGGCCATGAACTCATCCGGGAAATGGGCGGGCTGCACGCATTCACCACCTGGCAGCACCCGATGCTCACCGATTCCGGCGGCTTCCAAGTCTGGTCACTCGCCAAATTACGCAAAATCACCGAGGAAGGCGTCCGCTTCCAAAACCACCTCGATGGCTCAAAAATGCTGCTCACCCCGGAATTGAGCATGGACATCCAGTCCGCCCTCGCTGCCGACATCGCCATGCTCTTCGACGAATGCCCGCCTTACCCCTGCGACGAGGCTTATGCCGCCAAATCGCTGGCCCTCACCAGCCGTTGGGCCCGCCGCTGCAAGGACTGGGTCGTGGCCAACCAACCCCGCTCCGGCGACGGCCGCCAGCAACATTTCGGCATTGTTCAAGGCTCGACGTTTGCCGACCTGCGGGAACAATCGGCCCGCGAACTCGTCGACCTGGACTTTGATGGCTACGCGATCGGCGGGGTTTCCGTCGGCGAACCAGAACTGGAAATGTTCCGCGCCATCGATAACGCCGTGCCATTTTTGCCCCACAACAAGCCTCGCTACGCCATGGGCCTAGGCACTCCACCACAGATCCTCGAAATGATCGCCCGCGGCGTGGACCTCTTCGACTGCGTGATGCCCACCCGAGTGGCACGCCACGGCATCGCCTTCACCCTCGACGGACCCATCCACATCAAAAACCTCATCCACGCCAAAGACCCCCGCCCACTCTGCCCGTCCGCCCACCCCCACGTCGCCAGATTTTCCCGCGCCTACCTCCGCCACTTGTTCCGCTCCGGCGAAATTCTCGCTTTGCGGTTGCTTTCTTTCCATAATTTGCATTTCTTCCTCCGCCTCGTTGCTGATGCACGCGATGCCATCACCGCCGGAACCTTCCAATCTTTCAAAGCCTCCTTCATTCAACGCTACTCCCATCCCCCACTCCCATGACCTCATTGCCCGCCTTCGCCGCCGCCCTCGCAGCCGCCACACCGACCACTGCCGACGCCCAAGCTAACAACGGCATCGGTGGTCTGCTAGGCAATCCGATGGTCATGATGGGCCTGATGTTCGTGATGTTCTATTTCCTGCTCATTCGCCCGCAACAGCGCCAACGCAAGGAAATGGCGGCCCGCATCGCAGCACTGCAAACCGGCGACCGAGTCGTCACATCCTCCGGCATCCACGGCCTCGTCCACAACATCAAAGAACACACCGTGATCATCAAGGTCGCTGAAGGAACCATGATCGAGTTCGACAAACCCGCCATCGCCGCTGTCCACAAAAAAGAGTCCAAGTAAGCCCTCTCACCTCCCACCCTAGATGTTCCCAGCCATGCTCCTAGCCGTCGCCACCGCCAAGTCGTTTTACGAAGACCCGTTGACCCTGTTTGTCGCCGGTTTAATCCTAATGCTGCTGTTTTTCTGGTATTTTGCCACGGAATTCGAACGCCGCAAACGCAACATCGGCACGGCGCTGACCATTGGCGTGGTCGGTCTCTGCGTGATGGCAACCCTGCCGCCTAAAGAACGGCTCAAGGGCGGCATCGACATTCTCGGCGGCTCATCGTTCTCGCTGCACATCCAACCCCGCACCGATGCCAACGGCGACGAGATGCCCGTCACTCCATCGCAAGTGAACCAGGCGATCACGGTTATCGAGAAGCGCCTCAACGGCATGGGCAACAAGGAACCGATCATCGCCCGCCAAGGCACCGCCGGCATCCTGCTGCAAATGCCCGGCGTCGAACCGGAAGAAAGCGCCAAAATCCGTGTCACCCTCGAAAAAGTCGCCAAGCTCGAGCTGCGCGAAGTCAGCCCTCGCAACCATGAAACCGGTCCGGATGGCAAAAGCCTCGCCGTCCGCGTCAAGTCGGGCTCTGAAATCGTCCCAGGCTACAAGGTTTTCACTTACAAGCACAAGGATGGGGATGGCAATGACATCGAAACGCCGATTCTGCTGAACAAGCACACCGCTCTGGGCGGCAAGGATATTTCGCTGGCCACCCCCTCGCAGAGTCAGCCCGACGCGGTGGATATTGTTCTCAACGGCGAAGGCACCGACAAGATGATCGCCCTCACCCAGAACATGCGACCGGGCCAGGACAGCATCGCCATCGTCCTCGACGGCACCGTCATCAGCGCCCCCTCCGTCAAGTCTGTGCCCCTCGGCAAACGATTCGTTGTGGAAGGACTCCATGAACCAGGTGAGGTCCAAAGCCTCGCCAACGCCCTGATGAACCCACTGGAAAACGCCTTGAAAGTCGATGAAATGCGCAACGTCTCCCCCACCCTCGGCGAGGCCGTTGTCAAGCAAGGCCTCTTCGCCGGCGTGCTCGCCCTGACCCTGACGTTCCTCTTCGTACTCATCTATTATCACGTTTCCGGTTTGATCGCCATTGTCGGCCTGCTCGTCAACACCACGATTTTGTTCGGCGTGATGGCCATGTTCGGCTTCACCTTCACCCTGCCGGGCATTGCCGGGATGGTTCTGACCATCGGCATGGCGGTGGACGCCAACGTGCTCATCTACGAACGTCTGCGCGAGGAAATGCGCAGCGGCAAATCCCTCAAAAACGCCATCGAGTCAGCCTACGACCACGCCTTCACCGCGATTTTCGACTCCCACATCACGTCGCTGATCACGGCACTGATTCTCTTCTGGTTGGGCAGCGGCACCATCAAGGGCTTCGCCGTGACACTGACCATCGGCGTCACAGCCTCGCTGTTTTCGGCGATTTTGGTTACCCGCGTCATCTTCCGTTGGGGAGTGGATTACAACTGGTGGAAAAAACTCACCTTCCTCGACCTGATCAAGTCCGCCCACTATGACTTCCTCGGCAAGCGCCGCATCTGCATCGGTGCCGCTCTGGCCACCATCGTCATGTCGCTCATCGCCTTCGGCGTTCGCGGCGAACGGGCGCTAGGCATCGACTTCACCGGCGGCACCCGCATCATTTTCCTGCTCGGCAAGAAAACCAAAGTTCCGTTAGAGGACGTGCAAAAGGTAATCGATGGCGTCAAACTCTCAAAAGCTGCCTATCCGCAGTTGGAAAGCAACTACGCCACCGGCACGTTGCTGACGGTGCGTTGCGCCACGGATGACGCCAAAAAGGACGTGAAGGATGCTTCCAACATCATCGCCAAGCTGCGTGAATCCATTCCGGCGCTTGGTGCCAAGGGCGATACCGCCAGCATTGTCTTCCAACTTGGCAAGGACGCCAAAGCCCCCCTTGAGGAGGTCCAGACGGCCCTCGACGGGCTCAAGACAACCCTAGCCAGCCCGGCCACCGCCAAGGCCGACGTCAGCCCGGGTGCCGCCACGGCGATTGCCGTGCATTGCGCCGCCAAGGACATTGAAGTGCTCACCGCCAAGTTGCAGGAAACGGTCCCCTCCCTCGGCAGCAAGGTCACTTCAGCCATTGACTACGCGGTGGACGCCAGTCAGGAAGAAGTCTCCGCACTCATCGGCGGCTCATTCCTCATCCAGTCGCTCCTTGCCATCGCCATGGGCTTCGTCGGCATCGTCCTCTACATGACCGCCCGATTCGAGTTCTCCTTCGCCTTGGGTGGCTTCGTCGCCATCTTCCATGACGTCATCATCTGCGTCGGCATGGTCGTGCTGATGGGCGGAGAACTCTCCCTCATCCACGTCGGTGCCGTGCTCACAATCGCCGGCTACTCGATCAGTGACACCATCGTCGTATTCGACCGGGTGCGGGAAATGCTCCTCATTCGCACCGACTCGGTGGAGAAAATCATGAATGATGCGATCAACGCCACCCTCTCGCGAACCTTGCTTACCTCCAGCGTCACCCTGATCAGCGTCGCCATTCTCGCATTCCTCGGCGGCACTGCCCTGCGCGACTTCGGCGTCATCATCTTCATCGGCATCGTCGTCGGCACATTCTCCTCCATCTTCATCGCCTCGCCGGTGGTCCTGTGGTGGAGCAAACGCAAGGGTGTGAGTGTCCGCGAGGATGTGCTCGCCACCGTCGCCAAGGCCGAGTCCATGTCCGCCGCACCCTAAGTGCCAAATCTGCCAGGGTCTTGTAGCGGCGTGTCTATGGCCCGCCGCGAGACGCGGCAGCTACGCCCCATGTGGCTGCGTGCCGCATGGCTGCGTGCCGCATGGCTGCGTCCCGCGTGGCTGCTGCGTCTCGCGGCAGGCCGTGCGCGCTGCGTCTCGCAGCGCGTGCCAGGTGGCTGGCCATGATTAGAGAATGACCAGGGGCTGGGGCACCGCTCCGTTCACTTTTGCATGGGCGCAGCGGCCGGAGGCGCGCTGTCACGGCCTGCTGCGGGACGCAGCAGCCACTCGATGTAGCTGCGCATCTCCTCAGCTTGAGCGCAATTTCAAGGGAATTGAAATGTGGTAGGAGCAGCGCCGGGCACCTGCCATCATCGACTCGCTGCGCGAGACGAGCACGCGCTTGCCAAGGACGCCGCGATACACCTCCATTTCAGCATCGCAGAGTTGCTCACAAGCCGCGCTTGCCACGGCAATCGGACAGTGATTGTGCACCAGCAAAAACGAGCCATCGGCCTGCCCCAGCACTTCGGCCATGTATCCCTCAGCATTGCGGATGCCCACCAGCGCCGCCAAGCGCCGACGCAGCGACCAGCGGCACCCGATCCGCGCGCAGTCCGCCGCAATCTGGCGTTGGGTGCAATGACTGAGCATCCGCCCAACCCCGTCCCCGCCAAATACCGCCTCCGCAGCCCCGAGCAAATTTCCCGCCAGGCCGGCATGAGCATCGGGAAATTGTGCTGCCGCCGCAGGCGTCAGATCCCATATCTTGGCCGGCCGGCCAAGGCGGCCCGGTTGTTCCTGATAGGTCACCAACCCTGCCGCACTCAGCAGATACAAGTGCTGGCGAACTGCCATCGCCGAGATGCCCAAGTGCGACGCCAGCGTCGCCGAATCCCTCGCCCCATGCTGCTTGAGCAACTGCAAAATCGCCTGTCTCTTGCCCCCCCGCTTTGCTGCACCTGTTCTCATCCGCGCCAACCTACAGCCAACCTCCCCTGACTACCAGCCAGATTCCCCCTACTTTCTAAAGCAATTTCTTTTGAAACTCCTTGACAGCTGGCAGCGATCCACCTAGATACACCCCGCCGCCAGAGGGCAGCAATCCCCAACAATCACGACATCCACCGATCATGAATTCACCGACCATCATTGCCTATTTGAAACCCTCCTGTGGCTGGAGCCAAGGGGTGCGCGCCATCATGCGCAAATACTCGCTCAGCTATGAAGACCGGGACGTCATCAATGATCGCGCCCAATACGCCGAAATGCTCGCGAAAAGCGGCCAACCCCTCTCCCCCTGCGTTGAGGTCAACGGCCACCTGCTGGCCGACGTCAGCGGCGACGAAGTGGAAGCTTACCTGCTCCAAGCAGGACTGGTCCAGCCAACTTCAGCCATCGCAGACGCGCCAACCGACCAAGCTTGCGGAGCCCATCACAAGAAATAGGCCAATTTTCCCCTCACAAATCGGTTCACCGTGACCCGGGAATTTCTCCCGCTTGTGATCCATTGGCCAATAGAATTGCCTGTGCCATGACCCATAACACCTTGCCCCCGGTCGATAAGCACCGGGGGCGGGATACCCGGCTGACCAACACTTGTCTTGCGTTGCCGCCGAGACTCGCTAGGCTAGGCGGCGTGACCCGCCACCGCACTGATGACCTCCGCATTGTCGGCCTCGACCCGCTGATATCCCCTGCGGTATTGGCCTATTACCTGCCCGTGACCGACCAAGTATCGGAATTGGTGGCCACCACACGTGCCGAAGCAGAGGCGATTTTGCGCGGCAAGGATGACCGGTTGCTGGCAGTGGTGGGCCCATGTTCGATTCACGATCCAGAAGCAGCGTTAGAATATGGGGCTCGCCTCAAGCAGGAGGCCAGTCGGCTGCAGCAGGATCTGCTCATCATGATGCGGGTTTATTTCGAGAAACCGCGCACCACGGTGGGCTGGAAGGGCTTGATCAACGACCCGCATCTGGACGACTCGTTTGACATCAACCACGGGCTGAGGATTGCCCGCAAGCTGTTGCTGGATTTGGCCAGCATTGGACTGCCTGCGGGCACCGAGTTTCTTGACACGATTTCCCCGCAATACTTTGCGGATTTGATTGCTTGGGGGGCCATCGGTGCGCGCACCACCGAGTCGCAAATCCACCGCGAACTCGCCTCGGGCCTGTCGATGCCCGTGGGTTTCAAAAACGGCACCGGCGGCTCTGTCCAAATTGCGCTGGATGCCATCGAGTCGGCGTCACATCCCCACCATTTTCTATCTGTCACCAAGCAGGGGGTTTCCGCGATCATCTCGACCTCAGGCAATGCATCATGCCATCTGATATTGCGAGGCGGCAAAACCGGCACCAACTACGATCAAGCGAGCATTGAGGCTGTGGAGGCGATGCTTCGCCAACATCAGTTGCCAGCCCATGTCATGGTGGATTGCTCGCATGGCAACTCTTCCAAAGACTACCGCAACCAGCCGCTTGTAGCCCGAAATCTCTGCCAACAACTTGCCGCAGGCTCACTCGCCATCACCGCCGTAATGCTCGAGTCCAACCTAGTCGAGGGCAATCAACAAGCGGGTCCAGACCCCTCCCTGCTGGTTCACGGCCAATCCGTCACTGACGCATGCATCAACTGGGACACCACCGTCGAGGTGCTCGAGGAACTGGCAAGCGCCGTTCGCCTGCGCCGCCAACGCAAGAACACCCGCCATCCGTCAGACGCAACGGCAGACATTCATTCATTCCGCTGAAAAGCGTTTTTTGTTCTCGATCCAATGCCTCTGCCGCATGGGTCGCCGCTACAGTGGCGTTCCCGAGCCTGAACTCAGGCCCAGACTGGCGTAAATTTCACGGGTGGCATGACTCTTGTTGAGAGTGTAAAAATGGATACCGCTAACCGCCGCATCCAACAAGCCTGCGCATTGAGCGGCGGCATAGTGGATACCAACGCGTTCGACCGCCTCAGCATGCCCGTTGGCACGCTCCAACGCCCGCATCAACGCAGCCGGAAACCGAGCTCCGGCAGCCAATTCAGCCATCCTCCGCATGCCTTGGAGCGAGGTGACGGGCATGATACCAGCGAGCATTGGCACACGGATGCCGGCAATTTCACAGCGGTCACGGAAATCGAAAAAATCGTGGTTGTCGAAAAACAACTGGGTGCAAATGTAGTCAGCACCGGCATCGACTTTTTGCTTGAGGAAATCGAGTTCCGCGAGGCGGTTGGGCATATCGGGATGCCCCTCTGGAAACCCGGCCACTCCAATGCCAAAGCCGCGCGGGTCCGGGTGGCGCCCACTGTCATTGAAGCGGCGGATGAACGCCACTAGGTCGGCAGCATGTCGGAAGTCGCCTTGCGACCAATCGTAGGCCGACTCATTGCGCGGAGCGTCGCCGCGTAGCGCTAGGATATTGGAAACACCGGCGGCGGCATAGCGGTCAAGGATGGCCTCGACTTCCTGCTTGGAATGGCCGACGCAAGTGAGGTGCGGGGTTGGCGGGATCGAGGTGGTTTGTTGGATGCGCACAACCAGATCGTGAGTGAGATCACGGGTACCACCGCCGGCACCATAGGTCACCGAAACAAATGCTGGGGCGAGTTGCTCGAGGTCGCGGATTGTCTGATAGAGATCATCCCATGTGGCGGCGCTACGCGGTGGGAAAAACTCGAAGGAAAGTGAGGTTTTGCGGGACGAGAGAATATCGAGAATGTGCATGGAGGAATGTGAAACTGGAGGGTTGCGGGCAACTGGCGAAACTTTTCTAGGATTGGGGAGTTTGTTCTGGCGGTTCCGGCGTGTCGGGCCTAAATAAGCCCTGTATTCTCATGAAAACAATCTCAACTTCACTCGTCCTGTCGGGTTTTTTGCTGCCCGGCCTGTCTTTGGCTGCTCCGCAAGCGCCGACGAGTGGCGGGGTGCCGGAAGGCGATGTCTCCCGGCGAAGGCAGCAGCACTTTTCCGAAGCTTGGAAGCTCGCCGATACCAATGGCGACGGAGTGCTATCTCGGGAGGAATTTTTTGCGATGAAGCGCATCGCGCTGTTGCCCGAAGACAAGCGCGAGGAACTCTTCAAGCGCTTGGACAAAAATGGCGACGGGGTGTTGAGCCGCGATGAATTGGAGTCCCTCGTCAAACCTCAGGAAGGAAAACATCCGTGGATGCCGCGCATCTGGGAATTAGATACGAACAAGGACGGAGTGATCAGCCTGGAGGAATTCAAGGCTGGCGAATTTGTCAAAAAACTCCCGCCCGAACAACAAGAGGCTCTCTTTCGCCGCCTCGACGTCAACGGAGACGGAGTGATTTCTCCGGCCGATTACCCTGCGGGTCAGCGTCCCGGTCAAGCAGGACCACCGCGCGACCCTCGCCACTTGTTCCGGCAACTCGACAAAGATGGAGACGGAGCGCTGACGTTTGATGAGTTCCGGCAAGCCCCATTCGTTAGGGGTCTCGACGAAAAACAACAGCACGCGCTCTTCGACAAACTGGACCGCAACAAGGACGGCAAGATCGATACTACCGAATTTCCTCATCCCGAGCGAAAACCTGAGGGAAAACCTGAGGGAAAACTGAGCCCCGAGGGCACTGGTCCGGATCTCTTACCGAAGTAACCCGCAGTCAGCTTCGCCTATCGCAA
>CAIKHZ010000024.1 GCA_903827375.1 Akkermansiaceae bacterium
CAATCCGTCTTTTCCGCGAAATCAGCGGTCAAAACCCCTCTTCCAGGAATTTTTAACCGCTGATTTTGCCAGATCGAGGTACTTTTGCTCTCCGGTCGCACGACCGAGCTTGACCAGGGCGAGTTCGATTTCCTGATGGCCGGGTGAAATCTTGAGCTGCTCCGGGCGCGGCCCCCAGGTTTTCTGAATTGAAGCGCCACTCCGTGTCGCGGCACAGGGCGAGGGCCGTCAGTGGGAGCGGATTCCGGGCATTGCAAAGCCATCGCGCATTGGCCGGTCGAGCATCGCGGACTGGGCAGGGGAGGGGTTGACGAGATTTTCGGATTTTGGATCCCATTGGAGGGCTGCCTTGGTGCGGATCACAATTTCCGATAGGTGACTGATGGTGTCGGAGCGCAGAGCGGCTTCGAAGTGACTGACGGGTTGTTGGCGTGAGCGGATGCAATCGAGGAAATTGGCGAAGTGGTTGTCGCTGAGGGGCAGATGTTTGTCGCTGGGCTTGAACTCGAGTTTGCGCAATTTGTTATTATCGTGGGAGAACATGGCCTCGCGGTCAACGCCGACCCAGCCTTCGTCGCCATGGAAGACGGTGCCGTGGTCGTGGACGCGATAGTGATAGGCCTTGACGACTGGCTTGGCAGTCTCGTGATCCATGAAGTGCATTTTTACCTTGTTAGCATAAGCACATTGGATGTCCCAGCGGCGGGTGGTATCGAAGAGTTCGGTTTTATCGGTGGGCACTTCGCCGCTGCCCTCGTAGGATATTGGCCCGCTGGCGTCTGTGGCCAGGCCCCACTGGGCAATATCCAGCGGATGGGCGCCCCAGCCGGCGATGAAGCCCAGAGCGGTGTTGCGGCAGTGCCATGCGCCGAGGCAGGAGACTCGTTCCGGCTGATAGGGAAACTTCACCGCTGGGCCGCTCCACAGGTCGTAATCGAAGCCATCGGGCACGGGTTCCTCGTGAAGGACGGCGTGGCGCTCCGGTTCGATAGCGGCGCACCATGCGTCCACTCGCTGGATATTTCCGATGTAGCCGTTGAGGACAAGGTCGCAGGCTTGGCGGAATTGGCGTGCTGAGCGTTGTTGGGTGCCGTACTGGAAGATGACTTGGTTTTTGAGGATTTCCTCGCGCAATCTCCATGCCCAGGTCATCGCCACGCCGAGGGGTTTTTCCACATACATGTCTTTGTGGTTGCGGGCGGCCAGAAAGGCGACTGGTACGTGCCAGTGGTCCGGGGTGAACACCGCCACCCCGTCAATGTCCTTGCGCTCTATGATCTCGCGGAAATCCCGGTATGGCTTGCAGGCATCCGTGTGGTACTTCTCGTTGAGCCGCTTGGCGTAGGCCGCCGCACGATCGGCAAACGGATCACAAGTGGCCACGAAACGCACCCCGGTGTATGGCTCGTTTGCCAGGACCACATCCTCGGCACGTTCGCCGCAGCCGATGACTGCGATGTTGATCAATTTGCTAGGGGCGGCGGCACCGAACAAGCGGGCGGCGGGCAGAATCAGGGGGGCAGCTGCCGCCGCGGTGGCTCCGGTGAGGAATGTGCGGCGTCCCAGTGTGGGGTTGAAGGCTTGGCTCATGAGGGGATGGGCGTGGGGTGGGGTATGCGTCGGATCGTTCGCAGGCACAGGTACCGGGATCGCGGCCTCGGCTTTTCACGTCTCCGCAGGTTTTACCAGAAAATCGTTGGGCAGGTTCGATAAACAGAGGACTGAGCTCACGCCGAAGTTGTCTTCACCTCTCACCTGGTCTGAGGCGCAGCCTCGCAAGATTCTTGGATGTTGACCCACGGGCCGGCTGATCCTACAAGCACGGCATGTCCGATACTTCCGAGCGCTTGATGGCTGCCGCCCTGCAACCCTTTGCGGAAACGCCAGAACTGCGCTTGGCGGCCACCAAGGTGTTGGAGAAGATGGTGCCGCAATCCCACCCGGGTGCCGCTGAAGCCATTGCCCGATGGGAGGCGCTGGCGGTACGCAAGCAGCGCTACGGCCCGCTGTGGCGTTCGGCCTTGACGCTGGCGCTGGTGTGGCTCTCGGCATGGGTGCTGCTGCATGCGGTGGCCGAGGGGCTGCGCTATCGGCGGGTGCTGGGGGTTGCCGAAAGTTCCAGCGCAGGAAGGACGTCCCATCCGGATGCAGACTTGCTAATAGGATTGAGCGAAAAGGAAAAATTCCGGCTGTTTGGCGATCTAACCAAGCCGACGAAATCCGAGCAACTCCAAGCGCTGTGGGAGAGTGCTGCGGACGATCCAAGCTGTTTTGCTGCTTATGCGATCAACTACCGGGGGGACCATGGCAAGTATCCGCCGGATTTTTTAGCCACCGCGCGGCGGCTCGATCCGGGCAACGCTTGGTTCACCTATCTCGCGGCGGGTGAGTTGGCCAGCCAAGCGGTCAAGTCTGAGATCCAGACGAGCCAGGCAAGGCGGGCCGGCGAGCTTCGCTCATGGAAAATCACTGACGAGGCAAAGCTCGAGGAGGCGTTGGCCTTGTTGCGAGTCGCTAACCAACAAGCATCGTGCGTGAACCGAAAAACCGAATTTGTGGCCGCGCGAATGCCGTCGTTCCGCCAGGACGACCAATTGGCACGCTGGGAGTTGCTAGGGTATCTCATAGAGGACTTCAGCGCGGACGTCATCAGCCTGCGCAATCTGCACGAAGCCATCGCGGCGAAGGCATGGCTCATTGGCGGGTCCGGGGACGCATCGCAATTCAAACCCTTGTTGGCGGATGCTGATGGATTTTTGCAGAGAGTCGGAGGAATGGAAAGGCCATCGATCATTCATGCGCTGGTCCACAAGTCCAACGCCTTCCAACTGACCCGGTATTTGCAAGCCGCTGCCGAAAAACTCGGACTCGACGAGGACGCCGCTCGCCTCGGGAAAATCAAACAGCGCTTTGATCAATGGATGGCAGCCAAAAAAGGCAATGGCAATGGCACTGCTGATGCCATCAGGAGGCACAGCGGCCTGTTCATTCAACCCGGTATTTTTTATATGCACAACTTGGCGAAGAACCCGCCTCCGCTGGCCGACGAGGACCTGCAACCCGGCCGGATGATCGATCATTTGTTGGCCGCTCGTGCTTGCTCGCTGGTGTTGTGGTTGTTGTTGGGATTGGCGCTGCTGGCGGTGGCGCTCTACCGCTTCTGCCTGCCGCAAGCCGTGCTGCGGCTTGCCCAACACATGAACGCGCTGCTGATGCCGGTGGACTGGGCGTGGATCTTTGGTGCCGGGCTTTTGCTGCCCTTCGGCTATGTGACGGCACTCACGCGGTTGACTCCACTGGGCGGGCAGGCATGGGGGCTCAAAGCGCTCTACGGGATGTTGCCTGCCGCCGATTTTCTGGCGATGGGCTTGTTGCTGCTGGTGGTGCCGGCCTTGGTCGCTCGCTGGCGGCTCGGGCGGCGGGCCGCAGCTCTGGGCGTCTGTCCCGGCCCGGCCCTGCTGAGCTGGCTGGCGGTGGTGTCGGGGCTGGCGTTTGTGCCGCTGTTCGGTTTGATGGCCCCCCCGTTTGAGAGCATTGAGGCGCGGGCGGTATGGCGGGTTATTTTGTTAGTTCCTCTGCTTCTGGTGATTTTCAGCATTGTGGTTCGGGCCTTGGCGGTGAGTTTCAGCCGCCAATTGTCCCGCGCTGCGGTGGCCCTAACGCTCATTCCGGCGTACGCCTGTGCGATGCTTTTGCTGGTGGCGTCGATGCCCGTCTATCAGGCAGCGCAGGCGTCCTGGCAGAAGCGGGAAAAGATGAGTGAAGTCATGGCCAATGGCAGCTTTCGTTGGGAAAACGAGGTGGCTGACGAGATCTTGAAAGAAGTGCGAGAACTGCTGGAATGAATTGAGGATTTTTGAAGTGAGCGCGCTTGTTGCGGATGCTCGGTTTCAAGCCTGCAAATCTTCTTGCGCGGCTCCTGTGCCTGACAACGATGAAGTTCTCCGGGGCGTCTGCTGTGTACAAATGCTGGACATTCCGAATAGGCTTGCCGGTCCCCGGTCCCAAGGCCCAGCATCGCGAGTATTAGTCACGCCACGCCCCCATGAATCGCCAACTCCGCTACCAACTCGCACCTTTCCGCAGTCCTCTGGCTGTCTTGCTGTTGTCTCTAACCATCGCTGTGCTGCCGGGTGAACCGGGTCCAACTCCGGCATTTTCTCCGTGGCCCCAGACCTATCAGGCCACTCAAGGTTGCTGCGTCATCGGGCAGGGCAAGCGGATTGTAGTTTCTGACAACGCGCTCGCCCCCTTGGCCAAGATTCTCGCCAAGGACATCCTCATGGCCACCGGCGTCACCGTGGCACTTGGCCAGAGCCCGCCACAGGCTAACGAGATATCCTTGGGCCTGGACGCCAGTCTCGCCAAGGAGAGTTATGTTCTAACAGTCACCCCGGCCGGTGTCTCGGTGATTGGGCAGAATTACAATGCTGTGGCGATGGGCGCCGCCACTTTCCTGCAAAGCCTCAAGATGACAGCTCAAGGCGAAATGACCGTGCCAGCCTGTGTCGTCAAAGATAGTTCGGCAGCCGAATACAGCGGCGTGATGCTGGATATAGCACGTCAGGAGCACAGCATGGAAGTCCTGCGCGACGTTATCGATATGTGCCGATTCTACAAGATCCGCTACTTCCGCTTGCACTTCTCAGATGACGGTGCCTGCTTGTTTCCGTTCGCGGCCTATCCGCAAACCAGCGACCCGGCGCGCACATGGAAGCTCCAAGACATCAAGGATTTGGTGGCATACGCCGACGCTCGGGGGGTTACGCTGGTGCCGGAATTGGAGACGCCCGGCCACTGCACTTACTTGTGCAATCGCATGCCCGAGGCGTTTGGCAAAGGCCCGGCGATGGATATGTCCCAGCCCAAGATCTACGAGACGCTCGACGTCATGGTCAAGGAGATTGCCTCAGTATTCAGCAGTTCGCCCTACATTCATATTGGTTGTGATGAAGCGCGTGTCCACACCGACAACGCTAAGTTTATGCAGGATCACAACCTCAAGGACGACGGCGATTTGTTTGCCTATCATGTGTCGCAAATGAATGCCATCGTCAAAAAGTATGGCAAGCGCACCGTTGCCTGGGAATGTCCATGTGTGGACAAGGACGTCATCAGCACGGTGTGGAACATCACCAGTAAATATGGCGAGGACAAACATGGCGAGACCGCCAACACCCTCAAAGCGGGCAGGCCGGTGATCCAGGTTTCCTGGGAGCCGAGCATTGGTGATCCTGTGGAGGTCCTCTATGATTGGCATCCGAGTGGCAAGCAGAATCAGTTTTCCACGCCGGGCATGCTCGGCTCCGAATTGGTGTTTTGGCAGAACCATGGCAACATCGCCCTGCGAGTGCTTCGCTTCAAAGTGCCGGTGCGCAATGAAGTTACCTATAACTCGAAGGTGCCAGACTCATATCCCCAATTTGCCAAGCGATACGCCGCCAGTCAGGATCAGTTTGACCGAGTGGCCACCGGCATGGAGTTGCGCTTTGGCAACAATGTTCATAACCTTGAGGAATGGATGCTGGAGGGCGGCAAAGGGTTTATCGGGCCCGTCTATGAGTACACGGGAGTGCTCGACGCCGAACTTGTCAACCACGTCAAGGACGCCACCATTCACTATCTCCTTGAGAGCGCCGAGAGTTGGGAGATGCCCTTTGTCACTTCCCCCGTCTTTGATCCAAGCGTCCTCCATAACTGCAAGGCCGAGATCGGCAGCACCACCATCTTCAAGGCCCGGCTCTTTGATAAGACCGGCCAGCCAGTCGGAAGAACCCTCATCCGCGAGTTCCATAACAACCCGTTCACCGTCAAAGTCGTCGGTGCCGTGCGCAAGGAGGATCCGCGCTTTGCCAATGCCTTGGCCTTCGACCTCGCTAAACACCTTACCACCGGCTCTGTTCGCTATCAAATCAACGGCCCGGTCACCCTCAATTCGCCTGAGTTCACCAAACCGTTCCGCATCACCGAGGACGCCACCGTGACATTCCAGTACTTCGATGCCGGCGGAAAGGAAAGGGGAGTGCCGTGGCGGATGCTTGCCCGCAAGGTGGACTTTGATCCGTTCAGCCTCACCTATAAAAAACCGGTGGATGCGACGGTTGGTGCCAAGGAATTTGTCGAGTTGACCGTCGATGGCTTGGTTGATAAGAACGAATGCCTCAGTGGTGCCAATGCCCAGCAAGCGGTGACGGTGGATCTGGGCAAGGTGATGGATGTGAATCGCATCGTTCTCCATACCTTCTGGAACACGGATGATAACAGGGCCTATCAATACCTCCTTGATTTGTCACCGGACAACCAGACATGGACCACTGTTGCCAATGCCAGCACCAACGCGGTGGTGGCCACTGACAAGGGTTACAGTCACGAGTTTGCTCCACAGAAGGCCCGCTATCTTCGAGCAACTATGTTAGGAAACAATCGGACAAAGGGCGTCGAAATCACCGAGTTGCGGGCTTACGGTCCAGATCAAAAGGCCGGTGTGCCGACCACTCCAAGCACCCAAGAACCCCTGAACCCCGCGCTACAGGCGGACTTGGCGTTCATCGGGCACGCGGAACCCGCCAACCTTATGGCCACCGAAATCCGCGGCGAATGGGATCTGATTGCGAGAACATTCGGCCCTAACTTTAATTGCAAATTGGTGGGCGACGCGAAGTTCGCCTGGCAATGCGGCGAGGCACAGGGTGTGCTCGACATCAATGGGCATACCCTCGATTGGTCCACCGGCGGTGGCAACGGGACTGGTGTTGATACCGTTCTCACAGGCAATGGTGGCCGAATCAACTGGGATGGTGGCTTTGATGGCAACTGGGTCAACTACCCGTCCAATCTGCGGGGGATTAAGCCTAACACCTTCAACGGCGTCTTTCACCTCCGGCATGGCACCATGGTGTTGCGGAAGGTTGCAGGCGTCAAAGCGCTTTCCGGTAATATCGAAATGGGCGGGGCCGACGGCTGGAATGAATCGTTCCTGCTATGGGGGCAATCCAACCAATTGGCGGCCAATTCATGCATCACCACTCTGCCACTCAACAAGGACGTCAAAAATCCCCGGGCCTCGCTTTGCCTGCAAGGTTGCTCGGAGAGCCTCGGCACCCTAACCGTGAAGACTGAGACCATCATCGATCTCGGCGGCACCAAGGATAAGAAGGGCGGCATCTCGTTTGCCGATTCATCGAAAACAGATTGGGATCTGACTAAGTCTCTAACAGTCAAAGGTGAGGGCACCTTGCGCTTCGGCACATCCGCCAGCGGCCTGACGCCCGCGCAGCTCGCCGTGGTGAGATTTGTGACGCCTCAAGGCAGCGCCAAGGCGAAGATCAGCAGCGACGGCACTTTAGCCCCGCAGTGAGATGGCCAGGCGATTTCCCTTAAGAGATTCCACTCCACTTGACGCGGGTCCTGCGTTGCGCTTTCTCGAGCCCTGCGTTGCGCTTTCTCGAGCCCTGCGTTGCGCTTTTCTCGCCACCCAACGTCACTTCCAGACACCTTCATCAGGCGGTGCCTCCCGAGGCTCCTCGGTTCACTTCTTTTGTGTGGTCTTCGGTCTTGTTGTCTCGCGCCTTGTGTCGTCTAATCCGCCTGTCCGCCCATGCCCGAAACCTTTTATCAGCAGACTACCAGTACGCCGGTCACGCCTTTTGATGTGTCTTTGCGGCCTCCGGCGTTTTCAGAGTTTATCGGGCAGGAAAAGGTTAAGGAGCGCCTGCTGCTGATGCTCGCGGCAGCCAAGCACCGCGGCGACGTGCTCGACCACGTCCTGCTTTCCGGCCCGCCGGGCCTTGGCAAGACCACCCTCGCCAACCTGCTGGCCCGGGCCGCCGGCAGCCAGCTTCACACGACCTCCGGCCCGCAAATTGAAAAGGCCGGTGATCTAGCCGGGATTTTGACCAACATTCAGCGTGGCGACGTGCTTTTCATCGATGAGATTCACCGTCTGCATCCCGCCATCGAGGAGTATCTCTATCCGGCCATGGAAGACTTTCGCCTCGATATTATCATCGATTCCGGCCCCGCCGCCCGCTCCATCCAGATCAATCTGCCACGCTTTACCCTCGTCGGTGCCACCACCCGCTCCGGCATGCTCACCGCCCCGCTGCGCTCCCGCTTCGGCCTCATCAACCGCCTCGACTACTACTCGCAGGACGAACTCGCCCTCATCATCGAGCGCTCCGCCGGCCTCCTCGAGGTGGCCATCCAACGCGGCGGTGCCCTCGAAGTCGCCTGCCGGTCTCGAGGCACTCCGCGCGTCGCCAACGCCCTGCTGCGCTGGGTCCGCGACTTCGCCCAAGTCCGCGGCAGCGGCCAAATCGACCAGTCCACCGCTGATGCCGCCCTTGCGATGATCGAAATCGACGCTCAGGGCCTCGATGAAATGGACAAGCGCTTGTTAGAGGTGCTGATTTACAAATTTGGTGGAGGCCCGGTGGGTCTCAACTCGCTGGCGGTGGCGGTGGGGGAGGATGCCGCCACGATTGAGGAGGTGCACGAGCCGTTTCTCATTATGCAGGGGTATTTGCAAAGGACCCCTCGCGGCCGCTTGGCGATGCCTTCCGCCTACCTCAAAATCGGTGCCCCGCCCCCGGCGTCCCGGCCGGACGACCCTCAGCCCAATTTATTCTAACAGCCGAAATTTGATCCTCAGCCCATGCATCCCCTCATTCAGGAAACTATTGGGCGCTGCCGTGAGGTTGGCTTGCGCCGCACCAAGGCGCTCGAGGAATTGCTCAGCACTTTGCTAGAGAATGCCCGTCCGATGACCTTGGCGGAGCTGGCGGCATCGCCTCGCCTTGCCGACCAATGCGACAAGGCCACCGTCTTCCGGCTATTGCAGCGTCTTGTCGGCCATGGCATCGTGCGCCGCCTTGGTCTGCACGAACGCGCCGCCTATTTCACCCTGTTGCTGCCAGGCCGCCACTGCGACTACCTCATCTGCACTGGCTGCGGCTCCATCGAGGCGATCACCGCTCCGTGTCCGGTTCATGAGCTTGAGGAGGAAATCCGCCACAAGACCGGTTTCCGCAACCTCTATCACGAGTTGGAGTTTTTCGGCCTCTGCCCCCGCTGCCCCTGAGCCCCATAAGCGCTTAATTAGCCATCTCAGACGTTGCTCCCTTGCGACTTGTGCCCCACCGAATATTTTCCGAGGTTAAGTTAGCCTCCGCTGCCCCTGAGATCCGCTTACTTCTTCTTGCCCTTTTCCAGAGCTTGCGAAAACCAATCATTGGTCGGCGCTGCGGCTCCCCGGGAGTCGCGAGTCGGCGGCCGATTGGCTGGCGCGGATCGCTCGCCGGGTGCGGATCGGCGGTTTTCCAGATCCGGGTTGGCCTTCATCGAGAGCGCGATTCGGTTGCGCTTGAGGTCCACTTCGACCACTGTGACATGGACTTTTTGGCCGACTTTGACCACCTCGGACGCGTCGCGGATGAAGTGGTCGGCCAGTTGGCTGACGTGGACCAAGCCATCCTGATGGACGCCGACGTCAACAAAGGCACCAAAGGCGGTCACGTTGGTGACGATTCCGGGGAGCTTCATGCCCACCTGCAGGTCGCTGGCTTTATCGACGCCGTCTTGGAACGAAAATAGCTCGAACTGCTTGCGGGGGTCGCGGCCGGGCTTGGCCAACTCCGCCACAATGTCCTTGAGGGTCGGCAGGCCAACATCGGCGGATACGTACTTTTGTAGATCAAGCTTTTTGCGCAGATCCTCTTTTCCTAGCAAATCCTGGACGCTGCACCCCAGGTCGGCACTCATTTGTTCGACCAGCGGGTAGCGCTCGGGGTGGACGGCCGATGAGTCTAGCGGATAGACAGCGCCACGGATGCGCAGGAAGCCGGCGGCCTGCTCGAAGGCCTTCTCACCTAGGCGCGGGACTTTCTTGAGTTGGGCGCGGGAGCTGAAAGCGCCATTCTCGTTGCGCCAGGCGACGATGTTTTCGGCGAGGCTGGCATTGAGCCCGGAAACATAGGAGAGGAGTTGCTTGGAGGCGGTGTTGACTTCCACGCCCACCGCGTTGACGCAGGATTCAACGGTGTCGTCGAGCGAGGTTTTGAGGGCGCGCTGATCGACGTCGTGTTGGTATTGGCCTACGCCGATGACCTTGGGGTCGAGCTTGACGAGTTCGGCCAGCGGGTCCATCAGGCGGCGGCCGATGCTCACCGCCCCGCGGACGGTGACGTCTTCGTTAGGAAATTCCTCGCGAGCGACGTCGGAGGCGGAATAAATCGAGGCGCCGCTTTCGTTGACCATCACCAGTGGGATGGAGGAGGGGAGTTGGAGTTTTTTGATGAAGGCCTCCGTCTCCCGCGAACCAGTGCCGTTGCCGATGGCGATGGCTTCAATCTGAAATTTTTTGACTAAAGTGGTGACCTCGACAGCTGCCTCGTAGAGTTGGTTGTTCGATCCGGCGGTGGCGTAGAGGACGGTGTGGTGGAGGAGTTTGCCGGAGCGGTCGAGCACGACGGTCTTGCAACCGGTGCGGAAGCCGGGGTCGATGGCGAGCAGGCGTTTTTCGCCGAGCGGGGAGGCCAGCAGCAACTCGCGCAGATTGTCAGTGAAGACGCTGATGGCTGTGACGTCGGCACGCTTTTTGGCGAGCAAACGGGCCTCGGTTTCCATGGAGGGCATCAGCAGGCGCTTGCAGCCGTCTTCCACGGCTTGGGCGACGTGCTGGCTGGCAGGACCGGAGGAGGTGACCCAATCGGGGATGGCCTGCGGGGTCACACGTTCCAAGGGCACCTCGACGCGCATCAGCAAGAACCCTTCCTTTTCGCCGCGGCGGATGGCAAGCATGCGGTGCGAGGGAATCGTTTTGAACGACTCCGTCCACTCGAAGTAGTCGCGGAATTTCTGGGCATCAGCTTCCTCCTCCTTGCCATACATGATCTTGGACGAGACGGTGGCCTCTTCCTCATAGATTTTGCGGACTCGGCCACGCAGGGTGGCATCGTCTGCGACGCGCTCGGCGAGGATGTCGCGAGCCCCGGCGAGGGCGTCGGTGGCGCTCGGCACTTCCTTTTCCAGATCGACGAACTTGGCAGCCTCGTCGGCGGGGTCGGCGGCTTGGTTTTCGAGCAACCAATCGGCGAGCGGGGTGAGCCCGCGTTCTATGGCCTTGGTGGCCCGGGTTTGGCGTTTGGGGCGGAACGGGGCGAAAATGTCCTCCAGCACACTGAGGGAGATGGCAGCCTCGAGTTTTTTCTTAAGTTCTGGGGTGAGCAGCGAGCGTTCCTCGAGGGATTTGAGGATGGCGGAGCGGCGGGTGTCGAGTTCCGCGAGTTGGAGCATGCGGTCGCGGATGGTGGTGATTTGCACCTCGTCGAGTGAGCCGGTTTGCTCCTTGCGGTAGCGTGAGAGGAACGGCACGGTGGCCCCTTCGGCCAAGAGTTTGGCGGTGGTGGTGACGGAAGAAAGGGAGATGCCGGTTTCGCGGGCAATGGCTTCAAGATGGTGGGTCATAGGGGAAAGGTCGGAGAAAGGTGTTTTTTGGATTGCGAATGCTGGATGATCCTAGAAAGGCAAAATTGAAGCCACGGATTACACGGAATGCACCGAGGATGCATGAGTTAGGGATATGGCATTCACCTCTTGGAGGTATCCAAAATATGATAGGTTGTGATCATCAAATTCGCGTAAGCAGGGGAAAAAACGGCGCAGCAACCCCTTGCTTTACCCATTTTAACACCATGATTTGGCGTAACCGGGAGTGGCAAGGGGGTGCGCAACGGCTGGAAATCTGCAATTTGCACAGAAGCACCGGCGGGCATGGCCGTGGGGGATCATCTGGGCATTGGAGCGTTGGCTCAGCGATCAAGAATCGAGTTCCAATGGGCGACATGATCCTTTTGAGACTCAAATAAGTCTGCGAGGTCGTCATGGACCGTGATCGAGGTGATTTTGTCGCCCACACCGTTGAATTTACAACCCCGCTCGCCAGTGTTGGTCTTGCCAGTGACCTTTTCCACCACGTCGAGGCCGTTGGTCACCTGCCCAAACACCGAGTGGCGATTGTCCAGAAATGGCGTGGCAGCACTCGTGATGAAAAACTGCGAGCCGTTCGTCCCAGGCCCGGCGTTGGCCATCGAAAATACCCCCGGCGAGCGATGTCGCAAGTCCGGGTGAAACTCGTCGGCAAACTTGTACCCAGGTCCTCCCCGGCCAGTCTCGGTTGGGTCGCCGCCCTGCAGCATGAAACCCTCAATCACCCGATGGAAGGCGACTCCATCGTAGTACCCGCGGCGGGCGAGATTGAGAAAATTGGCGCAAGTGAGCGGGGCCTTCGAGGCATACAGGGTGGCCTCGATGTCTCCAGCGGTGGTGTGAAGGGTGATGCGAATGTCAGACATGCCCGGAGTGAAGCACGCCCCCAGGCCCGTGGCAATGCCCGAGGAAAAAATTGCTTCTCTTGGTGAGGAAGCGCGGCTTTCGGCGGAAGCCGTGCATCCCATACATCGAACCATAGACGTGTCGCGCTTCGCTTACCGCGCGAAGGCCACACCTTGGCTGTTCACATGCGGATGTTGGCAGGCGAGGTCGCTCGCCGCGCAAATCCTGCCTTTCACTTGATTGATTCTGCTGGATTGGTGGCTTGGGCTTGTCAAATCGAGTTGATGTGCCTATTCGTCGTTGCGCGCCGCTTCCGGCTGCACCGTTCGATTTCTAACCTGCCATGAATGCCATTATCGCCAGCCTCACCGCCATTTGGACCTCCTCGATTGGGAAAAAGCTCATAGTCGCTATCACTGGCGCCTTTCTGGTATTATTCCTCGCCGGCCATTTGGTGGGCAATCTATTGGTGTTCGTTGGCCGTGAGGCATTTAACGAGTATGCCTATTTCCTCCATCACATGATTCACGGTGCTGGCATCTGGCTGTTCCGGATTATCATGATCTCCGCTCTGGCGCTCCACGTCGCCGCCACCATCAGCCTGACCCTCCAAAATCGCGCCGCCCGCAAACCCTACGAGTGCCAGACTGTCATCCAAGCCACCTTTTCGTCACGCAACATGATTTGGTCCGGCCTGACCCTGCTGGCATTCTTTATCTATCACATGCTGCATTTCACCATCCGGATCGGTAACCAATACGACACGCTGCCACGCTACAAGGAAACTGTGATGCTTAACGGCGAACCATCAATCCGCCACAACGCCTGGCTTATGGTCGTCGATGGCTTCAGCAACGGCTGGGTCACCTTGTTTTATGTGATTGCCATGACGCTGCTGTGCAGCCACTTGAGCCATGGCGTGGCCTCGATTTTCCAGACGCTCGGGCTGCGATTCAAGAAAAGCGAATGCCTGCTGCGCGCCGTGTCGCTCGGATACGCATGGGTGATCTGGCTCGGCTTCATCTCCATTCCTCTCGCCATCCTTTTCGGCATCGTCAAGGCCTAATCCAATCCTCAATTCCCACTCCCCATACCTATGATCCTCGACAGCAAAATCCCATCCGGTCCGCTTGAACAGAAATGGTCCAAGCATAAGATGGACTCGAAGCTCATCAATCCGGCCAATAAACGCAAATTCTCAGTCATCATCGTCGGCTCCGGCCTCGCCGGTGGTGCCGCCGCCGCCTCGCTCGCCGAAATGGGCTATCAGGTGAAATGCTTCTGCTATCAGGACAGCCCGCGCCGCGCCCATTCCATAGCCGCTCAAGGCGGGATCAACGCCGCCAAGAACTATCAGAATGACGGCGACTCGGTGAGGCGATTGTTCTACGACACGATCAAGGGGGGCGATTTCCGGGCCCGCGAAGGCAATGTCTATCGGCTTGCGGAGGTCTCCAATGCGATCATCGACCAATGCGTGGCTCAAGGCGTGCCGTTTGCCCGCGAATACGGTGGGTTGCTAGACAACCGTTCGTTTGGCGGAGCGCAGGTGTCCCGCACGTTTTATGCCCGCGGCCAAACCGGCCAACAGCTGCTTATCGGTTGCTATCAGGGGTTGGAAAAGGAGATCCACAAGGGCGGAGTGAAGATGTACCCGCGCAGCGAAATGTTGGACCTGGTGCTCGTCGATGGCCACGCCAAGGGCATCGTGGTACGCGATCTGGCCACCGGCGCTATCACCAGCCATGCTGCTGACGCGGTGATTCTGGCCACCGGAGGCTACGGCAATGTGTTTTTCCTCTCCACCAATGCGATGGGCTGCAACGTCACCGCCGCCTGGCGGGCGGCACGGCGCGGGGCCTTGTTTGCCAACCCATGCTACACCCAAATCCACCCGACGTGCATTCCGGTCAGCGGCGATTACCAGTCGAAGCTCACCCTCATGTCCGAATCACTGCGCAACGACGGCCGCATCTGGGTGCCAAAATCCAAGGAGGTGGCCGACAAACTCCAGAAACGACAGATCAATCCGGCGGATGTGGCCGAAGAGGACCGGGATTACTACCTTGAGCGCAAGTACCCGTCCTTCGGTAACCTCGCTCCTCGCGATATCTCGTCCCGCGCCGCCAAAGAAGCTTGCGACGACGGCCGCG
>CAIKHZ010000025.1 GCA_903827375.1 Akkermansiaceae bacterium
ATAGACCGAATCAAGCATAGCAATGCCTATGACCGCATGCGCTGCCGACTGCTCTTGCACGAGTTCGAGGTGCTCGTCCTCCTGGCCGGTCTAGTAACTCTCTGCATCCTAGCCGCCGCATCATACATCTCTCGGATCTGATACGCTAACCGAAAACAATCCCCGTCCCGGCATCGGGACACCAACCATTGATAATATGAACCAAAGCCAACAACCCGTCCTTGTCCCCGTAAAGCCAAAGATCAGCCGCGCACTGGCGGAAAAACTCCGCAATCTCCGGGTCGATATCCACTGGCCCGCCATGCCCTGTGTCGAGACGTCCCTCCTGGCACGCTACATAAAAGAGGTAGGGGGCGTCGTCTCTATCGTGAAGCGCGTAGCAGGCCGCGAGGTGTTTGAGACCCTGCGCGAGTTTGGCCCCCTCGGGAGTCCATGCCAGGTGATGCCCCTTGCCCTCGGTGAAGACATGGGAATGCAGCCAGCCGGCGCGGACCATTGAATCCATCACCCTCTCAAACAAAACGCGCGGGTTATCCATGCGCCAATCCCATCACAACAGCTGCAAACCGCAACCCCAGATTTGAATGTCCGAACAACTCGTCACCTGCCCCGTATGCCTTATCCCCAATTTCACCCCGCGCGGATTGAAGGCCCACAAGTGCAAGGGCGGCACCCGCCTCAACCGGCAAACCGGCCTGGTGGAAGTGATCGAACCGGCCAAACCGGAAAGCCCGCTGACCCGCCGCGCAAGGGAGCTCCGCGCAGCCCGGACTGCGCAGATCACCATAGCCAACCCTGTGGAAACCCCTACGCAAAAACGCGGCGGCAAAGCATGCAAGCTGACATTGCCCGATTCCTTGCATTCCCCTTGCGTTGATGTTTCGGAAATCCAGATTGCCGACCCCAAGGCGATTCTTTGCGCCGCCCGCTCCGCGCTGGAAAAGCACCGCGAAATCATCATCGGCCATGAGGAGAAATTCGCCGCCGCCAGCCTCGGCCCGCGCCTCCAAATGGGATTGGCCGCGCTCCAAGCCTACCATGTGTTTTTGATCAAGGATCCGAAGAAAAGCGGTGCCCTGAAGGGCAAAAAAAAGGGTGTCACGCGTGACACCCTTTTCCAGCAAGGTTTTGAGGGCTGGATGGATTCGGAATGCCCTTGGTTCAAACGAGTTACGGCTTACAAGTACATGACGGCGGTTCGCGGACTGGGCCTCGACCACAGTGCGACGGAAAAGCAGGTAGCCGGGGCGCTCAAACTGCGGCTGCGCAAGGGGCCGGTGACGCTCAAGAGCCTGTGCGATTCGGCGCTGGAAGCCCTCGGGCCGCCGCCACCGCCGGAGCAAACCCTGCAACAGAGCGAGTTCCAGTTCCTGGTGGACGGGCTCAAGGACTTCCGATCGCAGGCCGAACACATCTGCTCCCTCAAGACGCAATTGCTGGAAAACCCGGACATGTACCGCGTGGCCTGCGCTCGCGCCTATTCCATCCTGTTCGAACTCACCGGTACCAACTGGGCACCTTCGAACGAACCCGATGCACTCGCCCTGGTGAATCCAGATTCAATCAGCCTCTGACCCCACAAGACCATGCAATCCACCGACCTAAAAACAGCCCTCGGAAACGCCCGAAACGAAAATCTGCGACTCATCGAATATGCCTCCTATCTGGAAACCATTATCAGTTCCTTCCACAATCTCCAAGATGTGCAAGCGTGCGTTTCAAGGCATCCATTTCGGCTGCAAGAAATCGCAGGGATCCCAATATCTTGTCCTCCTTCCCCAACACCATACCCCTCAGCGAGGCGATGCTTTTCTCCAGCTCCGCCGGATGCCGACACTCTTGATAGCCAAACGCCACCTCAAGCTGCCGCTCCAATGCCGCCACTCGCTGGCGCAGCTCGGAAAGTTCGTCCCCTGGTTTGCGCGGCTGGGTCATTGCTGATGCTCGCCGCCGCCGCCCTGGTGATCAAGTCCAAAGCCGTCCGCTCCTGACCCCACCATGAAAAAAATCCCCACCTGGCAACGGCAGCGCGCAGCCATCCTGCATGATGCCTTCACGGATCTTGCACGCTCGATGCAATACGAGGGTGCACGCCTGATGGATGGGCTCAACTCGATCTCCCTTCGCCTGCACGGCACCCAGCTCGATGGCGGCAAGCACTCGCTCAAAGCCAAGCTCGGCACTCTCACGCGCCTCTGGTACGAGTGGCATAGCGGCGGCAGAAAAGGGCCGGCCCTGCTATCGGACTATTCAGCCAGCGACGCCAGCCATGTGATGCCGGACCTTCTCATCCAGGAAGTGCAGCGCCTGGCATCCGTGGTGAGCGGTGGCCGAGATAAAAATCAAAAGGGCGTGGAGGGCAAAGGCATCTGGAAGCATCTGGCGGGCGAATGGAAGGCCGGAAAAAGCCTGCCCGGCGTCGGAACCTGGATGGAATGGTGGGAAGCCAACAGGTCTTCCTTGCCACTGCCATCCATCATTCCGGACTTCCCGTGGTGTGTGCGCACCGTGTGCCGCCGCATGGGATGCGAGGCCATCCAGAAGATGGGAAACATCGGCCGTGCCGCCGCTAACAAGCATCTGCCATCGCTGGAACGCGACTATAGCAAACTGCGGCGCTGCGAGGACTACACGCTCGACGACGTTCGCCTGGACTTCATGTGCATTGATGAGATCACCGGCCGGGTCGTCGGCATGATGGCCTATATCCTGATGGAGATTTCCAGCCGATCCATCGTGGCCTTCATGCTCAAGCCGGATGGCGCAGTCAAAGCCGAGGATGTGGATGAATTGCTCGCCCGCGGCTTGCAGGCGGATGGCTACGGCGTAGGAGTGGGATATACCACCCACATTTGGTTTGAGCGTGGCAGCGTGGCCTGCACCCAGGCGTCCCAAATCATCCTGGAAGCCTTTTCCGATGGCGCGATCAAGGTGCACCGAACGTCCATGGATGGCGGCGTGCGCTGGATCGGAGCGGCGGCAGATAAAGCCAGCGGCCACGCCGCCGGCAAGGCCGTGATCGAAAGCTTCAATCGCAATCTGCACCGCCGCCTATCCGCGGTACCAGGCCAGCGCGGCAATACCTTCGCCAACCAGCCCGCCAATCTCGGCGTGGGCGATAAGGGTGCCAAGGATGCCAGCAAGAGTGAGCGGCGCACCGCCAAGTTTGAGGCGGAGAAACTCGCCCAGTTCAAACTAACCGCCATGGCCATCGGCGTGGATGCCAAGATCAAGCTGCCGTTCCTAACCGCCACCGAGGCCCAGCGCGTGGTGGCAGCGGCGATCCGTGACCATAACACCGATCGCGGCCACTCCATGTGTGATTTTCATCGCATCACCGAAGCAGAGATCGCCCCAGGCGTCTGGCGCGAAGTGGAAACGATCACCAGTGACAGCCTCTAACTCATCACCATCATGCAATCCGTAACCGATATCATCGATCCACCGACCGCCCCGGCGGCAGACCTCCGCATCCGGCTCCGCAGCGTGGCCGTCTCCCCGCATGAGGAATATCACCTGCGCCCCGGCCAGGTGCGCCCGATATCCAATGACCTGGCAGCGGCCATCCTATCACGCAAAGGCCGGGTGGAAATCACCCTCAAAGGCATCGTGGTGGATCGGGTGGATATGGGCGGGCGCAACACCTTCTGGCACGAGGACTCCATCCTGTGCAACGACCTGGCTGCCGCCAAAGGCCGCAAGATATACTATAAGGTCAATCCACTGCTGCCCGATATCGTGCATCTGCTCGAAGAGGACGGATCGTATATCGAGAGCCTGCCCCTCAAGTTCCGTCCGGAAGTGCTCAATACCGATCAGCAGGAGGCCGAGGTGCGCAAACAAAACCGCCAGATCAACCGTGCCGCCTCCCGCCTCCAACAACTCCATGGAGAAACCACCAGGGAACGCTTGGCTGACTTGCAGGCCAATTCCCGCGAAATGCAACGCGTCGTCCAGACGATGCCGGCACCGGCTGGCGTGCCGCGCCTGGAGGAAGCACCAGAGAGTATCCCCGGTGCCGGAGTCAACCGCGGTACCCGCCAGATCGAGGACGGTCGCCAGATCATCAGGGACCGCAACGCCGCCGCAGAGCAATTGCAAAGCTACGGAACGGCCCGCGATTGGGAAACCGAGACCTACCAGCCCGAGCGCGAAACCCAAAGCGCCTGGGATGCCCTCCCCGAAGACGCCGCACTTCCCGCCGCTTTCTAACGCCCCGATTCATTTCAGCATTTCAGCATTTCAGCTTTTTCCCCAACGAATCCCATGACAACACCCCGCAACACCCACGCCGACCTGACCCCCGCCCAAGCATTCAGCACGTTCGGAATCGCCACCCATACGTTTGAAAGCGCCATCGCCACCTACACGGATCCCCAGCAGGAAATCGTGCGCTGGTGGTTCCACCTCGCCAGGGAGCGCGGATGGTCGCTCGCCAAGCTGGCCGATGCCACTGGCATCCACAATAGTACCCTGAGCCGAGTCTTCCGAGGCATCTACAATGCTGAGATCGATAAAGTGGCCGCGACCCTCGTCAAGGCCAAGGAGGTGTTCGCCGATGTTTCTGATAACCCAGAGTTCATCCAGACCAGCCTTTCCGGGCGCATGTTCACCGCCATGGATAAGTGCCGAGCCCTGGGAAATGTCACGATTTGTTGGGGGCCGATGGGCATAGGAAAGACCACCATCATTGAGGAATACGAGCGGCAAAATAATCACGGAAAGACGAAGGTCGTGCGCTTCCCGGCGGGTTGTACCTTCGCGCATTTCGTCAGTCACGTAGGCCATGAACTCGGCGTGTCGGTCCATAAGCAAGGGCAGTTTGGCAACCGCCAGAAGATCTATCAAATCATGGGTGCTGGAAAACGCCTGCTGATTATCGACGAGCTGCACCAGGCGTTTCTAACCTGCCGCGCGGACACCGCCATCAAATGCATGGAGTTCCTCCGAGAGATCGCGGATGTGTCCAAGTGCGGACTATTTCTGACCGGCACTGACGTTCTTCGCCGTGAGATTTTCTCAGGGGCCCACAAGGACGCCCTTGCACAGCTCATCGACCGAGGAACCGTCCAGATCCCTTTGCCAGCCAAGGCGACCAAGGGAGATTACATCAAATTCCTCGCTTTCTACGGATTGAAAATGCCCGGTGAAAACGACCCCGAGGCCTCCGATATCTTCGACTCAATCATCAAATCCTCCGGCCTGCGCAAGCTCACCCTGCACCTGCGTGATGGCGCGGCCTACGCTGCCAGGCGCAATGAGACCTATCAATGGCATCACTTCGTCTCCGCCGTAGAAGCCATCCAGGCGCTTTCCAAATAATCCCCCAATCCCACCCCCCCAATCCCATGACAACCCCCGAAGCCATCCTGCTAGACCTATCAATCGGCCGTTCCACCTCCGAGAGCATTGGCAAACGCCTGCGCGTCCCCATGCTCACCATTGATGCCATGATCCACCGCCATATCACCGCTGGCCTGGTAGAACGCGTCGAACACGACGGTGACCTGGTTGTGTGGACACTGACTACCGCCGGCCATGAGCAGTGCCCTCCACCCGAGCCCATGCAGTACCCGAAAAACAGCACTGGCCAACCCGCCTGAAAAGCATGAAACCCGATCTCCTCATTATCTTCGAGTCCGTATCCATCGTTTCTGGAATACCCATCTCCGCCATCCGTGGCCGCCGTCGTACCCGCATCGCTTCCAGGGCTCGATTCGTCGTCGTCTTCCTGGTTCGTTGCCGGTTCCCATGGTGGAGCCAGGCCAAACTTTCCGAAGTGGTGGGCAGGCTCGACCACGGGTCTGCAGCCCACGCGCTGCACCGCGCCGAATCCCTCAATGAATCCGATCCCGCCTTCGCAGATTTACTCGCCCGATCCGCCACCCTCGCATCCGTTGGATCCGCCACCCTCGCCACTCTGGACCCCAACCGTCAATCTCTCCTAAATCAATAATCGACTACCCCTATGCCTGCTAAAACAACTATCGCCAGCGCTGAAAAGCGCGTCATCAAAGCCGAGATCAAGACTCACCAAATCGCCCGCCGAAAAGTCATCAAGGATTGCCACCGGGAAATTTGTCGCATCAACCAGGAACTGCGCAAACTCAACCTCGCTCACGCCCGCGCCATCCGTAACACCGACCGCGAAGTGGCCACCATCGAACGCCGCATCGCCATCCTCCAAGGCCGCCTCTAAATGTATATTTCCACCCCCAATATCAATCCAATGACACCACAGCAAATCAGCCAAGACATCGAGCTTTGCCTCGAACAGCGGGCCATCATCAAAAAGGCACAGGTCATCCTGAAGGCCGCTGAAAAGCGCCTGGAACAGGCTGG
>CAIKHZ010000026.1 GCA_903827375.1 Akkermansiaceae bacterium
CAAGGCTCGATGCGGGTGCCATTCCAAGCTGTCTTAATCAGACCGATCGGAACCCCGGTTTCTATCTGCAATTTGCGGCCGAAATAGAGGCCCACCGCCGTGAAGCGGTTGCCTGTCGTTGGCTTGCAGGGAAGCCAGGCGGCACTTTCTTCCGACGTACCATTGCCGCGATTCACCACAACATCAGATTCCGGGTGCATCGATGGTTCATTGATCAGATGAAACTGCCGCAACAGCGGAACATCGAAATCCTTCTCATCGTAGGGTTTGGGGTCAAGAGGGCTTTGGTAGGCACCGGGGGTGAAATCCATGTTGGACTGGCCGCTGCAAATCCAGACATCACCCACAACCACATCCTTGAGGGTCAGCGTGTTCTTGCCACTCACCGTCATGACTGCTGAATCCGTGCATGCCTTCATGGCGGCGAGCTTGACGCACCATGCACCATCTTTGTCGGCGCTTACCGACTGGGTTTGCCCAGCGAAGGCGACCGATACTTTCTCCCCGGGTTCCGCCTTGCCATAGACCGCCACTGGTATGTCTCTTTGCAGAACCATGTGATCGTCAAAAATCTTGCTGAGCGTTACGTCCGCGTTGACGGACCCTGCGGCGAGCAAGGAAGCCGCCAAACTAAAAACTGTCTTCATACTGTTTATTTCTTTCATTGCGTGATAAGGCCTTATTGTTTCACTATATTACATTTTCCAGACATCGAGTTCAAAGATAGACCACACCTGCTTTTTCGTCCCGGTCTGTTCAATCTTGATGTATCTTCCGGTTTTCGTCGGGAACGTTGCCGTTGTGATTCCCCACCTGGCCCCGGTTCCAGATGCCACGGGGGTTCCCCAGTTGGTATTGTCATCGGACACATAGATGGCATAGCCGGCCGGGCTGTCATAAATCGCCCAGACGTTATCCATAACGATTTTGTCAAAGCTCTGGCGTTGTTTCATATCAATGGCGAACCATTGTCCCGGGACTTGATCCGTCATCGTCCGCCACCCCGTCCAATGATCTCCGTCTATCGCATTTGCCGCACTGGCATCAGCAGTCAGAATTACGTTGCCCTTCCCGCCGTTCCACGGACCGGCCTCGTACGTTTGATGATCGACGCATGCCGATGCAGTCCAATCCTTCTTGTTGAGTTTAACTCCGACTTTGGCGGATACTGGCGGTTGTTTTGGAGTTGACATCTTCACATTTCCCGAACCGACGAACTTCCATGTGCCAGGCTTCACTTTGAACGTCACATATTTCGAATCCTCGGCGTTGAATGAGATCCCCTCAACGTTCCCCACGTAAGAACCCTTCCAAATTGCCGAGCCATTGACCATGATGGAATCCAGCTTTGTAAAAGAATTCTTGGGAATACCAACGATAGCTGTCGTGTTGGAAGGAGACGTCACGGACAGATTGAATTGTGATGCGCTCTTTTTGATTGAAACCGCGACGTGCCCTTGAGTAGTCTGGACTGTGGTATCGATAGATGTAAGAAATGCTTCTTGCGGCAGCACATGATAGATGGCCCAGCCCGGAGTCTCAGGAGCCACTCCCGCAATGAATTTGGAGAGAATGGTATTGGGTGCGTTCCATGCGTGGTTCAGCGTCAGGTAATTCGAGCAATCCGTGCCTGTCTTAATGTCAAATCCCCTCTCCATATACTCCCACAACGTGGTGAAAGTGGCGTCAATCTGTCCCCTGTACCGGTTGGCCATCCGGAGCAAGGCGTTCTCTGGCTTGCCCATTATACAAAGCGCCTCCATGATCCAGCGTTCAAAATACGGCCCGCTATTGCCTTCTAACCCACCGATCAGTTTGGTGATCACGCCATACTTCGAGCTATCCGCCAGCCCCGAGCAAACCGCCATTGCATTGGCCCGCTCGTCAAGAATTGTCCCCGACCTATACCCGTCCTCATTCCAGAATACCCGGTCGAAGTTCTTTTTCATGCTGTTGAGCTTGGCGTCCATCGCAGGAATGTCCTCGGCATGACCGGTCACCTGAGCCATCTTCTTGAGGGCGGACAACGCACCGAAATACTCTGCCGCTTGGATCACCTTGAAATCCTGTTTTCCAGTCCCCCAGTCGTACCAATCATAAATATCGACCAAGGCGCTCGTCATGAATCGATAATCCGGGAGTCCGTTGGCCCCGATGTTATATAGATCAAGATATTTCTTGGTTCCGGGATAGATGTACTTGAGCGTTTCGAGATCGCCGGTGTAAAGGTAATAGGTCCAATCGCCATATTCGCCGTGGGCAATGAGATTTTGTCCGGCAAGCTGACCTACCTGTTGTGTGCGGATGAAATTCTTGGCTAACTTGTGTGATGACAGATCCAAGGCGTAGAAGCACTCCTCCATTTCCAGGACTGCATCCCCTTGCCATTCGCCCCGCTCCCTGTCTGGGCAGCCCATGTAACAATTGTTTCGCAAGCAGAGGTACAGCGTCCGGGTCGCCTTTTGCCAAAGGGTGTTATAGTCAGAGTCACTGCATGAAAATGTGCCTGCAACCTTGGTGTCATATCCTGTCTCCCGGAATTTTACGCCAAGGACAGTCACCCCGGCAGGAATGGTATAAATGGCCCCCTCGCCGGCCGTCCAATCCTGTGTCTCGTAGCTTTGCTCGCCTTCGACGGTCGCAAGCTTCTGGACAGGGGTTGTGCAGCGCATCAATGGGTTGGAGGAATCCATTTCAATCACCTTGCCGGGAGCGTCGGCCTTTACCCGTATCCACGCCGTGTATTGGGCGTTGTAAGGCAACTGGCAGACAAGCTTCCATGGATTTGCTTCCACATGTGGCAAATCCTTTGACGTATAGACATACTCTTTGAGCCCATAGTCGTTGATGCCTTCAGATCTATAGGTTGCCTTTGTGATTGTCAGAGGCATGTCAGCCGAGCCCTTTATTTCGAGACATCCGCCCTCGCGCACTGCCTTCTTTCCAATCTCATTACCAAGGTGGAATTCGACGACGAGCTCCTTTATTCCTTGTATCTGTAGGCCGCTTACGAAATTGGTGTTATTCACATCGATCCTAAGCACGTTATCCTTCACCGCCTCTCTAACCTTGGCCGCCACATCAGCCTCAGCGGCAGCAGCATGAACGCATATCGTTAAGAATGCTAACAATAATATGCTTGTTTCTTTCATGATTTTCATTCTAAACATTTGATAATATTCTTCATCATCTCACGCGAATACGATTGTTGTGGTGATGACATCCTTGGCTTTTAGAGATACTTCCTTGGCCAGCGTCAATTACACCCGCGGGCCGGATTGAGTGGCTTTGAGGGTGAGTTGCTGGGTGCCGGTTGCCACGGTCGTGGTTTTCAGGATGGCCCCGGCTGGAAGTTCGAGCGCCAGGGATTTGACCCGCAGTCCGCCGGATATCACATTGATTCGGTTGATTTGGGTCTTCTCGGTCCGGTTCTGGCTGAGACTGCCCCAGCCGTCTGCGCTGGTGAAGGCGGCTTTGAAGTTCTCGGGTGTTAGCTTCGGGGCGAAACCGATGTGTTGTTTGGGTCCGTGGTATTCGAATCCGCTGGCTGCGATGAACACGCCATAACTGGCCATGCTGCGGGAATAATGATCGCCGCACTCCACTTCGTTCCACGGGTTGCGCTTGGACGGGTGGTGGCGGTCATGCACGGCACGAGTGACGGCCAGCCCTTGTTGGACCATATCTTCCCAGATCATGTGGCCGGCCACTTGATACTCAAAGCCGTTCATGACCTCATTGAACAGATTGCAGCAGCCGTCCATGTTGCCTTTGCCGCTGGCGTTTTCGAAGCTCCAGTCTTTGCGCGGGAACGTGCACATCAGCATGCCGGCCTCACCAGCCAAGGCAAAGAATCTGCCGCCCTTGTAGATCTTGCGATACGCGCCACAGTCTGGCATGAAGTTATAGCGCCACAAGGCCTGCAGCGCCGAGCGGGTCTCCTTTTGCGGAATCACCCGGTCCAGCAGACCGACTTGATAGGCCCAGCTTTGGCCAAACACTTGGTCAATTTCGCAACCCGTGCCGGAGTTGATGGCCTCCGGATGCTTGGGATCCACCCGATTGATGAAATACTCCAGCTCGAAAAGCTTCTTGATGCTTTCTCGGCCGGTGTCAGCGATCTTTCGACATTCCCCAGCAAACGTCTCGTCGCCCATGTCTATCGCCATTTCAGCAGCGGCGCGCAGACTGGCCAGATAAAGTCCGCTTAGCCAGGCGATCTGGCCATACCAACCCGCGTCGAGCGTGTTGTGTTGGTGGCCGTCTAGCAGACCGTCGCCCTTGTCCATCTTAATGAGGCATTGCATGGCGAGCTTGATGTTAGGCCATAACTCCTTGAGCCATGCACCGTCGGAAGTCATCTGGTGTTCGCGGTATGCACGCAGGATACATCCCGCCTGGCCATCCACCGCCAGACCAAACCCCTCGCCGCGGTGGCGAATGGAACCCGACGGCTTTTCAATGGCGGTGCCGAAATCAGTGCGCTTTCTAACGTCCCTTTCAAGATCAGGGAACAGGCGACCCACCGCATGGGCATAGTGCCAAACGTGGGTGCAGGTGCCCTCACAACAGCCGACGCCTTCCCAGCCCCAAAAGCGGCCCGTGGCAAACCGGTGTGATGTGGCACTGGCCAGACACCCGGTGTTGAGCATCGTGCGGTCCAGGAACCAATAGGGCAGCGTCGAATCATACCAAGTGTCATGCCAGAGGCGGGTCTGGGTGTGGAGTGCGGTGAAATGCGCCGCCACATAACTGGCGACGGCCGCAGCCGAGGGAAACCTTGTGGCATAGTAACGGCCGTTATCCTTCAACGTATCCATCCGCTCGATCTTCCATTTCTGCATGTCCAGATATGGGAAATGCCAGGTGATGAGGAAGGTTGCCGTTGCCTCCTTGCCAGGGTCCAACGACATCGTGCGGACGATCGATCCGACGAGTTTGTTGCCGGTCGGTTGTCCGGCAACGTCGGCAGGCTCCGGGGCAAAGGCCGAATCCGGCAAATTGCCGGCACCAACGGACACGCTGGCTCTATCAGATGATTGGGATTCCAACAGAGCGATGGCCATGGTGCCCATGTCCAAGGGTTGCTTTAGATCCGCTTCCGACATGAATTCGGGTTTCAGGAGTTTTTCCGCCGGGGCGTTCTTAACGTCGCTGTGAATGAGCAACATCCCATTCTCCCGTTTCCTATTGTTGCGGCGGTTAGCAGCATCGCCGGGGGTGGAGAAATGGCACACGGCATTTTCGAGCCAACCTGCGAGCCGCACTTCCAGTTTGGTGCTGCCGGTATTTTTAACCGTGTATCGCAGCACCGTGGCCGGCAAGCTGGAGTCGTCGGTATTGAGTGGCACAAAGGGCGAAAACGCTTCTAGCGAAACCGTGACGGGCAGCTTCGGATTGCGATACTCAATGTTAGCCAGCGGGTATTCACCGCAAAAGGTGATGTCGGGAAAGCCCGCCTGGGTGAGGGGATGCACCTGTTTTTTGCCATCGACGGTGAGCTCCAGAGCAAATCCCTGCTCGAGCGGCGAGGCCGGCACCAGCGGATTCTGATAGGTGGAACCATCCGTCCTTCGCGGCTGGTTGAAGATATCCCAGTGCCAGAGCTTGCCGTCGCCGCCGAGATAGAGCTGGCCCGCGCAAAGGCCGCCGATGGGCATGCCGATTTTCTCAAGGTCCTTGCCGCGGTAAACCGTGCGTTCGCCCCGCGCGAAAAGCGATTTTATCCACTCCGGTGAGAGTTTTTTGTCGGAGGGAACAATTTGGTCAAAGTCCTCGCGAGTGAACGGGCCTGCCATCACGGGTAGCCGGGAAAACGCGAAGCCCGCTGCCGCAAACGCGGAGGTCTTGAGGAAGAAACGGCGGTCCAGCGACTGTTTATTGGAGTTGTGGTTCAAGAGTGTGTTTCTAGTTAAAATTCTTCACCATGAAGTCAAATAGCATGGCAAAATGATGATGAGGGAGAATCATGAAGGATGGGCTTAAGTCGTCACTTTTGAATTTTGAAATTCAAAATTGGGCGATTGAGAAGAATGCATCGCGATGCCACTTTTCCATTCAAGATCCAGAATTCGAATCTCCTCAGTTTTGCGTCACGACCAGGCGGGCGAAGATCTTGCCATGGCCTGCGGGCAGGGTGTAGGAGATAGTGGTGGCGTCATTCAGATCCGGGCTGACGGGAGTCCATGAATTTTGGAGGTCGGGCGAGGTTTCTATCGTGTAGGTGACATCCCCGTTGGTAACCGCGTCGGTGCGCTTGTTGAAACTGAGCACTTTATTTGTTAGCGTTCCAGGCGAGCCATTGGCATGGTCCGTCTTGAGACCAGCGAGGGCGTAGATGAGCAAGTTCGAGAGGCCGTCGGGCCCCATGGCGCTTGCATCGCCGAGCGGCGGTGTCTGGCCAGCCGCCCAGGTCGCGTAGGAACCGGCAGTGCCGGAGGAAACGGTGAGCATGCCGTCGCCTGTAATCAGCCCTGAAGGGTCGTGCTTGTCATAAACACCTGGGCTCTTGCTCGCGCCACCGAGGGTCAGCGAGGCAATGGTTTTGTTGCCTGAGTAGTTTAGGTTGATCTTGGCAGCGGTGGCGATGCTCAAGTCGCCACTGCCGAGGGCATCCACGTCGCCACACTCCAGGACGCCAGCTGCAATTGTGGTTGGGCCCGTGTAGGTGTTAGGTGCTGCAAGCGTGAGAGTGCCATCGCCGGCTTTGGTCAGGCCGAAGGCACCGCCGCTGATGGTGCCGCCAACCGTGAGGACGTTGGCCGTAACTGTGATTTGCGGCGTGGCGGCCAGCGTCACCGGAGTGCTGCCGAAGCTCAGGTCACTGGAACCGGCGAAGGTAAAATCGCCACCAAGCTTGATGGCCCCCTGTTTCGTGAAGGAGCCCAGCAGGTCCAGAGTCATGGCCAAACCGCTGGTGTTATCGATAGTTCCGCCGCTAATCGTGAGCATTCCATAGTTGCCTCCTAAAGCCACGAATGCTCTTGCTGCCGCCACAGAGGCGAAATTCAGCGTGCCTGCGCTAAGGGTGTAGTTCGCTTGATTGCCAAACCCACCAGCGCCCGATGATGCTTTCATATTCACCACCGGTCCGGACTGGGTGATGGTGCGGCCTGCCGCGGCCATCCCGGGAGACGTCACGAAATTGAATGTGCCACCGCCAGTGAAGGTGACGCCGTTGGCACCACCGCCCCAATTCAGGCCGCCGATGCCGCCGTAATTGCCGTTCACGGTGAGGCTTGATTCAGTGGCGACGCTCCACGTCTCTCCAACAACATCTGCATTGAGAAGGTTGGCACCGCTCAGCGTAACATGGACGTTGCTGCCGTTGATCGCTATCCCATTATAGATCCACCAGAAGCCCGAGTTATTAGCGTTGATTGTGAATGATTGCCCGGCAAAGTCGTCTGCTGCGGTGCCTATCGTTAGGGTTGGGGCTGGGTTAGCGCCATCGAAGGAGAATGCGCCTAACGGGCCGATGCCGGATGCTTGAGAATTCCAGACTTTATCACTGAAGTTATAGGTGGCGCCGTCGGTTGATTGAAATCCGGCAGTGGCACCGTCGGTGTCCAGATATGGCCGTTTGAGGTTGACTGGATAGACGACTTGGGCGGGGTCCAAGGCGCTGGACGTGCTCGTTGCGTAGGTGCTGTCGCCGTCATAGACGGCCACGATATTGGAGTGGGTGCCTTGCGTCAAATCGGTGGTGGTGATGGTGCAGAAGCCGTCGGTGCCGCTTGGCGTGAGGGTTCCGGTGCCAATGGTTGTTCCACTGGAGCCGGCGTCTTTCAGGATGACTTTGCCGGACGGGATGCCTGAATTGCCACTGACGGTGACATCGAAGCTCAAGGAATCGCCGAGGGTTGAAAGCGCGGCTGTGTTCGAATTGCGGACCATCGCGATGGTTGATTCAGCCGCGCCGACGGCAGAGGACACCTTCAGCCTGCCGCTGCCGGTGATTTGGGCAATCGGATGTTGAGCAGCCGAGCCAATCGCACCGTAAACGCCATCAGCCTGTGGGGAGCCACCGATGATGAGTGCGGCCACCGTGTTAGTGCCCGTGAAGGTCAGGTCCAGCGTGGCACCGGAACTCGCTATGGCCACGGTGGAGGCAATATCAAGATAGGGGTTGGCGATGGAAAGCACACCTTCGTTGAGGGTGGTATTTCCGGTGTAGCTGTTCAAGCCGGTCAGCGTCAGTGTGCCGGCTCCGGCTTTCGTGATGCCTAAGCCAATGCTGCCGTCGATGATTCCATCGATGGCCAGATTCTTTTCCGTAACGGTGATTTGCGACGTCGCGGTCAATGTCACCGGGGCCGTGCCGAAGCTCAGGTTACTGGAACCGGTGAAGGTGAAGTCGCCACCAAGCTTGATGATTCCCTGCCCCGCATAGCCGCCTTTGAGGTCTAAGGTCATGGCCGATCCGCTGGTGTTGTCAATGGTGCCGCCGTTGATCGTCCATGGTGCGCTATTATTTCCGTAAAGATTGAAGGCACCGGCGGAGGCTGCCGTGGCAAAATTGAGAGTGCCGACCGTGAGGGTGAAGTTCGCCATCTTGTCCCATGACTGGGAACCGGTGGCCACTGCGGCCTTCAAGTTCACCACTGGCCCGTTGATTTCGATCAACGTGCCTCCCGCGTTGAGTCCAGGGACCGTCACGAAATTGAAGGTGCCGCCGCCAGTGAGGCTGGTGGCATAGCCGCCCCAATTCATGCCGCCGATGCCGCCATAATTTCCGGTGATATCGAGGGTTGAGCCCGTGGCGACGTACCAAGAAGTCACGGGATTGCCACCGTAATTATTGATAAGATTCCCGCCGGCAAGTGTGATGTGGGCGTTGCTGCTGTTGACAGCCAGGCCCTGTAGCCAGAACCAGTCACCTCCAAAGTTCACTGTGAACGCAGCGCCGTCAAAGTCCGTGCCGGTTTCGCCAAAGGTCATCTGGACCCTGCCTGGAAAGCCAATTGTAGTAGATGTGCCTGTGGAGTCGGGGCTCCAAGATGCGCCACTTGGGGCCAGGCTGTAAGTGCCCGACGGCGCTCCAAAGCCCGCAGTTCCGCCATCGACGTCAAAGAAATACGGCGTGCTATTGGCGTGCGCGGCAGGCTGGCTGAGGCCAAGAACAGCCAGTGCCGCAGTGAGGCCGGTGAGAATGCGGCGGAGCGGCTTTGGTGGCGGCATGAAGTAGCCATGGCTGCTGGCGGTCAGCGCCTCAGGGCCGGAAAAGCCGGGGCGGGCTTGAGTGCTTGCTGTGGTTAGTTTCATAGTTTGCAGTATTTGCTGGTGTGAGTTCGGGCTCGGATGGGTCGTTAGACAGGATATCAGCACTCAGCTTGGCAAAGCGCTGCCTCATTGCCAGAATGACGCTTGCCGCAAAACCCGCAATACCCATAAACATGGGTATTGGCCTAAGCGTGTGCTTCAAGGAAGCAACCACAGACACGCTGCTACCGGGCTTTTTTTCCCAACCCGACCATCGCCCCGGCCAGCAGGCAGAGGATGATCGCGAGACAGGAAAACCCGCTGGCGTCGCGCTTGAGGCGCAGGGTGATGGCCATCGGGCGCTTGCCATCGACCTGGACGCTGCGGCCGAATGAGAGGGCGGTGCCGCGTTCGAGCAGGGTGACGTCGAGGGCGAGTGGCGCGGGTTCGGCGGCGAGTTGTTGGGAGACCAAGCGGTTGGCAATCTCCTTGAGCGCTGCGTTCTCGTCGGCAGTGTTGCCTTCTAACAAATGATCGTACTGCTTGGGATCGAAGTTTTGCTTGCCCTGCATCAAAGGATTGGCGGCCGCGGCACGCTCAAACTGCGCGTTGTCGCCCGCTGGCGCTGACAAACGGTTGTCCATCACCACTCGCTGGCGACGGGTGTTGAGACCGAGCACCGCTTGCTGGGTCTTGGTCTTGTATTGCAATACCCGGGCGTCTTCGTTAGCCGCCTCGTCGAGCTGGTTGCTGCGCACCACGTTGCCAAGCGCCTGGCTGGCTTTTTCCTGGTCGCCTTGCTGCAAGTACGAGTTGGCCTGGGCCAGCATGGCAGAGGCGCGCTGGGAATCGCTTCTGCGCTTGCCTACCGAGAACATCTGATAGTCCTCGAGCCGGAATGTGCCTAACGCGCTCTGCTGTTTCAAATCGAAATCTCCGCCGTGCTCAGCCATGTGCCAGCCTTCCGGAACCAGCACCCGCCATGTTAGATTTTCCATTGGCACATTGAGCACGGGTCCTTCCAGGCGTGTGGACTTGCCGGTGCCGGCGGAATAGACAAAGCGCAGGGTGGCGGGTTTGCCGGCCTCTGGCGCAGGAAACACATAGAACAACCACTCGTCATTCTCTCGGACCAAAGTGGCCCCTTCATCATTGACCAACACATTGAACAATTCGGCACCTTTGGGCAGTTGCAAACGCAGACGGCCCTTGGCGACCACTTCCATCTTCAAATCCACCGCCGTGAGAGATTCGCCGCCCGGTGCCAGCAATGTCGTTAGAGAACCCGAAGCCACCCGCAGGCGCTGCAAGTCCGCCAAGTCCAGGCGCTTCAGCACCACCGGCAGAGGTCCTTCGGGATCGGCCACCCGAAATGCCATCAGCGGTGCCAGGGTGCCGGCATTCTGGCCGAGCGTCGATTGCACCACCGCCCAATCCGCCCGCTGCCAGCCGCGTGGCAAACTACCGACCTCCAATTCGAGGCGCCCTGCGGTGCGCAGAGCGATAAAATAAGCCGCTTGGCGGACCTGCTCAAGACCTAACGGTTCAAGCTGTTCGGTGCCGTCATCTTTGCTGTGGCGTTGGTATTCGAGTTCGACGCGGGTTTCTCCGGCCACCCCGCGTTGAAAGCGGATTTCCCACAACCCCTCCTGACCTTCCACCGCCACCAAATCCGCCACCGCCGGTCCACTTGCCCGCACCGTGGCCGCTGCCACCGCGTCGAGCCCGGGAATGCGCACCCGCAAGGCCTTGAGCGCGGCATTGTCTATCCGGTAGTTAAGAACCACACGGCTGAGCATTTGTCCTTCGCGCAAGGTTGCCTCATGAAACACTTGAGCCGTCACCCACGGGTCAAGTTTTCCAATGGCGAGGCTCAGCGCCCAATCACTTTGGAGCAGGCGATAGGCCAGTGCTCCCGGACGGGAGGCGGCCCGAGCACTGGCCTTGGGCAGTTCGACGAGCTCGCGGGGATCGGCTTGGGAGACGTTGCTGCGATTGACGGCACGCACCTGCATGCCGCGCTCCGGCACCACTGTGAGAACGCCGGTTTCGCGCGCCGCATCCAGCACCGTGAGGCGCGGGGCCACCCACGCCGCCTGAGCTCCCGGCGGCGGGCCGGTTAGAGTAAGGTTGAAGTCGCGCTTGCCGAGCGTCTTGCCGGTGAGGTGCAGGGTGAGCACGCGTTTGCCCGCTGTCTTGGTCTCTGTCCAATGGCTGAGGCCCTCGCCGGTGGCACTTTCAATTTCGAGGCCCTCGGGCACCTCCAGCGCCAAGCGGAAAACCCCGGAGCGGCTGATCGTGACGGATAGATCGGTGCTTACTAACAATCTATCCTCACCCAGCGACACCAATTCCCACGACTCGGCCCGCAACTCAGGTGCCACAGCGGTGACTTTCACCCGGGCTTTCACCTCACCGCTGCCGTAGCGGAAGGCGTGCTGCAAGGTGACCAGCGGCTGACCATCCTTGTCGTGGGGCAACAATTTGCCATTAAAATCCTCCGGATTCACCCGCGATAATCCGTCACCATCGACGCGTTCGGGCTGGGCGTCGTCGCCGAAGGCCAAGCCCAAAAACCCGATCTCGCCCGCGGCTCCGGAGACCCGCAGCGGTTCGAGTTCCAATTCGAGGGGCAGAGCCCCGGCACCACGCTGGGTTTCGATGGTTAATGCAAACGCCTCGGCCTGGGCTGGCTCGATGGCCACCCGCAACTCACGAGTGCCCGGATCGAAGCGCCACGAGCCCACCGGGCCATCGGCCACATCGCTCACCGTGAAGCCATCCGGCACTTTCATCAGCAAGGCCGACAACCGTCCCTGGGCCGGCCTCAGCGCAACCCGGTGGCGGCCATTGACCACCCCTGGTCCCGGCAAAAATAGATTCGACACCTCGGCGAAAAACCGGGTTTCCTCGGCACTCACGTCGCGCTGCTTGGCGCGGGCCTGGATGCTCACCGGTTCGGCCGGACCGAGCACCAGCAGGGCACCGCTGGCGGTCGCTGGCAGTCCGTCGATGGCCTTGACCCTCGCGGCATTCGGCGAGAAAAATTCCCATCCCGGCTGGTCCCAGCGCACCGTCACCTGGCGCATCGCCGCCGGTCCGCCGGGCAGCGTCCAGCCCTTCACTGGATCTGCTAGAGGCATCTCAAACACCGCCTTGCCGGTCAATCGACCAGCCGCCTCCGCGACAATGAAATACGCATCCGCTCCGTCTAACGGCGCTTTGATCACCCGCAAGCCCGTGCCCTCAAAGCCACTGAGTACTGCCGGTGGCCGCAGCAACAGGAAGCGTTCGCCGACCTGGCCGCGCAGCGTCACCTCGACCGTGCCGCGCAGGCGCCCTTCGTGGATTTGCCAATCGTGGATCATCGACTCCGCCAACTTCACTCCCGGGATTTCCGCCGCTCGCATGGCGGATGGAGCCAAACATGTTAGCGCCAAAATGACCACCGCTGCCTGCACCACCGGCGGCTTGCGCCAACTCCGGCAAAGTTGCCATGCCTGCGGCAACCACCAGCAGCCCGCCGCAGCCGCCACCATCAGGAAAAACACCGGCGCGCCACCATGCGCCGCCAACGCCCCCGCACCGAGCAGCGCCAACCCGCAGGCCTTCCACCAGCCGTCTTTTGCCACCCAGCCGCGCAACAGCACCCCCAAACCTAGCAAGCCGCCCAGCCACACGCTCCAACCCGTCGCCGCCCTCCATGGGACCACGTTGCCCAGATGCACCGCCACCTCGCCGCCTGCCGCCACCACCGGCGCGGCATACTCCAGCACCTTGGCATTGCCGCTCATCGAATTGAGCGCTTCAAGTCCCATTCCCAGCGCGGCAATGATCAACATCAGCCCGCAAGCCAATGAAAGTCCTTTGCTCAAACGACTGGGCGAGCCCCTGCCACAACCCAACGCCGCCCCCCCTAGCAATATCAGAGCGGCCGCCCCGCCCCGCCGCCGCTTGATCCAACGATAACCATCCTCGGCAAGTGCCGGACGCACCAATTCTGCACTGCCACCGAGGGGCACCAACTGGCGGCCCTCGTCGCCTGAGATCCCCCACTCGCCAATGACCACCGGCACGGCGAGCCGCGGGGCAGTTAGTTCAACTCGCTGAGGATTGCCAGACCTAGCTCCATAACGGATAGCGACTTCCACGGCCTGCTTCGGATCGGTGCGAGCGGGCAGTGGCACAAGCGTTTCGGCACCGTCCTGGCGAGCATTGACCGCCTCCCCATCAACCTTGGCCTCC
>CAIKHZ010000027.1 GCA_903827375.1 Akkermansiaceae bacterium
CTGCTCGTCGCGTCCATCCCGGCATTTGCCGAGGCGACCGGAGCCACCGACGCGGCGATCACCGACCTGCTGAAGTCATGCCGCGAATGACCCACTCCTAACATCCATGCGCCCGCCCATCGAAATCGACCTCGACTACGTGTCCAAAGCCATCGTCGGCACCGTCTCCCCGGTGTTGGGCGTCATCACGTCCTACCAAGAGCAGATCGAATGGCACCTGCGGGCCGCCTCGCTGCTGGTCGGCCTGCTCGTCGGCATCCTGTCGCTGGTGAGCATGGTCAGGAAATTGCGGAGGAAGTGAACGCCGATCCCTGCCGCCGGGCAATGTCCAAGGTCTGGCACCGGCTACCGGGAGCGCACCTTCGACTGCGGGTTGACGGTTGAGGCTGCGATAATCATTTCGCCTCGGAGCGGGTAGCCGGTTGTCCAGCACCGCCATCTTTTTGCTTTACGGTTTTGTCCAAATGCTCTCGCGTCCTTTGTAGCTCAATCTTCAATCCTTTCAGCACCTCTTCGATTGCTTCCAAGTGTTGGTTGCTAGACGCAGCATTTCCGAAATTGGCTTCTATAGCACGGCGAATCGCAGTGGCCTCCGCATTAAGATTTGAGTTCAACTTTTGGAGAGTCTCCAATTCCTCAAGAAGTCTCACTCCCTCTCGTTCCTTCCCTGAATCCCGAATGCCTTCCCGTGCCCAAGTAATTACCAAAATGAGGAAGCCGCTCAAACCTACTGTCAAAATATACTTCAGAAGAGTTGCCCCAAACTGCTTTGCTCGTGGAGGGTTTGTCGAATCCTTGAAAATGAGCGAATGGAAATTGCGAAGCCAATAGGTTCTTAGCCGGTGCAAAATAGTAGGGTTGCCATCAATACACGTGGACTCCATGTATGCGATGAAGCTTTTCCAGTGGTGTTGCGCTTTGCTAGACAACGCTGCTGGATCCTTCACCATCTCAAGAATGATGCCCTCTTCTTGGCACCTGAGATTCTCGGACTTAGCGGGATTCAGTATGCAAAGGACTCGCCCGTCATCCGTCCGCATGTATTGCAACGACGCTCCATGTGCGATGTCGACCTTTGTTTGGGTCTGGAAATTCTGCCCAATAGACGTAGTTCCACCGATTGGTCGATTCCCGTAGAATACCTCAAATTGCTTGTCATCAAGGCCTCCCCTCCGACCGCCTGGACAAATGCAAAGAGAGAAAAGGTCATTCAGACGTGGATGACTGTGATCAGCAGAAGCTAAGTCGCCAAACAGCTTCTTGCCGCTATCGCAGAAATCTTTGAAAGCCTTGATTCGCTGGATTCGGTAACTACTCATTGATTATGTGTCTTGGTTTCATCGAACGTTGTTGTTCAACGACGTGCGGCATTAACAATTGTTACACGATCACGTCGTTGTTCCAGGTGTAACAACGACCCGGAAGCGCGGACTCCGGTCACCGACGCTGAAACGGTCGCTCTCACACAGGGGAATAAATCACCCGCCTGCCACCGGGGCAAGAGGATTCTACCAAAAGCGTCACCCGTGGCCCGCGGATGCCCCCGGCCAGTTGGGGCGGCAACACATCAGGGCGTCCCCGTTGACACCGCACCCCGGCCACCATGAAAGCACTCAAATACCTCAGCTTCGTCGGCAAGGTCGCCGGTCTTGTCTCCGCGCTCAACGTCATTCCGTTCGTCGATCCCACGGTCGGGGTGATCGTGTTCGCCGCCGCCTCGATCCTCAAGGACGCCGTGAACCGGATCGGGGATTTGCTGGACGACGGCAAGCCCAACTCCAGCTTCAAGGGCTGAACACCACCAAACAAAACGCCCCCGGATGGCTCGCGCTGTCCGGGGGCGTTCTCGTTTGTGGCGGTTAGGCGCGATTTGCTGGTTCCACCTGGTAGTGTTTCCGAATTGCGACCAGCACTGCGTCAAACTCATAGAGATAGAAGCGGGGGGTGATTTGGATGTAGGGAATCAGCCGCTTGCCGACCCAGGCGTCGATGGTCCGGGTGCTGACTGACAGGCGCTTGGCGAGGTCCTTCTTCTTGATAAGGGTGGGTTCGATGGTGTTCATGGTTGCACACCGTTGGCACTGTCAACGCATGGGTTTTCCTGCGGCCCGGACAACCTCTGCAGTCGTTCGCGGATACTCCTCTTGAGGTCGCTCGGCTGCCATCCGTCCGGGGGAGTGATCGCGAACCACTCCTCGGCCGACGGCGCGTCCACAACCTCCCGGTAGTGGCGGAAGATCATCTCCGGGGAATTGCCAGCCTCCAGTGCCGTTCGCGGCACGTCTCCCGTCTTGGCGATACGATAGCTGATGTAGGAGTGCCGCATGGCGTTCCTCCTCCATCCACCGGGAATCCCAGCCTTCACTGCCACGTCGTTGAGGGCTCCCGACACATCGCTTGAGGTGATGATCGGGCCTGTCTCCCCGCGCCATGGGGCCAGCCAGGCTTTCAGGTTGTCAGACAGCGGAACGAGCCTCCGGGATGCCGTCTTGGCCTTACGGCCGGCAATCTCGATGTGGCCGCGGTCCCATTTGATGTCCTCCCAATGGAGCCGTCGGATTTCAGCCGTTCGGATTCCCGCGAAGGCACCGATGGCGAGAAGCGGAAGCAGGCGGGCATGGCTGGCGACGAGCATCTTCGCCATCTCATCGGGCGTGAAGATGGTGATCTCGGTTTCCGGGGCCTTGAACGACTCGGTCATGTCGGCAACCGTGTCGCGGTCGGGGTGGAGATACCCCTGGCGCTTGGCGAAGCGGAACATGCTGACGATGGTGCCCCGAAGCGAGTTGCGGCTCACCGGTCCGAGCGTCTCCTGCTTCTGGAGAAACCGGTTGATGTCGGCCGTCGTCACATCCGCGATATTCCCTTTCATTTGGCCTGTGAAGCGCCCGAGGTAGTCCCTGCAATTCCTGACATGGATCTCGCTGTTGCCCCCGGCACGGCGCGACTCGATGAATTCCTCGGCCACCTGTGCCAGCGTCCTGGTGATCAGCAGATCCTTCCGGTTGGCTTGATAGAAACGGACCGCGTCAGAAATGGCAATCTCACCCGCGGCTCTGCGGGCACTGGCCCACTCGTCGATGGCGGCGGCCAGGGTGACTCCGAATCCGATGGCCGTGCGTTCGCAGTGGCGCAACAGTTCGATGTCGCGCTTGGTCGCCTCGTCATTGCCACTCCAGCCGTTGGTCAGCCGGACGGTGATCTGCTGGGCAATCAAGCGGGCCTCGTCCATACAGGCAAGGTGCCGTGTCTTGCGTTGCCCGCCCTCCTTCCAGTAGAGGGAGAACATGGGGTAGCCGTCCTTGCGATGGACGGTGTAGATCTTCACTCTCGCGGGACCATTGCCAATCTCCACGACACTGCTGCGGCGTTTTCTTTTCCGGGTCATCGAGCCCGGTGGCTGTGTCAACTGTGCTGGAATTCGTGCTGGAAAACCTGTTTGGGTCATCCCTGATTCATCACAAGTCGCTGATGATGAGTCACTTGTGAATGCGCTCCCGCATGATGGCGGAGGGGGTGGGATTCGAACCCACGGAACCTTTCGGCTCTCCAGTTTTCAAGACTGGCGCAATCGACCACTCTACCACCCCTCCATGGGCAAAGCCCGTGGGGGGATAGTGGCTGAAGCGAAAGGGAAATCAAGCAAATCCATTGGGCATGTCCAAAATGAATATTTTGTGCTTAGCAGGCGTCGGTCGATCGGCTACAGATTGGCCATGGACGAACCGACGCGCGATCACGGCCCGCAGCCACTGGACCGATGGCTGAACCAGTGGCAGATGAACAATCACGATTTGGTCACGGCCTCTGGGGAGCAATTGAGCCACAAGCAAGTGCAGAAGGCTCGCAGCGGGCGTCATTTGACGCTGCACCTGATGCAAAAGGTGATGCGGGCGTTCAACGCTGCGATTCGCGCGAGTTTGGACGAGCAAGCGCTGTCGAGATTTGTCGAGTATCCGCACCGCCAATTGTTCAACTACGCGAAGAACCACGATCCGGCATGGCAGGACCCCAACGAGGAACTGCTGCCCCCCGCAACTGCGCCTTGAATCTTAAATGGCACTGCAATTGTCCGAAATCACAACGGTCTTAGCTGAACCTCAGCCAGATTTCCCCCCCCGGCCGACGGCTCTGGCGCAAGGGCTGCTGCGGGAGGTAATTGGCGCAGGCGATCTGGTGATTGATGCAACTGCGGGCAACGGCCATGACACGGTGTTTCTAGCGGAATGCGTGAGTTCTGGCGGTCGGGTGCTGGCATTTGATGTGCAGGCTGCGGCCATTGCCGCAGCACAGAAGCGGGTCAGGGCAGCGGGCCTGTGCCTGCGGGTGGAATTTTTTCAGGAAAGCCATGCGATGATGGATACCCGCGCCGCGCCCGGCACAGTGGCGGCTGTGATGTTCAACCTCGGCTACCTGCCCGGTGAGGATCATCGGGTGATGACCGAGCCAGCCACCACCCTCCAGGGACTGGAATGCGCCAGCGGGCTGCTCAGGGCGGGCGGCGGGCTGGCGGTGGTTTGTTATCCCGGCCACCCCAGCGGTGCGCTGGAGGCTGCCGCGGTAGTACGATGGTTTGAGGCGCTGGGAGAACGGAGCTGGCGAGTCGCCCGCTACGGCGCGTTGGGCACGCGCCGGCCGGCCCCGTTTCTGCTGCTAGCCTCGCGGGCAAGGGGCTGATTTCAGCTGCATCCTTGGCTGGTACCGCATTGGGTGCAACAACCGCAAGCGCCTGCACGGATGACCTTGTCGGAGCCGCAATTTGAGCAGGTGATGCCCATAAAGGCACTGCCAAGAGCAGTTTTGACGCGATCATGGCCGGCGACGGGCAAGACCGAGAGGTCGTCACCGGTGCGGCTCAACTCGCGCACCGGGCGGTTGACAGCGGCTTTTTCCATTTCGGTGATTTCCGGCATGGGCAGGTCTTCCTGATAGGAGTCAGGCGAAGTGGCTTCGCGATAGCCCTTGATGAACTGGCAACCCATCCAGCGGAAGACATAGTCGGTGATGCTGAAAGCGGTACGGATATCCGGATTTTTGGTGAATCCGCTGGGCTCGAACCGCTGATAGGCAAATTTTTTCACCATTTGTTCGAGAGGCACGCCGTATTGCAAGGAGATGGAGGTGAGGGTGGCGACCGTGTCCATGAGGCCGCCGATGGTGCTGCCTTCTTTGGACATTTGGACGAACAATTCGCCGGGTTGGCCATCGGCGTAGAGGCCGACGGTGATGTACCCTTCGTGGCCTGCGATCTCGAATTTGTGGGTCAGCGACATGCGGGTATCCGCCATTTTGCGGCGGTGCGGGCTATCGAGTTGCTGGCGCAGTGCGGCGTTTTCAGCGCTGAGCTCGGCGATACGCCGACCGAATTCCAACATTTCCGGTGCAGCCACCACGACGGCGGCGGGTTCGGCGCTGCCGCCCATATCCTTGGTTTGGCGGGTGTTGAGGGGGGCGCTGCGCTTTGAGCCGTCGCGGTAGATGGCCACTGCCTTGAGGCCGAGCTTCCAAGCCTCGATGTAGGTTTGCATAATCTCCTCGACGGTGGCGCTTTCGGGGAGGTTGACGGTTTTTGAAATGGCGCCGCTGAGGAAGGGTTGGGCGGCTGCCATCATGCGGATGTGGCCGGTATAGTGGAGGCTGCGGGTACCACGGTGGGCCTTAAACGCACAATCGAACACTGATAGATGCAGATCCTTGAGGCCGCTGCGCACAGGTTCACCGGTTTGCTCATCAACGACGGTTTCAATGGTATCGTAACGTTCGATGTGGGCGAGGATGGCAGTAATTTCCGGCTTGCTGTAACCGAGGTTGCGCAGCGAGAGTTCGACGGTTTGGTTGACGATTTTGAGCATGCCGCCGCCGGCGAGGAGTTTGTATTTGACCAATGCGATTTCCGGTTCGATGCCGGTGGTATCGCAATCCATCAGGAATCCAATCGTGCCGGTGGGGGCCAGCACGGTCACCTGGGCGTTGCGGTAGCCGTGGGCGCGGCCCAGTTCGAGAGCGCGCTCCCATTCCAAGCGGGCGGCCTGTTTGATGTGGGCGGAACGGGGTTCGTCCTGGATCTGGTCGATGGCGGCCTGATGCTTGTGCATGACGGCGAGCATCGACGGTTCGTTGGTGCTCACAGGCGGATGGTCCACGCCACTGCAACGGCTGTCACGATACCCTCTGAACGGGCCTAACACAGCAGACATTTCCGCGCTGCAGGCGTAGGCGTGACCGGTCATCACAGAGGTGATGGCACCGGCCAGAGCGCGGCCTTCGTCGCTGTCGTAACCGAGGCCGTAGCTCATGATGAGGGCACCGAGGTTGGCATAGCCGAGGCCTAAGGTGCGGAAAATATGCGAATTTTCTGTGATGCTCTTGATCGGGTAGCTGGCGTTATCGACGAGGATTTCCTGGGCGGTGATGAAGATGCGCACTGCGGCGCGGAAGCGGTCGATATCAAACGAGCCGTCGGCATGTTTGAAGCGCAGCAGGTTGAGCGAGGATAGGTTGCAGGCGGTGTCGTCGAGGAAAAGGTATTCGGAGCAGGGGTTGGTGGAATTTTGGCGGCCGGTGCCTTTGCAGGTATGCCATTCGTGGATGGTGGTGTCGAACTGCATGCCGGGGTCGCCGCAGACGTGGGTGCCCTCGGCGATTTTGCGCAACAGTTCGCGGGCATTCTTTTTCTCGCAGGGATCGCCATCGCTGACGCGCTTGGTCCACCAATCTCGGCCCTCGACGGCGGCCTGCATGAACTCGTCGCTGGCGCGCACCGAGAGATTTTCATTTTGATACATCACCGAGCCATAAGCGTCGCCGTTGTAGCTGCCGTCATAGCCTTGTTCGATGAGTGCCCAAGCCTTTTTCTCTTCGAGGGTCTTGGCTTCGATGAATTCCTCGATGTCCGGATGCCAATCCTTGAGGGTGTTCATCTTGGCGGCTCGGCGGGTCTTGCCGCCGGATTTAACCACGTTGGCCACTTGGTCATAAACACGAAGGAAGGACAGCGGGCCAGATGGGCGGCCGCCGCCGGAGAGTTTTTCGCGGGTGGAGCGCAGGGTGGAAAGGTCCGAACCGGTGCCCGAACCGTACTTGAATAACAGGGCCTCCGAGGCCGCCAACCGCATGATGTCCTCCATCGTGTCGCCCACGCCCTGAATGAAACACGCGCTGGCCTGGGGGTATTGATACTGGGTCGGTGCCCGCATCGCCTTGCCCGCGTTGCGATCGTAATACCAGGTGCCTTCACCGGAGTGCTTGCCAGTGCCGTACTGGTGATAGAGGCCGACGTTGAACCACACCGGCGAATTGAAGGCACCGTGCTGGTGCAGGCACAACCACGTCAGATCGGCGTAAAATGCCGCTGAACTTTCTTCGTCGGCGAAATAGCCATCGGCAATCCCCCAGTCCGTGATCGAGCGCGTCACCCGGTGGATGAGTTGGCGCACCGAACTTTCCCGGCCGCCGGCCTTCGGGTCCGTTCCACGGGAAAGATCCCCATAAAAATATTTCGACACGGCAATCTTCGTCGCCAGTTCGCTCCATTCTTTGGGAACCTCAACGTTTTCCTGGCGGAAAATCGCCTTGGCTGAACTGTCGGTGATCTCTGCGGTGCGGAATTCCCATTCGATATCCTCGAACGGATCGACGTCAGGCGTGCTGAACTGGTTTTCAAACACAAGGCCGCAAGCGGCTTGAGGGGCGGGCGTGGACATGCGACGAGATGAAAAGGTGAGGGTTGGAGAGAGCGGTGTCATGACTGAAGACGGGGAACAGGGTGGCGGGGGCTAGGGCTTGCGACGAAAGTTTGTAAAAACGAATGAATCACTATATATGGTATTTGGCCTGCTCATGATGCCACTAGGGCTAGTTTCGGCCAAGAAAAAAATACCAAACTCTCTGCAAGTCCCACGGCTCTAGGCGAGCAATTTCGTGACAACGCGGAGGGCTTGAAAACACAAGGATTAGAGCTGTTAGATCAGCCGAAATTCCGTGCTTTTCGCCGCTTGGCGGGCCTCTCTAACTAAAGATTAACATCGTGGCAGGCTCTGGGGCCACGGGCGTGGGATCAACCTATAGTCCCATGCTGACGAGGGCGGCGAGGGCGGCGCGAATGATGGGTACGGAGGCGGTCTTGCGTTCGTATTCGCCAGGGACGGAGGCGGCACCCATCGGGATGTCCGGCCGCCGGTGGCGCATCGGACTGGGGACCGCCTCCCGCGCTGACAGGTGGATCTCGCCCACCCCGGTGCGGCGGATGATTTCAGGAATCATCTCCGGCGTCACGCCACCACCGGGGAGAATACGAATGCGCCCGGCTGCCTGGTTGGCTAACAGAGTAAGCGCATCAAGGCCGCGCCGCACATCCGGCTGGCCGCCACTGGTGAGTACCCTCGGCACCCCTAGGGCGATGAGCGTTTCCAAGGATTGCTCCAAATCACGGCTCACGTCAAACGCACGGTGAAACGTGAAATCAAGCCCGGCAGCTCGGGCGATTATACATTCCATTCGGTCGGTATCAACATCTCCTTCAGGGGTCAGCATCCCACAGACGATGCCATCCGCGCCCTGCTCCCGGAGGAAGTCGATTTCGTGGAGCATCAATTCGACTTCGGCGTCGGAATAGACGAAATCCCCGGCACGTGGACGCAGCATGGCCATGATCTTGCCGGGGAACCTGCTTCTTGCGGCATGCAAGAGGCCGATGCTCGGGGTGGTACCGCCCTCGACCAAGCCTGCGCAGAGTTCGATCCGGTCGGCCCCGGCAAGGGCACAGGCATCGACCGAGGCCAGGGTATCGACGCAAATTTCAAGACTCATCAAATGAGCATTCACCCGCAGGGCGGGTCAGTCAATCACCGCGTGTGAGTTGTTATGGCTTTCACATGGATGACTGCGATCAAGGATGTGCTCCAGCGGGAGCGATTGGAAGATCAAGTGAGCGAGATGGATTGTTGAAAGGCTGGCGAGTTGTTAGCGACGGGCGTAGCGGAAGCCTGGGAAGGCGCGCACGAGGCGGCGCATTTCGAGTTTCATGAGGGTGGCGGTGACGACGTAGGCGGGCAGACCGCAGCGTTCGATGATGCGGTCCACAGAGGCTTCGTCGCTGGTGACGGCGGCGAAGACAGCGGCTTCTTCGGGGGGCAGTTCGGGGATGGAGTCGGGCTCATCGGCTGGGGTGGCCGGGCGGGCGAAGGGCAGTTCGCCGAGGTCATCGAGGAGGTGGCCGGGATCGGCCACTAGGGTGGCACCTTCTCGGATGAGTTGGTGGCAACCGGCAAACGTCGGCTTGTCAATCGGGCCCGGGACGGCAAAGACCGGTTTGCCATATTCGGTGGCGAGGTTGGCAGTGATGAGTGAGCCGGACCAGGCGGGACATTCGATGACGAGCACCGCCCGGGCCCAGCCGGCGACGATGCGGTTGCGCATCGGAAATGTTTGCTTGTCGGGGGAAGTGTGCAGAGGAAACTCCGAAACCACGGCCCCATGACCGTCGGCAATTCTCTCCGCCAAGCCAATGTTTTCAGGAGGATAGAGCTGGGCCAGGCCCGATCCGATCACCGCGATGGTGCGCCCGCCAGCCGCTATCGCCCCCTCGTGGGCGGCGGTATCGATCCCGCGGGCCAATCCAGAGACGATGGTGAAGCCGGCCTGGGCGATTTGATAGGAAAACTTCTTGGTGGCCTGGGTGCCGTAGGTTGTGGCGCGGCGGGACCCGACGATACTGATGGCGTGGCGGTCGCGAGGTTCGAGTTTGCCCCAGACGTAGAGCAGCAGCGGTCGGTCGTAGATATCGCGGAGCGGGGCGGGGTAGTCCGCGTCATCCTGAGTGACGACCGCGATGCCACGGCTGGCGGCCTCGGCGAGTTCGGCGATTGGATCGGCGTGATCCTGCCAGCTGCGGATGATGGTGGCCGTTTCCTCGCCGATGCCATCGACGCGCATCAGCCGATCCTTGGGAGTGCTGAGAATGGCGTCAGCGTCGCCAAAGGCTTCCAACAAGCGGCGCACCCGGATCGGGCCGATTTTCGGCAGCAGGTTCAGGGTGGTTAGAGCTTCAAGCGGGGACATGGGTGGGAGCTGGGCTTCAAGGGGGAACTGGCATTTCTGGCAAATGCGCCACAGGCATCTGATGCTAGTGCGGCGTGTTAGCGTGTCAAGGATGCAGCGAGTTGATTTGCGGGGTTCTCAACATGAGCAATCCATTTCGCGGTAATTTACCTCCCAAGCCCGGAAGACGGGAAACTTGGTGAGGAAGCGGGCTCTGGGAGGCCGCAGTGAGGCTCAGAACTCGGTGTTCGACCTCGTCTTCGACAACGAAGCGAGCAAGTCGGATTCACTAAGTGTCGACTGGACAGACGAGTAATGAACCCAAAAAATGTTACCATGCGAGGACTGACCCCATCATCTGCGCCGCTTTGGCTGGACCGGGCGAGCAGCGAGGTTCACAAGATGCACAAGCCGTCCCGCGGTTATGCATCGCACAAACCGGGAAGACGTGAGTTCTCGGGAGGGAACGCGGGAATCCTGGTGAGGGAACAGGCTTTGGGAGGACGCAGCGTGGTCCGGTATCTAGCCAAAGCGGTGTCGCGCTTCGCTTGCCACACGAAGTCGATACCTGCGCGGCCACGGCTGACGTTTGCGCAGGCCGCTACTGGGGGGCGGCTGGTGGGATCGACGGTTTGGTGGCTGGGTTCGTTAGTCTGGCTGGAGGGCTTGTGGGTTTAGTAGGGGTGGGTGTTGGCTTGATGGGTGGGACGGTGAGTTTGGATGGAGGAGGGACGACCACGGGCATGAAGTCCTGGAAGGTGGAGATGCGAGGACGGCCGGAGGCGGTATCAATGTAGGCAAAGATCAGGTAGCGCATGCCCGGGACGAAGCGGAGGAGGGTTTCGCTGGTGGTGCGCCAAGCGTCGTTTTGCTGGAATTGAAAGATGACCGGGGCCATGTTGAAAGCATCGCGCTTTTCCGGGCGGGCGAATCCGTGATCGGTGCCGGATTTGAGGATGATATTTTTTTCGCCGAGGATGAAGCGGATATCCTGCTTGTATAAATTAGCGACGAAGGCCCCGCCATCGGGAAAATTCTTGACGGTGTCTTCGATCACAAAGATGCGCCACTGGACGGGGTCGGCCGCCTTTGCTGCGGGAACAAATACCAGGATAGCGGCTTTCACATGCTCCGGGATGTTGGCAGTGGCAACGGTGGCGCGATTATCCGAGGAGACGAAGGTGATTACGTTGGTTTTGGCGTAGCACACGAGAGGTTCGGAAAACGTGTTAGCCGGGACGGTGCAGGTGACCTCGATGCCCTTATCGAAGACATTGATGAGGGGTGGCGGAGGGACCGCGCCCTCAAAGCAAACGAAGCGGCAACTCACCTTGCGGGCCTCTTGGGCATGGCTAAGGATGGGACAAAGTGCGAACAGACAAATGCAAAGCAGGCGCATGAGAAAAGTCAGGATGAAGGGTGGAGTTGGTTAGTTAGATTTCGTCGGAATTAAGCCAGCGCAGAGAGGTGATGAGAAAACGGCGGCCGAAATTTTTGTTAGCCTGGCTCTTGAGTTGGGCAGGAGCGGTTTCAACGGGGTCGGCGGGATCGACCCATTCGGGGAATCGTTGGACGACTGCCTCGCAGGTGGCGTGAGCGGTAATTTTGCCAGAGGCGTCGCGTGCTTCGCCGTAGCCACGGATGGTGAATGTGTCTGAGCGTGCGGTGGCGGCATTACCTAACACGTTGAGGATATCTGCCTGGGATAGAAACCCCGGGGCGCCCTGATAGCTAGATCCGCTGCCGGCGGTGGGGTTGAGGTATTTGTAGGAGGCCACCTTGGCGGCTGGAATTTGATAGCCGGCGTTGACGTTGGCATTCTCGGCGAATCCCTGATTGAGCACGCTTTCATCAATCGCTTGCTGCAAGGCCCCCCGCTGGGCGGTATCATCGGTGCCCAGGCGGCGGTTGACAAACTCGGCCATGGATAGGAACGGGCCGCGCAGCCGCACTTGCTTGACGATGCTTTGGGCGAGCGCGGTCAATTGGTAATCTGAATACTCGCGAGGGCCGAGCCAATAGCCATCTTTGGGGTCAGCACCATCCGCTGCGGACAAGGCAATCGGCAAGCGAAACCGGCTGATGCGAGCTTCGGTCTTTTTCGTGGCCGTTAGATCGGAGAATTTGGAGCTGGGGGGTTTGGCGGCCTTGCTGAGTTGGTTGATGACGGCCTGGGAATCGTGAATGGATGCGAGCATCGCCTTCCAAGCGAGGACTGAGGTAGAATTGACGTTGAAGGCACCTTGCATCAATTGCCAGGAGGCGATGCGGGTGTATGCGTCGGGCTTGGCGATTTCCGTGGCAAGGTCGCTGGCGGGGCGGGTATCGGGCTGGTGCAGCAGCAGGCGCGGGTCATTCAGTGGTTTGCCGGCGGCGAAGTCGGTGACAAGGGAGGCGGTGGATTTGCCACTGCTGAATTTGCCGCTTTGATCAGCCAGGCCGGAAAAATAGAAGCTGTCATAGAATGCGAGGTTGAGAAGGAACGAGTGGTCGAGGTAGTTTCCACCGCTTTTGACCTCCATCAAGTGGCTGGGTGCGATGAGGGGATGGGCCCAGGAATTTCCGATGGGTTGGGCGAAGCGTGGCAGGAAGCCTGAGGCACCGCCGGGATTGGCTCCGTTGAGGGTGGCGAAGTTTTGGATGGGAGCGAGGGGCACATCGTAGAGGCCGCCGAATTTGACGCCGAAGTCGCGGGAGAGGCCAGACATGAAATTGCCGCGGTCCTGTTGGTCGATGCCGACCAAGGCAGTGGAGCCGGTTTTAACTTCGAGCGCCTGCATATCGATTTCGTGGGAGAAATTGGCGGAGTGTTCGGTGAGGACTTTTTGGGAGGAGCCGACGATATTGGCATGAGCGAAGCACCAGGGTTTGGTGGCGAGGCGGCCTTCGACGTTATCTGCGGGGTGGCCACCAGCGGTGGTCTTGCCTTGGGCACTGATGAGGCAGAATGGCTTGGCGTGAATCCGATCCTTGATCGCCACCGTTTGATGGTCAAAAATATCCATGGTTCCGATGTCCCCGGTGGCGGGGTAACGCAGGGTGCCCGAGTCACTGCCCAAGATGAATTTACGCAGGCCGGTGGCCGTCTCATAGTTGAATTCGAGCGCTCCGGTGGACACCGGCGAGGTGGCCCCGCTGGGGGTGGCAGTCATTTGGATGACGAATTTATTATTCGCAAGGGGCATGCTTTGTGGGGCAAACACGATATGGAGTCTGTCATCCGGAGCGAGCCCGAGGCAGCCGGCCCAGCGGCCGAAGGGTTTGTCGTCGCCCCCGATGCGCATCGGGGCCGGGTCCCACCAATCGAGGACGAAGCCGATGCCGTCGCCGCGCCAGCCGGGGATGGCAACGATGTTCTGGGTAAAGTTGGTACCGGCGTCCTTGCTGTCGAAGTCCCAGTAAATCCGGTTCCCCTGTTGTTCCATCCGCCAAGTGTGGTTGGGGTCGAGGTAAGGCGAGAAGATCTTCACTTCGCCGGGCAGCAAGCGGAAGGTGGTGGAGCCCGGCGTGCCGTCGGCCGCTTTGTCCTTGAGGCTCATTGCAAAGCGCTTGTTGACTAGGCCCAATTCGTTGTCGGTGTAGAACATTTGGTCGAGCGGGGCGAGGCCGGTGTTTTGGGGCTCGCCATTGCGATAGACGGTGGCGGCAAAGGGCACGTTGAGAAATTCAATGTGCATATCGCGGCACTCCAGAGCGACGTTGTAGGGATTGTGGAGTGTGATGATGGGGGTGTATTGCAAGTCCAGCTCGTACTTGTACTTGGTGCCGGCGAAGTAACTCCCCTGGGGGCCGTGCAACTGGATTTGTGAGACCGGCTCGCCGCGTTCGTACAGATAGATATCGTTGGCGACCAAGGCGAAGAGCACTTGGACTTTGGCAATGGTCGGCAGCAGCACAAGTCCTGGGGCCGGAGCCTGATTGATCACGACGGATGGGGGATCGCCGCTAGCAGCCTTATAGCCCGGGGGCAACTGGGTTGTGAGGTAAGGCACGCCGCCCGTGCTGAGGAGTTTATCGCGATAGAGGCGGCTAAAATCCCGCAGCGAGGCCCACGTCGGATCGGAGGGAGCATTGGCCTTGTTGAGGCTCAGGCGGGATGCGTAGATGCCGCTGTCCTTGTAGTTTGCCGGCAGGGCGGCGGTATTGGTTAACAGGTGAAAATCCTGCTTGAAGCCGCCGTGGGCGGTGTCGGTGAACAGGCCGATGGACTGGGTGGTGATATCGTGGGCGACGGCTTGCAGCGCCTCGCGGGTGGCTTTGCCGAGGTTTTGAGCGGCCAAGCCGTAATTCAGGCGGGTGACCCCTTTTTGGATTGTGGCGAAAGGTGCCTTGTCATTGTTGAAAAGGCTGCGTTCGAGCCCGGAAAGCCCGTCGATAAACTCGACGCCTGGGCGCTGGCCGGCCCCGAGTTGGACGGTTTTCGAACCTGGGGTCACGGCGTTGGCGATGTAAGGGGTGTTGACGCGCGCTTTGAGGCCCTCGTCGAGCACCGCCCAGGCCAGGGCGCCGGTGGTTGGGTTTTTGATGGAGGCGCTCAGCGGCACTTTAGTCGCGTTCACCGTGCGGGTGCTCAGTTCCTTTTCGCCCAGGGTGCCCTTGCCCCAGAGGATCAGCGGCGAGGTGGCTTCCTGCCTGGCAAAGGCGGCCTTGCGGGCTGCCAGCGGGTCCGGGCTGGACACCAGCCATGACTTGAATTTCGCGTCCTTGGCCGGCATCTTGTAGTCGGCGGCCGAGGGCGGCGAAGTGGCTTTGATTTCCATGGATTCCCAGACGCCGGTGATCTGGGGGTTGGCAATTTTGGAGTCGAGGATATCGGCCCGGGCGGTGACCCGCTGGTCGGTGCCTGCGCTGCGTTGCAATTCGCCGAGCGCCAGCATCAATGCCAGCCGCGCGTTGGAGCGGGCCGTGGCCATCGCCTCGCCCGCCGCCGAAGTCCGCAACGACACGCTCGAAAGCGACAACAGGCCCACGACAAGTAGCGTGAGCAGCACCATCAACGCCAAGGTGATGATTAAGGCAAAGCCGCCGGTCCGGTGGCCGTCAGATGGGATTTTCATGAGAGGTTTTCAGTGAAGGGTGATACAATCGGTAGTTGCACTTATTGAGCAACTACCAAGTAAATACCAGGATTGGCATTGCGCAATGCCATCTCCTGAAAAAAATTACCGCCACATCCAAGGAACACAATCCTTTTCTTTTGCTGAAGCGCGCAATCTTTGACCAATTTGCGCAATGGATGAAACGACCAGCGGGGGCAGTCTGCCTGAAACAAGCACAGATCAAAGGAATGCGGAGGCTACTGAAGTCCTTTCGCCCCAGCTTGACGGGCAGGTCCACTTGCACCGGGCTGGCGGATGACGATGAAATTGTGATTCCATTTAGCGGTCCGGCATTGCACCTTGAGTCGGCCGACCCAATATGTCGGCTCCACAGCCATGATCCGGATTGTTTGCTCATCAGTTGTCGCCTATGGTTTAGGTTTGACCTTCGGTGCCGCCGAGCCCGCGCTGCCCCTTGTGGCGGCCACGGGGCACCCAGGCGTTGAAATTCCAGCCGGCACGCTCCTCAAGGTTGCGGCCACGGCCGTGCCACCAGACGGCTTGGTGCCTATCGCTCTGGCCATGGATGACCAAAGCCGGGTGCTTATCGTCGAACAGCAGACCAGTAAGGCCGACGGGGCGCTCGGGAGCCAACCCATGGAGTGGTTTCTTGAAAACCTCGCGGCGAAAACCTCCGCCGACAGCCTCGCGCTTTTGGAAAAGTGGAAGGACCAAATACCAGCAGCCTACCGGATGGGAAAATTCGGCCGGGTCCGGCGTCTGTCGGATGCCAATAGCGACGGGCTCTTTGGACAATCCTCCCTTATAGGAGAAGGCTACGGTGCCTCATCGGCCGGCACCTTTTGTGGCAATCTCGGCGCGGTCTTTGCCTATCAGGGAGCCGTGTATCTCGCTGGCCTCCCCGCACTCATGCTCTTGCAGGATGAGAATGACAAGAGCGATAGCAAGGCAGACCTGCCCAAGACCCTGCTGGATGGCTTCGGCGTACACCTCACTGCCGCAGACCACGCCTTGCGCGGCTTGACTCTCGGCCCGGATGGCCGCCTCTACGGAACCATGGGCGACCGCGGCCTGCACATCACCACCAAGGACGGCAAGCGCGAGATCTATCCCAACCAAGGCTGCGCCTTCCGCGTCGAGGCCGATGGCAGCGGCTTCGAGGTGTTTCACACCGGTTTGCGTGATCCGCAAGGCGTCGCCTTTGATGCCCTCGGCAACGCGTTCACCGTGGAGCCGGCATCGGGCCTGGGCGAGGCGGCCCGCCTTATCTATCTGGCGGAGGGCGGCGACTCCGGCTGGCTCATGGAATACCAAACGCTGCATGACTTTCACCGGCAAATCGGCCTGCCAGAGGCACCGCCCAATCCCTGGATCGACGAGCACATGGGCGAGCTCAAGCATGACCTCCGACCCGCATATATCCTTCCACCCGCCGCCCAGCTCAGCGCCAATCCCCTCGGTCTAACCATTCATCCAGGCACCGGTTTGCTCGAAGCCGAAGCCGGCCGTCTGCTCATCTGCGAGCAAGCCGGCGACGCCGCCCATTCAGGCATCATCTCCTATCAAATGAAAGCCGCCGGGGCAGGCATGGAAGTGAGTGATTCCCGGCCATTGCTGCGGGGGATTGCCGCCACCGCCGCCCAATACTCATGGGACGGGCAGCTTTTGCTCACAGCTGCCGGCAAGCACCGACTCTACGCCCTTGATGCGGGTTCCAATACTTGGCGCGCCGCAGAGGCCGCTGCCACCGCCAAACTCGTTCGCGAGGGGTTTGATCAGCGCAATTCCGCAGAACTGGGCACTTTGCTCCGCCATCCGGACGCCCGCATCCGCCTCCGGGCCCAACTCGCCATCAGCCGCCTGCCTGACGCATTGCCGCGTTTCGTTGCAGCCACTGCATCCGCCGACCTGATAGAGCGGGTGCATGGCGTTTGGGGATTGGGCATACTTGCTCGGCGTGGGTCCGGTTCGCCCGTGGTCAAGAATGACGGATTTGGGATTATTCCCGACAACAAGCTGCGCATCGCTGCCGGTCAACAACTCGCTGGATTGCTCAAAAACCCCGATCCGGAAATCCGCGCCCAAGCCGTCCGCGCCATCGGTGACGCCGAAAACCGGTTCATCCGCCCACCAGACGTTAGGCAACGCGATACCCTGCAACCGGTTGACACATACATCACCGCCGACGGACTCCCGCTCGCCGCAATGCTCATAGACGAATCCCCACGCGTCCGCTACTTTGCCGCCCTATCCATCGGTAAACTCAAAGTGATCGGCTTCTACAGCCCACTTTGCAATTTTCTCAAGGCTAACAACAATCAGGACCCCTACCTGCGCCACGCCGGTGCCTACGCGTTCCAGCACATTGCGCCCAATCCAGGCGTGCTTGCCGGCCTTGAGCGCTTCCCGTCGCCGGCGGTACGTCTGGCGGCCACCGTTGCATTGCGCCGAATGCACGATCCAGATGTTGCCACTTTCATCAACGATCCGGACGTGCAAGTGGCCGACGAGGCGATCCGGGCCGTCACGGATTTGTCCCTGGATGAAGTTCGCGTGTCGTTGGGCTTTCTGTTGGACAACCTTGCCGCACGCCCATGGACACCGCTCATGCTGCGCAGGCTCATCCACAATGCCTTCCGCCTCGGCGGACCCGCCAATTCCACCCGCCTCCTCAAACTGCCCGGCGATCCCTCCATCCCCGTCGAAATTCAAAAGGAATCCTTGCGCCTGCTCGCCCTCTGGCTCGAGCCTCCGCCTGTCGATCCATTGACCGGCTGCTGGCGGCCGCTGGCCAAACGCGATGCCGCCGAGATCAAGCCCGCCTTGAGCGCCGAACTGCCGCGCCTCCTCAAATCGGACGGTTTTGTACGTAGCGCCGCGTTGGATCTCGCCAAACAATACCAAATCGCCGTCCCGGACCAGCCGAAGTGATTGGCAGTCCCGAGCCAAGCTCAGCGTATTCTCCTCTTGGGGGCACGGGCGGCTTGGCCGTGTGTGAAAGCGAGGCTGATGCTTCTAGAGTCTCTACGCTGCGGCATTTGGGGGCGTATTCACCTTGACGGGGCAATCCACTGCCGCGATGCTCCGCGCGGGTTTCCATGGCTTCCTTCACCACATTTTATTTAAGCCGCATCATTGATACCAAGGCGTTCGACGCTCATGGTAATTGCATCGGCGTGGTCAAGGATTTGTTGGTTGATTCGGAGTCCTCAAGCTACACCTCGGGCCATCCTTCGGTCAACGGCATCAAGATCAAACAAAAGAAGCGCACACTCTTTTTGGCCTTCCGGCATTTTCGCATCGAAAAATCCACCGGCAAATTGAAGGTCGTCTGTGACAAGCTCGATGAGTTGTCAGGGGAGCATATTGAGAATGACCTGTATTTGGTGGACAGCGTGTTAGATAAGCAAATTGTTGATCTCAACGGCCGCAAGTTGGTTCGGGTCAACGACGTTCGCTTGGTATCCATTGTCAACGGCACTTATGCAGTGGCGGTTGACATTGGCATAGAGGGTTTGTTGCGGCGGGTGGGTATTGCCAGGCCTATCAAATCCCTGGTCTCCATGTTCGGAGCCAGCTTGTCCTCCAAATTCATCCTCTGGGAAGATGTGGCGGCCATCGATTTTTCCAATCTCAACATCAAACTCTCAAAAAGCCATTCCCGGCTCCAGACGCTGCACCCGTCCGACCTTGCTGATATCATCGAGGACCTCGGGCGCAAGGCGAGCGCCGAGGTGTTCTCCTCGCTAGACGAAGAAAAAGCAGCAGACGTGCTTGAGGAGTTAGAGATTGACGCCCAGGTCCGCATCCTTGAGAGCCTCTCGATAGAAAAAGCAGCGGACCTGCTCGACAAGATGCCGGCAGACGAGGTCGCCGATATCTTTGATGCCCTGGAAGACGACAAGGTGGAACTCTTGCTCAATGAAATGGGCGAAGATACCTCGCAGGAAGTCCGTGAATTGCTCTATTACCCCGATGATTCGGTCGGCAGCATCATGTCCACCGAAGTCCTGTCATTCAATGAAAACGCCACCATCGGCGAGGTGCTCGCTGATTTGCGTGAGAAAAAGCCCGAGGCCGAGGCCTTGTACAATCTGTTTGTGACCGATGAGGCCGAGGTTCTCATCGCCACGTTTTCGCTGAGGGATCTGGTAATTCACCCGGTCGAGATGAAGGTTAGCCAGATCATGCAGCCAGCACCGGTGCACCTGAGTGACTATCAAGGAATCACCGAGATCGCCGAAATCGTCTCCAAATACAATCTGCTCGCCATCCCCGTCGTTGACCGCCACAACGTGCTCCAAGGCATGGTCGTCATCGACGACGTCATCGATGACTTGATGGGCAAACGCAGGACTAACAAATAGAATTTTTTTTCGCGGAATGTTTAAGAACAAGAAATCATTCTACCAGAAGCTGGGACTGTTTCTGGCTATTTTGGGGCCAGGCATCATCACTGGCAGTGTGGATAACGATGCGGGGGGGATCACCACTTATGCGGTGGCTGGAGCGGTGTACGGCTACAACCTATTGTGGACGCTGATCCCGTCATTTGTGGTGTTAGTGGTTATTCAGGAGATGAATGCGCGGATGGGCATTGTCACGGGCAAGGGGTTGGCTGATCTCATCCGGGAGAATGCCGGAGTGAAGATCACATTTTTCATTTTCATCGGGTTGTTGATAGCCGACATTGGCAATACTACCACTGAATTTGCCGGGGTGGCCGGCAGCATGGAGGTATTCGGGGTGAGCAAATACATATCCGTTCCGATCGTGGGATTTTTGGTTTGGTTTTTAGTGGTGAAGGGGACCTATAAGTTTGCCGAGCGCATTTTTCTTATCTTTAGTGTGTCGTTGTTGATGTATGTGGTATCAGCTTTGATGGGCAAGCCGAATTGGGGTGAGATCGGCCATGCGGTGATTCATCCGCAGTTTGAAATGAATACCAAGAGCATGGCCATGATCATAGGAATCGTCGGCACCACTATCGCCCCTTGGATGCAATTCTACATGCAATCTTCGGTCATCGAAAAGGGCCTGAAGATGAAGAATTACGCATACTCCCTCATTGACATCGTCGTCGGCTGCGTGGCCACCGTGGTGGTCGCCTTCTTCATCATTGTCGCCTGTGCCTCCACCCTGCACGTCAATGGCATTCAGATCAACGAGGCGAAGGACGCGGCTCTGGCGCTCAAGCCGCTGGCGGGGGCATTTGCCTCGCAGGTATTTGCCTTCGGATTGTTTATCGCGTCGATTTTTTCTGCGACTATATTGCCCTTGGCGACGGCCTTTTACGTGTGCGAGGCGTTTGGATTTGAGGCTGGGATTGACAAGAAGTGGGATGAGGCCAAGGAGTTTTACGTCCTCTACACCGGCATCCTGGTGCTTTCCGCCGTCATCATCCTGGTGCCAAACGCGCCGCTCATTTCCATTTCACTGTGGTCTCAGGTGCTCAACGGCCTGCTTCTACCGATGGTTCTGGTGTGCATGATCCTGTTAGTAAACAACAAGAAGATCATGGGCAAATACGTCAACAATCGCTTCAACAATCTCATTGGCTGGAGTGCCGTGGTGATACTCGTTGTCTTGTCGCTGCTGTTGATCATCACGCCTATGTTCGGCGGCAGCTGAGGATGCCGTTAGGGCTGATAGTAGGGGGTCAGAACGGCGATGACTTTTTCTAGCAATTCCGCCTCGCTGAGCTTGCCGGTATGCCGGAATGCGATGGCACCGCCGGGAGCTACCATGATGGTGTGAGGTTCGGGGCCGGCCCACTCCGGATCGAGCGCCTTGATGAGCGCGGCAGCGCTGGGATCGGTGCAAAGGTAGTTGTTGGTTTTTCGGCCTTCGTTGGCGAGGCTGTCCTCGAGGTGTTCGGGCAGCCCGGCGTGATGTTTGCGCAGGAAATCTTCGGCCTTGGCCTTATCCTGAGGCATGTCGGTGGATAGAGTGATCAACTCGAAGGGGCGCATACCCATGCGGCGTGCCACTCGGACGAGCACCGGAAACTCCTCGACGCATGGGGCGCAGGTGGTGGACCAGACGTTGATCAGGCGGTACTTGGAACTTGCGTTGGCACGCAGTTTGGCCACCCCGGCGGCATCGATCAGGTCGATGGATACCGGCAGCGAGGCCCACTTCTCATCGTCCCTGGCGACTTCTGACTTCTTGATGCGCCACTTCGTCGAGCAACCAATCGGGCCTGTGACGGGTACCGGCACGGGTTGGCCGGCGACCAAGGCGGCGACGGCATTGCGGAAATCCGGACGGGTCACATACTCGTCGCCTGGAAAGCGGCAGTCGTCGATCCATCCTTTGTAGCGGAGTTTGCGCTCTTGGTCGAACAGGAAGACATGTGGAGTGGCTAGGCAACCGTAGGCCATTGCCACCGACTGGGTTTCGCCATCATAAAGAAAGGGAAACGGAAATTTCTCCTCCTTTGCATATAGTTTCATCTCGGCAAAACTATCGCCATATTTGGAGTATCCCAGCTCGTCGGGCCGCAAGCCGTCCGGGTGGTTCGGGTTGATCGCCACCACGGCCAAGCCGCGGTCCTTGTATTCCTGATAGGTTTTAATCAATCGTGGCTCGGCGGCGTGGGAAACCGGGCAGTGGTTAGAGGTGAACACGACGGCGAGAAACTTAGCGTCCTTGAAATCAGCCAGCGACATGGTTTTGTCATCAACGCCGGTCAACTTGAACTCTGGCGCGGTGTCGCCCATGTTGAGGTCCTTGAAGCCGGGCGGATTTTGGCCGTGGGCCGACAAGAAAAATCCCAGCAGGGCGAGGGCAAGACCTAAGGGCCACATGGTGCGATGGTTCATCAGTTTTTTTGGGTAGGCGAGGACAGGTGGCTTCTGCCGCCCGACCGGTTTCCTTGACCGGATCCGCGAGCCTCAGCAGCGACCCGCTGACTCTAGCTCAAAATACCGGCACTGCCAGCTGAAATCCCAGGCCCCTAAATCCCTCTTTGCCCGCGAGTTTCGGTTCCGCCGGGTTGAACACACCTTCAAATGGCCGCCATGGCCGTGTCACGCTTGAGGAATTGGAGGGGCACCGGGACGAGCCCACTTCGCTTGACTGTGATCTCTGGCCGTGTCATCTTCCGAACATGTCCGACGCCGAACTCAAGGAATTGGTTGCCAGTCTTGCCGTGACCCAACGCGAGACCGACCGGCAAATGCAGGAAACCGACCGGCAAATGCAGGAAACCGACCGGCGCATGCAGGAAACCGACCGGCGCATGCAGGAGACTGACCTCAAGATCAAAGCGTTGAGCGAATTGTTCACCGGACAGTGGGGCAAGTTGGTGGAAGCGCTGATGCGCCCGGGCACCGTCAAGCTCTTCAAGCAGCGGGGCGTGAACGTGACCCAGATGACCGAAGCCCGCAGCGGTTACGATGCGCAAGGCCGCGAACTGGAAGTGGACATGACCCTGGTGAATGGCGGCTCCATCGTGGTGGTGGAAATCAAGACCACTTGCAAGCCGGATGATGTAGCTTGGCACCTCGAGAAGCTCGGGCGTTTCAAGGAGGTGTTTAGGGAGTACCGGGACTGGGAGGTGCAAGGTGCCATGGCCGCCCTCAAATACGAGGGTGCCAGTGATCGCTACGCTTATCGCAACGGCCTATGGGTACTCAAGTGCCTTGACGGCATCACTGACATCGCCAACGACCCCACCTTCAAGGCAAAGGTCTTTTGAGGGGAAGGCAAATTCGGAGATTCTTGATTCCTGAGGTGTCTTGATAGAGGCGTGTCTGTGACCGCCGATGTGCATGAGATGACTGCCCACTCCATACCCGCCCTGGGTTCCGAACTTCTGTCTAGTCAGCAAGCGGTTATTTGCTTGGATTTTCCTTGGTGGGTTCGACCTTTTGGAAGATGACGCAATAATTCTCTTTGAGGGAATGATTCAATTCAGCAGGTTCCGGCAATTGTTTGAAGCCACACGATTCGATTTCCCGGGTGAATGTATCCTTGTTAGCCCGGACGTGCTTGACGATCCAGTCAGCACTGACTCCTGGCTCTCTGTGGAAGTCGATGAGCACCACCCGGCCATCTTTTTTCAATGCTTGGTGAATGGAGGCAATCGTCTTGTATGGGAACTCGAAATGGTGGTAAACGTCGCAGATATAGGCCAGTTGGATCGAATCCGGCGGCAATTTGGCCGAGTCTTCGGAGCAGACGACACCCGTCACATTTTTGAGGCCGGCTGCCTCACAGGTTTTTCCAATGTGTTTCACAAATTTGTCGGCGATGTCCACAGCGAAAACCTTGCCCTCGTTGCCGACGGCCACCGCAAACAGCCGTGTGAATAAGCCGGTGCCCGCACCGATGTCGGCGACGGCCATGCCCGGTTTGATGTCGCAGGAGGCGACGATTTTTTCGCGCAGGGAAAAGATCTCGCGACTTTCGGTCTCCCACTTGGTGGCCCACTCGTCTGGATTTGGGTCTTTGTACTGGTTATTCACGCCTGGGTTGACGCTTTGTTCTTGAGCGGGCAAGGGCGAGGGCGAGGCCAGCATCAGGGCCAGGGTGCAGCATGAAATCGGCAGGTACATGGACGAATGCCTAATCCAGCACCGACCCCACCACAAGCAAAAACCCTTGAGGGGAACACTCAGGGCGTTGGCTTGGCTGGGCTAGTCTTGGCAAGGGGGGGCGGTTTTGATGAGTTTCAACGATTTATCGCGATGATCGCGGTAGTAATCGAAGGCGTCGTTGAGGGAATCAAACTCTTCGAAGGGGATCACGGCGAGC
>CAIKHZ010000028.1 GCA_903827375.1 Akkermansiaceae bacterium
CGGGCCCGGGAGCGATTCAGCGCGAAGCGCAAGGATGGGGCACGGGCAATGAAGGGCAATGGCAGCGGCGTGAAGGGCTTGCTGTGGAGTGCCAGGGATCTGCGCGTAAGAGTCTGACAAGCTGGATTTGTGAGGTCCTGAACTCAGCAGCTGCTTGACAGCTGGAGACACAAATGCCAAAACCCCCCGTGTACCCAAACCTAACCAAACCTAACCACTGTATGACTCCAACCGCCACTCCCCAAGCGCTTCGCCTCAGCCCTGACTCCGCCGGATTTTTCGGAACCTACGGTGGCAGTTTTGTACCACCGCCGCTCGAAGCGCCGCTTGCGGAAATTCGCCAGGCTTACGAAATCGTCTCGCGCTCCCACGATTTCATTGAGGAATTGCGTCGGATCCGCCGCCACTTTCAAGGTCGGCCCACCCCGGTCTATCATGCCGCCCGGCTGTCCAAAAAGCTTGGAAAGACGCAGATCTACCTGAAACGCGAGGACCTCAACCACACGGGAGCCCACAAGCTCAATCATTGCATGGGCGAAGGTCTGCTGGCCCGCTACATGGGTAAGAAGAAGCTCATCGCGGAGACAGGGGCCGGCATGCATGGCGTGGCTCTGGCCACAGCCGCCGCCTACTTCGGGCTGGAATGCGATATTTACATGGGAGAGGTGGACATGGCCAAGCAGGCACCTAACGTTGCCCGCATGCAAATCCTCGGAGCGCGGGTGATTGCCGCCACGCATGGATTGCGCACGCTCAAGGAGGCCGTGGATTCGGCCCTGATGGCTTATGTGCAGGATCCGGTCAACCAGATTTACTGTATCGGATCGGTGGTCGGTCCGCATCCGTTCCCGATGATGGTGCGCGATTTCCAACAAGTTGTGGGGATTGAGGCCCGCGAGCAGTTCATTGAGATGACAGGCAATTTGCCGGACATTGTGACCGCTTGTGTGGGTGGCGGCAGCAATGCGATGGGTTTGTTTGCCGGTTTCATTGCTGATCCGGTTGAGCTGCACGGGGTTGAGCCGCTGGGCAAAGGACCGGGGATCGGCGAGCATTCGGCGACCATGACCTACGGCATGGCTGGGGTTATTCACGGGTTCCGTTGCTACCTGTTGCAGGATGAAAAGGGCGAACCTGCCCCGGTCCACTCCATCGCTAGCGGCCTCGATTACCCCGGCGTCGGCCCCGAGCATTGCCACCTCAAGGACACAGGCCGAGTGAACTACGTCACCGCCTCTGACAAGGAAGCCGTGGAGGCGTTCTATGTGCTCAGCCGCAACGAAGGCATTATTCCGGCGCTGGAAAGTGCCCATGCGGTTGCGCATGCCATGCGGTTGGCTCGTCAAAACCCAGAAGTGCCCCGCACTGTGTTAGTCAATCTCAGTGGTCGTGGTGACAAGGACATGGATTACATGATTGAGCACTACGGCACGGGCGACGACTACGGGATATGAGCGGGATAGGCGATCCTTAACGGGAGGCTTGCCAGAGATGCGGCGGCGGGGTAAATGTGCGCCATGCATGTCCCCCTCGTAATGACAGTGATTGGCAAGGACCGCCCGGGCTTGGTCGAAACCGTGGCCCGCTTGGTGGCCCAACACGGCGGCAACTGGCTGGAAAGCCGGATGTGCCGCTTGGGCGGAGAGTTCGCAGGCATCCTGCGGGTTCACATTGCCAAGGAGAATCAAGCCGCTTTGGAAGCCGCTTTGCAGGAACTCGGGCAACATGGGCTGGCCGTTTTGGTGCAAGTGGACCGAGGCGGGGCGGCCGCGCCAGAGCTGCGTTTGGCCCGCTTGGAGATTGTCGGCCAGGACCGTCCGGGCATCGTCCAGCAGATCACTGCGGCACTCGCAGTGCATGGGGTCAATGTTGAGGAATTTACCAGCGCGTGCAGCAGCGCGCCGATGTCTGGTGAGACGCTCTTTCACGCGAACATCACGATGCAAATCCCTGCCACCATTCAGCTGGCCGAACTGCGCAGCGAGGTGGAAAAGCTCGCCAACGATCTGATGGTGGACGCGGATTTCGAGGCTCTCGACTGAGATTCTGAACTTCTGAATCACAAGGAACCCGCCGCTCGACTCTCCGTCGGCACCTTGGGTATTGGCCTCCAGTCGCCCACGACGCACCATCGGCAGGGCGGCTAACTGACCACTTCGGTGCCGATGCCGCCGTCAGTGAAAATTTCCAACAGCAGGGCGTGGGGTTGGCGGCCATCGACGAAATGGACCTTGCGCACACCGGCACTCAGCGCGTCCACGGCGCTGCGGATTTTTGGGATCATGCCGCCGGAGATGGTGCCATCAGCCAGCAACTCTGCGGCCTCGGCACAACTCACCGAGCGAATGAGCGACGTCGGATCGGCTGGATCAGCCAGCAAGCCGGGCACATCGGATAGATATACCAATTTGGCCACGCGCAATTCCTTGGCGAGAGCCGCAGCTGCCAAATCCGCGTTGATGTTGAGTGGGCGGCCGCCAGCCAATTCCGAAGCTAGCGGGGAAATCACCGGCAAAAAGCCTGCAGCCAGCGCCGCATCGAGGGGAGCGAGGCGACAGCTGGCCACCTCGCCGACACGGCCCAAATCGACAGGCTGGCCGTGGGCGTCGGTGGCGTGGATTTTCTCGCCAAGAAACACCTTGTCGCCCGCAATGCCCACCGCCTTGCCGCCAAACCCACGGATCATCTGCACCAATCCCGGATTGATCTGCTCGGACAATACGCGGGCCACAATAGCAATTGCCTCATCTGTGGTGACGCGGAAGCCGCCGACAAAGCGGGCCTCCAAGCCAGCCTCCGCCATGGCTGCTGTGATGGCTTTGCCGCCACCGTGAACCACGATGGGATTGATGCCGGCAACTTCCAAAAACACGATATCGCGCATGACCATGGCAACGAGGTCAGGGTCTTCCATGGCGGCCCCGCCCAGTTTGATAAGGAATGTTTTGCCGCGGAATGCCTGTAGATAGGGAAGTGCCTCAATCAGGGACTTGGCTTTGTCGATGGGTGGCATGGGTGGATGAAGGATGAAGGATGAAGGATGAAGGATGAAGGATGAAGGATGAAGGA
>CAIKHZ010000029.1 GCA_903827375.1 Akkermansiaceae bacterium
AGATTGAGAACCTCGGAAAAGAGTGCCGAGTGATTCACGGCGAGGTATCGATCACCGAATGTAATGATGCCTTGGATGGGTTTCTTGAACACGGTGGCGTGCTTCTCGCCACACCCGCTGCTCTTGAGGGATTATCGCTGCACCAGGTTGTCGATGTCGTGATCTATGACGGGGATCACAGGTCTCGACCGGTCGAGCGGAGTTTGTGCAGGTTCCGTCGGGTCGGAAGAACATCTCCTTTGACAATCCATCTCTTTGTCCCAGCAAGCTATCCCAATTCTGTGCAATCGAGGATCCTGGGCGCCCTCTGCACTCTTGGCGCGGAGAAAGACAGTACAACAACACGATGAACCCTCTACTTTTCAACTCCTCGGCGCAGCCGAGGGTGTCACAATTCCTCAGCTTCGCCGCTGTTATACGTGAGTTCCAGTTCCTGTCGCACCAGCGGCGAGGAAGATGTTCAGCCCCTATCCGGCGGACGCGCGGCCCGTCTTCTTCGGTCATTGTGCCCCTCGGAAATCCAGCGCGACGCGAAAAATGACCTTGATCTGCGGCACCGATATGGCAGATGTATGACGGATTGGTGAATTTCACTGGAAGTCCACCAAAACCGAACCGGGCGCGACGCCTCATCCAGCACCACCTAAGCCACCAAAAAGGACCAGATGACCATGAAATCGACAAACGACGCCACCGGAGGGGTTCAAATCCCGGCCCAATTCCGCGACAGAATTTCGGTCCGATTTCTGACGGATTTCTGACAACCAGCCGGTTACCAGTCACATTCATGCATCACCAACAGAATCCAGAGACGCACAAATCCCTATGAATACGCACAAAAACGCAAAATCGGTCCCGAAGGACCAGATGGTCGGGGCGGCGGGATTCGAACCCACGGCCTCTTCGTCCCGAACGAAGCGCGCTACCAGACTGCGCTACGCCCCGACATCATCCTAGAACCCGCAGGGAGGCGGGCTGGGGAGGGAAGGTTGCAGAATTTCCAGTGGCGTGCAAGCGGATATTCTGCGACCCCGACAGCGGAGGTGATTGGGAGGCGATGAGCAGGAGCTTGAGGAGCTTAAGGATTGAAAAGCCCGGTGGCGGCTGCTTGGATCTGTGGGAGTTTTTCGCGCTGAGGGGCGGCACCGCGGGCTTGGTCTGGTTTGCCGCCGCCTTTGCCGCCGGCGAGGGCGGCGAGGTCGCGGAGCAGATCGCCGGCCTTGAGACCGGCCGCGAGGGCGGCACTGCCGCAATGAGTGGCGAGGTGGAGTTTGTCGCCGTCATCGACGATGAGCAAGGCGGGGCCGACAAAGTTTTTCTTTTTGAGGCTGTTTTGGAGTTCCTGCAACAACGAGGCATCAGCCTGGAAGCAGGCGATGATCGGCTCGCCCTTGGCAATGAGATCGGCAAGCGCCTCATCAGCCAACCCGGCAGCGTGAGACGCATGGATTTTTTTAAGGCGTTTTTCGGCCTCGATGGCGGCGTCGCGGGTTTCGTCTAACGTGCGTTGGCCGTGGGCGAAGATGGCATTGATTTGAGAGATATCGGCGCGCTCCACCAGCATGGCACTCATGATGTGCGGAAACTCATGCACGGTGACCGGTGCCTCGCCGATGGCGGCGAGTTTTTCGTTAGCGGCGTGTAATTTTGCGGATGCGGATTTGAGGTCGTGGTCCCATTTTTCCACGACATCGTTGAGGTGGCTCCAGGCGGCTTCGCCACAGACGGCTTCGATGCGTCGGACGCCGGAAGCGATGGCACCTTCGCTTTTGATTTTGAAAAGTCCGATGGCCCCGGAGTGCCGAACATGGGTGCCGCCGCAGAGTTCCATTGAATATCCGTTGAGATCGTTAGGTCCGCCGCCAACTTGGACCACGCGCACCAACTCGCCGTATTTGTCGCCGAAAAATTGCATGATATCGGCACGGCCTTTGATGGACGCGTGTTTGACTTCGGTCCAGGACACCGGTTCGTCGGCTTGGATGGCCGCGTTGACCCTTTCCTCCATGGCGGCGACTTGTGCGGCGGTGACGGCCCCACTGTTGAAGTCGAAGCGCAGGCGGTACTCATCGACGGCTGAGCCCTGCTGCGTGGCATCCGGCGATACCACCTCGTGCAGCGCCCAGTGCAGCAGGTGGGTGGCTGTGTGGTGCGCTTCGATCGGTCGGCGGCGCGCGGCGTCGAGCTTGAGAGTGACGGTGTCGCCGACCTTGATGCCAGCGGTGGAGGCGACGATGTGGGCGCGGGCCTTGGCGATTTGCTGGACGCCAGTGATGGAGATGGCGACGTCGCCGCTGACGAGCCAGCCGCTGTCGCCCGACTGGCCGCCCATTTCCGCATAGAACACGGTTTTATCGGTGATGACGAACAGGGCGTCCTGCTGGGGATGGATTTCCAAGATGGTGGCGGCGACTTCGTCCAGCTCGAAGCCGAGAAACTCGGTGCTCGCCTCAGAGGAAATATCCAGCGCTCTAACAACCGTGGATTTTTGTGCGGCGCGGGAACGTTCTTGCTGTTGCTCCATGAGCCTATCAAAACGCGGCATGTCCACCGTGAGGCCGCGCTCGGCGCATAGCAGCTCGGTTAGATCAATGGGAAAGCCGAAGGTGTCGTAGAGTTCGAAGGCGAGGTCGCCGGCGAGTTGCTGGGGAGCGCCGACGTCCCGTTGGCTGTCATGGGCATCCTGCCCATGACTCTGAAGATTTCGCGGAGCGCTGGGATCCGCCGGAAGCGCGCCATGGGCGCCATTTTCAGAGGATACCGGCAGGATGCTGGAATCTGCCGGCGGGACGCCGGCGCTCCCCGAAGAAACGTTCCCCGAAGAAACGCTCCCCACAGAAACGCTCCCCACAGCCTCTTCGAAGCGCTTGAGTCCGCGGTCCAGCGTCTGGTTGAAGCTGGCTTCCTCCTGCTCGAGAGTGTTGCGGATGGCGTCTTGGCGGGCTAGCAACTCAGGAAACACCTGGCCCATTTGTGAGACGAGCGTTTCGACGAGCGCGCCGAAAAATGGTTTGTCGCCGGAGAACCCGAGCTGGCGGCAGTAGCGCACGGCGCGGCGGAGGATGCGCCGCAGCACATAGTTGCGGCCGGTGTTGCCGGGCAGGATGCCATCGGCGATGGAGAACGAGAGGGTGCGCAAGTGATCGGCGATGACGCGGAAGGCGATGGCGGTTTTTAGCTCGTCGGCGAAGAGTGAGCGGTCGGCACCTGGCTTCGGATAGATGTTGGTATAGGTTTTGCCGCTCAACTCCTCGAGCTTGCGGAAGATGGGCTGGAAGACGTCGGTGGCGTAGTTGCTAGGTTTGACCGAGAAATCCGTGAATCCCTGGGTGCCCTGGATGATCGAGCAAGCCCGCTCAAAGCCCATGCCGGTATCCACATGTTTGGCGGGCAGTTCGCGGAACGAGCCGTCGGCCTCGGCATTGTATTGGATGAAAACGAGGTTCCAAATTTCGATGCACAGGTCGGAGTCGTTGTTGACGAGTTTGCCCTGGGAATCGCCTTCGGGTGTTAGGTCAACGTGGAGTTCCGAGCAAGGGCCGCAGGGGCCAGTTTCTCCCATCATCCAGAAGTTATCTTTGACGCTGCCGTGGACGATGTGGATGGCCGGATCGCAGCCCTTGGCGCGGAACAGCGCGGCCCAGATGTCCCACGACTCTTGGTCGAATTCGCCGGGATCCCCGGGCTTTGGGCCATAGACGGATGCGTATAGGCGGTTGGCGGGCAGGCCCCAGCGCTCGACCACCAATTCCCAGGCCCAGGCGATGGCTTCCTGCTTGAAATAATTTCCAAACGACCAGTTGCCGAGCATTTCGAAAAACGTGTGGTGATACGTGTCGTAGCCGACGTCTTCGAGGTCATTGTGTTTGCCGCCGGCACGGATGCATTTCTGAGTATCGCTTGCCCGTGGTGGATCGTAGGGGGCCTTTTCAACCCCGAGGAAATAGGGCACGAACGGGTTCATCCCGGCGTTGGTGAACAGCAAACCGGGCGACTGCGGAAGCAGCGACGCAGACGGCACAATCGTGTGCTGTTTTTCACGGAAAAAATTCAGAAAACTCTGGCGGATGGCGGCGGTGGTCATAGACACACCTGTCAAACCATGAATTGCGCCCGCTGACACGGAAAATTTTCAGGAAAAGAGCTGGTTCGGTACCAGTGCCATGCTGGAAGGATGGGCTGAGCGCAAGACACGTCTCGCCGCATGGTCAGCCACCTGGCACGCGCTGCGGGACGCAGCACGCACGGCCTGCGGCCTGAGGCGCGCAGCCAGTGGCGTGGCTGCCGCGTCTCGCGGCAGGCCGTGACAGCGTGCCGCGGGCAGGTCCTGCCAGCGATCACGCGAGATCACGGCGGCGGCAAGGCGGACTTGGTGGCGGCAATGAGCGGGGCGGCAAAG
>CAIKHZ010000030.1 GCA_903827375.1 Akkermansiaceae bacterium
CCCTCAAGGGCAATAAGACCATCCAGGAAATCGCCGGCGAGTTCGGCATTCACCCGGTTCAGGTCTCCGACTGGAAGAAAATCATGGCGGAGAAAGCCGCCACGGTTTTCGATCCGAAGGCGGCGAAAACCGACACTGAGGAGTTCGAGCGCGAGCGGGAAAAATTGCACGCTAAGATCGGCCAACAGGCCGTGGAACTGGACTGGTTGGCAAAAAAGTCCAGACAGCTCGGCCTGTAAGGGAACGCGCCGAGCTGGTGGAAAAAGACAACCCGAAAATCAGCATGAGAAGACAGTGCGAACTACTCGGCGTGGCTCGCGCCACAGCGGGCTACCAACCGATTCCGGAAGACCCGGAGGACCTTCTGATCAAACGTTTGCTTGACGAGCTTTACATGAGGGATCCCTGCCTGGGCGTCCGGCGGTTGGTGACGGTGCTGGAGCGCGATTACGGTCTGAAGGTCAACCGCAAACCTCCAACGTCGCGGCTATGAGATCGATGCTGCCATCAAGCAAGTCAACATCGACACCCTCAAGGCCATGCGTGAGCAGACCGAGGAAGCCAACAAGAGGCTCATGTTAGCCTCTCGTGAGGACCAGCTCCGGGCTGCTGCCCTTTCCAACACCCTGCGTGCTCGCAACGTCGGCACCAATGAATTCTTCGCGCTCAGTCAGGAATCCCGTAAGGCCCTCGTCGATTTCTTCCCGTCCGACGCTCCTGGCCGTCTCAATCCTGCTCGCGACAAAAAGTACAAGGAGCTTTCCGATCTGGGTGGCGAGCAAGGCCGACTCCTCTCGGCCATTGATGAGCTCACTGGAGGGCTTGATGATCTCTCCAAGAGCATCACCAAAAACTCCGGCTCTGGCGAGGCGCTGGATGTTCTCCCCCGGGACTCCGACGGGGCCATCCAGAAGCGCGTCACACGCGATTCCAATCCCGTCGTCACTCTCACCATCGGGCAGGTCACCATCGACCTCGCCGACCAGGTCGAGAAGATCATTTTCGGCTACCCCCAGTTGAGACACGATCCGGCAGGCAGCGACAGGGTCAATGTTGGCGAGGGGTAGCTTCCCACAGGGCGGATTTTTGGGCTTGGGTTCGCTTGGCCTGTGGCGCTAGTATTCGGTCCGCCAGATGACCCCGCCGATTCTCAGTGAAAAACTCCTCGCCTCCGTGTCGCGGGATTTTTTCCGCCCGCTGACCCGTCCCTCGGCGGCGATCTACGTCGATTGCGCCGAGCGCTTGGCGGAGGTGGCAGGCGAGGCTGGCCGCATTCCCCACGCCGAGGCGATTGCGCTGATCCGGGAAATTTTGGCGGCGCATCCGGAGATTGTGCTCGAAGATGATGAGGGGGCAGCCTTGCGGGATGCCCGCCAGCGCGCCGGCCAGATTTTCAACCGCCTCTGCGATGCCCGCTGGCTGGAAGACCAACAACTCGGCCTGCACGAGCGCTGGGCCTTGGTATCGCCCGGCTTGCGGCCCTTGCTGCGGTTTCTACGCGAGCTGGCGGAGGACGAGATCGCCGAGCTGAAGACGTTTGCCGACACGGTGCGTGGTGTCTGCGAAACCCTCGAACGCCCGGGCATTCTCGATCCCCGCTTGCACGAGCCCGACGCCATCCGCGCCACTGTCACCGACGTCAATGCCCGGCTCGAAAGCGCGATCATCCAGCTTCACGGGGTGGAGAAGTTAATTTCGCTATTTGACCGGCGTCAGCGCCTCAGTGATTCGCCCGCCGAAACGCTGCGCCTCCTCTACGCAGAATTCGGTGCCGGCCAACACATGGTCTGCTACGACGCCCTCCGCCGCAACGGACTGCTGCCCAGATTGCAGGCCCTGCGCTCACAGGTGGCCGATTGCCGCGATGATCCCCTCGTCAAAGAACGCCTCGCAGAAGGCCTTGCCACCCATTACCAACTGGATCCATCCGACGCCTATCATCGTGCCGAAATGGCCCTCCGCCAACTCGAACACCGCCTCGCCGCCATCCGCCTCGTCGCCGATGCCATCGACGCCCGCATGGCCTCGTTCAACCAACTCTCCCAACAGCGGTACCGCTACCAAACCGAGTTGCGCGGCCGCAAACCAGAAATCGTCAAGTCCTACTGCGATGCGATCAACGCCGCCCACGATGGCAGCCGCCTGAGCACCTTGCGCGATGCCGCCCCGGACTTTTCCCCGCTCATTCCCGAGGTGAAATGGTTCTTCGGCATCGAATCCCTCGCCCGCACCCGCCGTGGCAAATCTCCGGCCGACCTGTCCTTCGGCCCAAGTGCCCGCGCCACCGACGAATCCGCCGACGATTCCCTCGCCGCCCTCCGCGAACGCCAACGCCTCGCCCTCACCCCTCAACGCGCCGCCCGCCTCGTCGCACGCCTCCTGCCAAAAAAATCCCTCTCCATCACCACCGCCGATTTCACCGCCACAGACCTCGACGAAATGCTCGACCTCCTCGCCATCGCCGCCTACGACCAAGCCGTCACCGCCGACGGCCATCGCCTCCGATGGTCCATCGACGGCCCCGGCAAAACCGCTGGCCTCACCCCAACCACCATCCCCACCGACCCACATGCCGGCTGGAACCTCGAACACTTCAAAATCCAACGCCTCTAATATCCAAAATCCAAAATCCAAAATCCAAAATCCAAAATCCAAAATTTTCTTCCCCCCTCTCCCGCCATGTCCTCCGATCCCCTCTGGCCCGACTTTTGGTCCGACGTCACCGACGACGACCGCCCGGCGCTGCGCGAAATCCTCGCAGAGTTGCTAGGCCGCGGCACCCTGCTCGGCAGCACGGGTGCCGGACGCGACCTGTTCCTGCTGGCCCGCGACCACTACCGCAGCCACCTAACCAACTACCTCGCCCCGCTCGGCCTCGAGCTCATGATCGATGACGACTTTTTCCTACTCCAGGCCAGGCCGCGCCCCGAGTCCTGCCAACTGCTTGCCCAGTTCACCAAGGATGAAACGTTGCTTCTGTTAGTGTTGTGGCGCGTCTGGGACGACCACCGCAGCCAGCTGAGCGCCAGCGCCGTCATCCTAACCGTCGATGAGCTATGGACCCGCTTCCGCAACACATTTGACAAAATCGACCCGCCGGAAAAGACCCACCTCGACTCGATGTTAGGCCGACTCAAGCGCCTGCGGCTGATCCGAAGCCACAAGCCGGAAGGCGCGCTGCAACTCGGCGACACACTCATTGAGGTGCTGCCCAGCCTGCCGCGCGTCATCCCCTTCGACAGCCTCGAAAGCTGCCTTGCCCGGGCCGCACTCTATCAACCCGGTGAATCCGCTTCCACCTCCAGCCCGCAATCCTGACATGCCTGCACGCGTCCATCTGAGCCGCATCCTCGCCATCAACTGGTATGGCTACCGCCGCTTCATCGATGTTTCCGGGCTCACGCTCATCACCGGTGCCAACGGCTCCGGCAAAAGCGTTCTGTTAGACCTGATCCAGTTTGTATTGTTAGGCGAAGCACTCAGCCGTTTCAACAAGGCCGCTGCGGGGGCTGGGAGCGGCCGTTCGCTGCGCGGTTACTGCCTGTGCGACACGAACACCCAGGGCAACGACGGTCAGGAGCGATACCTGCGCCCATCCGGGGTGACCCTCGCCGGCTTGGAATTCGTCTGGCCGGCGGCACCCGGCGAGACCTCTCCACGCCGCGAAACCTGGGGGGCACGCATCGAGTTTGAAGGGCCCAGCGCCCGGCCTCGCACCCTGTGGTTCACCGTCCCCTGCCGCCTTGAACGCGAGGATTTTCTCGGCCGCGAACTCGACGCCGACGCGGTGGCCTTCATGGCCGAAGACGAATTCCGCGTCCATGTGAAGCGCGATCTGGGCGGCGAAGTGTTCGACCGCCAAGCGTCCTATCTGGATGAAATGGGCTCCCGCAGCCACCTCGGCTTCGACCGCGTCCAGATGAATAAAACCCTCCCTAACTCGATGGCCTTCCAGCCCGTCGAGTCATTCGAGCGCTTCATCCGCGACTACCTGTTGGAACCGGGCCTGCCCGACGTCAAGGCCGTGCGTGCCAGCGTCGATGCCCACCGCCGCGCTCAGGACCGCCTGGAAAAACTCCACGACCAACACGCACGCCTCACCCGAATCCGCGCCCGCCACGCCGATTTTCAAAACGCCCGGCGCGATGCCCGCCTCCACGCCCACCTCCATGAGGCGCTGGCCCATGCCCAGAAAGATGAGACTCTAACAACCCGAACCGGCGAGCTCGCCACCCTCCGCATGCACAATGCCGAGCAGAGTGCCGATTACGAGGCCGCCCTGATCGAGCGCAACGAACTCGATTCGCAGCTCGTCAAAATCCGTTTGGTGGCGGGTTCCGACCTGCAAATCACCCGGCTGGCGGAAACCCGCAGTCGCCGCGACGAGGTGGCCCGCGACCTCGACGCCTTGCGGGAAACCGAGAAAAGCGCCCGCCAATTTCTCCACGACCGGATCCAGTATTGGAAGCAATGGCTGCGGATGGCCCGCGACTTCGGCCTCGTCGAGCCAGAAACCGCCACCGCCTGGCTCAAGCAAATGCAAGGGACCGACGAGATGGCGGCGCTGGATGCAGCCGAGCGCATGCCCCGGATCTATCAATCGCTTGTGAATGATGCCCGCGACCAGCTCCGGCCCGTCGAGGACCGCGTCAAGGACCTGGAAACCCGCGAGGCGCGGCTCCGCCGCGATCTGGACGACCTCGACCACAAGGGCAGCGCCGCCCCCTCGCCCTTGCTGGATGCGCTCAAGTCCCGCGGCCACAAGGCGGACGCTCTTGGCCGGGTGATCGAAGTGAAGGCCTCCGCCGAACCCTGGTGGCCATTGCTGGAATCCTTGCTAGGTAACCGCCGTGGCGCCGTGCTGGCCGCCGATTTCAAATCCGCCTGGGAACAGGCACGCCGTCTCGGTCATCTCGATGAACCGCTCGTCCAACCTAACGAACTTGGCAGCGCCCCTGGCAAACCAAAACCGGGCAGCGTCGCCGCGTTGTTTGAGACCCGCCACGAACTGGCCAATGCCTATCTGCACCATCTGTTTGGCGATGTGATATCAGTCGAGACAGCGGCGCAACTTGAACTCCATCCGCGGGCGTTTTCCAAAGATGGCTGGCTCAAAGACCCGCCACACAGACAGCATTTCCAGCCTGCCAAGGAATTCACCATCGGCGAGGAAGGGCTGCGCCGCTTGCGCAGCTTGCGCCAGGACGAACTCGCCGAAGTCAAAGACGAACTCACCCGCCTCCACCGCACCCGCGACGATTGGCGCTCATTTTTGCATCGCGGCGACCAATGGACGCTCGACAAAGCGGACCCTCCTGCCGGATCGTCAAAGTTGCGGGATTTGCCGCGACTGCGCAAGGAACTCGCCCAACTCGACGAAACCATCCGCCTGCTCGCCACCCCCGAACGTGAGGCCACCGTCGAAAAACTCCGCGTCTTGGAGAAAACCTTCCAGGGCGTCATCGAACGCATCGGCCGCCTCGCTAACAGCATCGAGAAATTCGCCCACCAAGAGCGGCTCCTCTGCGAGGCCATCTCAATGTTAGAAGAGGATGCCGCCGCGGCCCTCATCACCCGCCAACGCAGCCGCGAAGCCCTGGAAGGCGTTCGGGACGCCGAGATCGATGCGCTCATCGCTGCCGCTAACAAACAATTTCCGCGCTGGCAGCAGCGGCTCGAAGCCGCCGCCGAAGTCGCCAGACTCCGTGCCTACGAGTCCGACAAAGCCCGCCACGACCGCAACCTCGAACGTCACGCGCTGGCCGAGACTCACCCGGAGACCGCCGAGGCGTTTGATCCGGAGGATGATGATAACTCAGGATACGACGCCCGCTGCAACGAGCTCGAAACCCACGAACTGGAAAAATACACCCTCGCCGCCGAAGACGCCCGCAAGGAATGGGAAGACCGGTTGCAGCACCAGGTGCTCGACGTCCTCAAGGAGAAACTCGATGAGGCAGGACGCACAAAACGCGAACTCAACCGCGCCATGGACCACGATATCGGCGGCTGGCGCTATCAATTATCCATGCACGCCGACCGCAGCCACAGCGCGATTTGGACGTTGGTGGACAAGGGCCTCAACCCCGGTCTCGAATTGTTTGCCTCCGCCGCCAAGGAGGAAATTGCCAAGGCCAAAGACGCCCTGATGGCCGCCATCGAAAATGCCGAGGACCCCCGCCAACAGCGGGCTCTGGACTACCGCTACTATCACCACTGGGACATCCAGGCCACCCCCACCGGCCAAGGCGAGGGCGCTGCCATCTCGCTCAACCGCAACGCCAAAAAACAAAGCGGCGGTGAAAATCAGGCCCCATTTTTCGTCGCCATGCTCGCCGCCTTTCAACGCGTCTATGACCTCGGCCCGCGCGAAACCCGAAAAAACCTCGGCATCGTCATCATGGATGAGGCGTTCTCCAAACTCTCCGGCGACCGCATCGACGCTTGCCTCGACCTCGCCCGCAACTTCGGCCTCCAACTCGTCATGGCCTTCCCCGAAGACCGCCTGCCCACCATGATCCAACACGCCGAAACCGTCGTCCAATGCCGCGTCGATCGCTCGTACGACGATAAATCCGGCCAAATCACCAATATCGAAAATTGGGTCGTCAAGGTGGATCGCGACAAGCTGTTAGAAGCGCTAACGTGACCGACTCGCCATGAACCCGCCTGTCTGGCTCTCGCAACTCCACCGCCAATGGCAGGCCCGCCGCGGCAAGCGCGTGGAGCAGTCCTGCCGGGAGTTTTCGCAACCTTGGCTGGGCTTGCTGGAAAGCGTCGGCATCACCAGCGCCGAAGATCAAGGAAACGCCACCCGTGAGGTTGAGGCACTCGCCAAAGCCGGGCACTTGGGCCTCAAACGCCATCGCTACCGGACCTATCTGATTGAGCGGGTCACTCTGCCGCTCACCCAGGAAGCTTGGCTGCGCGGGCTTTTTGGCGCAAGCGCCAGCCACGACCTCCTGGCCGCCTCGCTGGATATCATTGCCGGATTTTCCCAGACCGGCCACCCTCGCTTTCCTAACGAATGGACCAACCTCTGCGCCACGCTGCGGCTCACATTTTCACAGGGCCGCTCGTTGCGCCCATTCACTTGGACCCATCCCGCCACGTTGAAAAAATTGCTAGATACGATTCACGCTCTCAGTTCGCGGGACTGGCCGCCTAGCACCTTGATCCGTCAAGCGAGTGTGGCCATCGGGCTGGATTCCAAAGGACTGGAGCGCCACCAGCGGACGTTTGAATCCGGCCTGGCGCGGCTTTTTGGGACGGCCACCCCACTGAAGTCCCTTGGCTTTGTCGGCGGGGAGTCCCACGTTGAGTTGCACGGACCGGTGTGCCTGCACTTTGCCGATGGCACCAAGCATCACTTCGACGGGCTGAGCCAAGTGCTCATTTCCGCCGCCGATCTCGCACGCTGCTCTGCCGTCTCCACCCGCGCCGGGCACCTGCTCACCATCGAAAACCGCAAGACCACATTCCGCCAATTCGCCGCTGCCAATGGCGACCACAGCACACTCCTGGCGGCCACCTCGTTTCCCACCCAAGCCTTCCGAGATTTGTTAGAAAAGCTCCCCGCCAGCCTGCCCCATTATCACTTCGGAGATACCGACCCCGCAGGTTGGCATATCTTGCTCAAACTCCGCGAAGCCACCCCGCGCCTCGTTCTCCCATTCCAAATGGCCTGGCGCCCCGCTGCCACACCCAGCCCCCTCACACCCTACGACCGGCAATTGCTGCCGAAACTTCTCGCCGCACCGCTGCTGGCCGACGTCCATCGTGAAATCCAGACCATCGCCGATCGCCTTGACCGCGGCGATTTCGAACAGGAAACCCTCGGTTTGCCATGTTTTGTTAGACCCCAACAAACGACCCCATTATTGACGGTGGTGCAGGCAAGTTGGAGTCCCTAAAATCTTGGCGCATGAACAAGTCTCGCAGGGCATCTGAGGCCAGAGGCGGGCTGTCACGGCCTGCCGCGAGACGCGTGCCAAGTGGCCACCTCATACTTCGTGAATGCGCTGAGCTGGGCGAGCGCTGAATTCACTTTTGCATAGGTGGAATTGGTGCTAGATTCGGCCATGCGCACCGCCGTCTATGCAGGTTCCTTTGATCCGCCCACCAACGGGCATTTGTGGATGATCGAGCGCGGGCTGGAATTGTTTGACACCCTCATCGTGGCGATTGGCGAGAATCCGTCCAAGCACTACAAATTCAGCGTCGAGCAACGCCTTGAATTATTGCGGGCATCGACTGAGCCCTGTGAGCGTCTCATCATTGCTCATTTCGACAACCGTTATCTGGTGGATTACACGAAGCAAATGGACGCTGACTACATTCTGCGGGGCATTCGATCGACACACGACTACGAGTACGAGCGGGTGATGCGCCACATCAACTCAGACATGGCACCGCAAATCAACACGGTGTTTTTGATGCCTCCACGCGATATTGCCGAACTCTCCTCCAACATGGTCATCGGCCTCACAGGCCCCCACGGGTGGGAGGAAAACGTCCGCCGCTATGTGCCCACACCCGTGCTGAATGCCCTCATCGCCCGCCAAGCCGAGGACGCCTTGCTTGCGGATGATTGAATGCTGTCCGAGATATGGCTCACGCCTTGGCCATCGCCGCGAGATGGGCTGGCGAGGTGCCGCAGCAACCGCCGACGATGGAGATGCCCAGAGCGCGCAGCTGGCTTGTGAGTTCCGCCATATCCGCCGGGGTTGCGTCATAGTGAACCTCGTCACCGACTTGGCGGGGTGCTCCGGCATTGGGTTGCAAAATGGTGGGCCGTCCGTCAGCGGCGGCTACAATCTCTTTGGCCAGTTCGAGGTAATCGGCAAGTGATAGATCGGTGCCGCAATTGGCACCGGCAATCGAAGCTCCGGCGTCGTAGGCCGCAGTGATGGCTGCTGCCACTTTGGTGCCCATCATGGTGCGATATTCGCCGGCACTTTTTTGGAATGCATAGGTCGCGATGACTGGCAGTTCTGTGACGGCCCGGGCGGCCCGGATGCCGACGCAAAGTTCTGCGGGATCACTCATGGTTTCCACCAGTATGGCGTCGGCTCCGCCCTCGACGAGCGCGCTGATCTGCTCGCGGAAAATTTCTTCCAACTCCTCGGGTGTGGTATCGCCCAGAGGTTCTAGAAAATCCCCGAATGGCCCGACGTCTCCGATCACCCAACCGTCAGGACCGGCCACCTCGCCCGCCAGTTGCGCAGCGCGGCGGTTCCATTCAGCCACCTTGCCGCCGAGGCCGTGCCGCTCCAGCATTGAGCGAGAGCCGCCGAAGGAATTGGTCGTAATCAGGCGGCAACCGGCGCCGCGGTACGCCTGATGGACCGACTTGATATCATCGGGCCGTTCGGCATTCCAGAGCATGCCGCACTCGTCGAGTTGCATGCCGAGTTGGATGAGTTGGGTGCCCATTGCCCCGTCGCAGGTTAGGGAGGAACACTGGCAGGCTTCGGTGAGAGACGGCTTTTTCATGGCAGGATCAGGTGGGGGTGAGGCGTTGAGCAAACCTCATTCCTGCCTGCCTGCCAAGGAGGAATTTTTAGCACTTCATGAATGCCTCGACCTTGGCCATGATCTCGCCCTCGCTGCCGGGGACGCTGAGAACGTCGCACTCGCTGCCAAGAATGAACGGATGACCCGTGGCACGCATTTTATCCAACATTTCCCGCGCGAGGAGTTCAACATCCGCGACGCTGAGCTGTGAGGCAGGAAAGCGTTTGGTGGGAAGATTGCCGTAGAGCACGGTGGATTTGGGAATCAACGCGGCGTCTTCCCACAGCTGGCGGGAGCAACCGAAGCTGAGCATAGCAGCATCCAGCGTGGCAAAGCGTTCGACCATGCCGGTGGTCAGTTCGCCGCAATCATGGAACACCAGATCCACGCCTCGAGCGTCGAACAACGCCTTGATGCGGCGCATCGGGGCGGTCACATATCGGTCGAAGATATCATAACCATTCGCGAGTTGGTTAGGTGAGAAATAGACGAGGTTAGCTGCAGGTTCGCAGATAATCATTGCCTTGGCCCCGGCATCAATCTGGGCGCTGAAGTACTCCAACAATAATTCGGTGCCAAGCTCCATGACCCGCTCGATAAGTGCCACCTCGGGCTCCTCGTCGGCCGTCAGCCCGGTGCCCGCCAGAAACACCGGCGTTATCGGATCACTGATGAGCTTGGTCATCAGTGAAAACGGCCCGATGCCCATGCCCATGGGCACCAGATCGGGGTGCTTTGCCACATGCCTGATCGCCTCACAGGTGGCCAGCATCCGCGGCGTCAGCCGAAAAGCCGGTGCCTCCGCAGGCAACTCGTCAAAGTGATATGAATCAATCTGTCCGCCGGCAATCCCGCGGGCCGCGAGCATCGCCTCCTTTTCCAGCTTGAGGTCCATCAACGGCACCGCCAACGGCGTATTGAAACGACCCGCCGTCCTAACAATCACATCACCGAGGCGCTGCCCATCCAGCTCGATGGCCGCGGGGTCCGCCGCCTCGTGCAAAATCAGATGAGTACCGATTGGCATGCGCAGCCCGACCTCTGCCAGGCCGAGATAATAGCTGCGCTGCATGGCTCTAACGACTTAGCAACTCAACAGGTTGCGGCGAGTTCCAGTGCCAGATCCACGGCGCTGGCGGCGTCCTGGCTATAGCCGTCGGCACCGATTTCATCGCAGTACTCCTGAGTGACCGGGGCGCCGCCGACCATGATTTTGGCACTGGTCAGACCGGCTGCACGGACGGCTCGCACGGTGAGTTTCATGGCCGGCATCGTGGTGGTTAGAAGAGCTGACAGGCAAATCAGCTGGGCGGAATGCTCTTGGGCAGCGGCAACAAATTTTTCCGGGGCGACGTTGGTGCCCAGATCGACGATGCCGAAGTTGGCGCCCTTGAGCATCATGGCGACGAGGTTTTTGCCGATATCGTGGAGGTCACCCTGAACGGTGCCGATGACGGCGGTGTACTTGGGCTTGATGCCGGCCGCAGCGAGCAGGGGTTCAAGAATGAGCATGCATTCTTTCATGGCCCGCGCGGCAATCAACATTTCCGGCACGAACACCTCGTTGTTTTTGAATTTCTCACCGATGCTCGCCATTCCGGGAACCAGTCCCTGCTCGACGATGGCCAGTGGCTTGAGGCCCTGGTCTAACAGTGCCTGAGTGAAAAGCTTGGCGTCATTGCGCTTGCCACCTTCAACGGCGATTGCCAATTCTGATAGAGTACTCATGAATTTGGGGGGGGACGGGATTTGGCGATTAGTGTTTTGTGGCAACGGCGACGCGTTGGACGCGCCCGGCAGCGGTGGAGAGGGCCATGACGCCGACGAAGAGGGCCATAAAGCCCCAGTCACCGAGCAAGGAGCCGCGCAGGAACGGCAGTCCGGCCGTGTAGCATTCGAGCAAGCCTGCGAGGGATTTCGCATACGGCTGGCCGGACAAGCTGAGGCCGGTGAGCCAGACGCCGAAGTTGCTCACCGCGTAGAAGAAGAAGGGCACAGCAGCGGCAGTGCCGAGCTGGAGTTTCCAGCCTTTGTTGCGGATGGCGAGGGCCGCCACGCCGATGGCAAGAAAGGCGGCGTAGTCCACCAACCGCGGCGCGTGAAAGGCGCTATATCCCATCTGCGTGTTGAGCAGCAAGTCGCTCAGCAACAAGGCCAGCACCGGCACCACGAGGGCCAGGCGGCGGTTTAGGTAGAACCCGCCGATCAAGGCGAACGCGCCAATCGGCGCCACATTTTCCGGGTGAGGCATGAAACGGAAGGCGATCATCGCCACGACAAGTGTGAGTATGGATACGAGTGAAGACATGAGGTTGGGGTTGGTTAGGCGTGAAGGCTGACAGACATTCGCGGGTCCGTATTGTGAATTTAACGGTTTCTTTGTTGGATTTAGCACCTTCATCTGATATTTTTCTATCGGCAATGTGGGTTCCGTGATTCAAGAATTGAAACCAAGCCCATACGCCTCGACTCAGGAGGCAAAACGGGTTCGGCTGGTTTTATTGCTTAGGAAAGAGCGCTGCAGCTAAGTAAACAGCGCGCTCGGTGTCGCTAAAATGGACCCGTCGCAATTTTCCCCATCCGAGGCCCCCCCACCATGAATACCCAGCTCCCCCTCCCCTGCCGAATCCTTTGCCATTGCGCCATCACCCTCGTGGTCCTCTTCGGCACGACCGCCGGTTTGCGAGCTGCCGAGACCTCGACGCTCGACCCACTGCGTGCCGAAATGCGTGCCGAAATGCGCGCTGAGCGCTACGAGCAGGCGGCCACCATGGCGGACAAGCTCATCGCAGCGAAGGACCCCAAAGCCGATGAAGCCAATTACCTCAAGGCGCTGGCCCTGTTTCAAGCGAAGAAATACGCCGCCGCAGTCACCGAGGTGCAGCAGCTTGAGAGCGTGTTTCCCGCTTCGGCCTGGCGCTTCAAGGCGACGTTTCTGCAGGCACAGGCACTGGTTGAGCAGAAGAAATTCCAGGACGCGGCCGCCATCTATCAAAGCGAGGCGGCCCGACTGTTGGCCGCCGAGCGCAAACAGGAACTCGTCGGGGTGATCGCCGCATTTGCCGACAAGCTCACTGCCAAGTCGGAATCGAATGCACCGGACGCTCCCAAGCCGGATTTTCCCAAAGCCTACAAACTCTACACCAAGGCACTGGGCATGGAAATTTCCCGTGAGCTCCGCGATGAATTGCTGTTTAAAAAAGCCCGCGCCATCCAACAAGCTAGCAACTTCCCCCAGGCAGTGCTGGATTTTCAAGCATATCTAACTGAGTTCGACCCGGCCTGGAGCGGCCCCGCAGGCAGTGGCACGCCGCGCCTGCCACTGCAAAACCCGCAGCCCGTCGGCAAGCACGCGGCGTGGGCCCGCTATCGCCTCGCCGAAGCCCAGATCCAGGCCAACAACATCCCAGCAGGCCGCATGGAATTGGAAGACTTGCTCAACATGCTAGTGGCTCCGTTGCTCGTTCCGACCGCGCTTCAGGCAGAACTTCTCACAGCCGAAGGCAAAATGCTTCCAGCTGAGATCCGCTGGCTGATGCTCCAATCGTATTTCAACCCGCCCATCGCATTGACCGTCGTAGGCAATGTCAACAATTCGGCCGTCACCGGGCCCAGCTATCCGGTTGGCGAACAAGGCATGCGCAACAGCAACAGCCCCGGCCAGGTCATCGGCAACACCGGCGGTCTGCCCACCACTGACGTGATTTTGTTCAAGGTGCGCGCCGGCGAACTCGACCAAGCCATCAAGATCTGCCGCGAGTTCCTCGTTGCCTGTCCCGAGGGCAGCCGCGCCGTGCGTGCCGCTTGGATGATTGCCGAGGCCTATCAAGGTGCCGGGCGTGCCGACGATGCCATCAAGGCGTACCGCAACTTCATCTCTGGCGAGGGCTTTCACCTAGCGGAAGGCGAGGCGGCACTCAAATTCGATGAGGAACTGCGCGCCGCCCCCGCCACCCATCTTGCAAACCTCAAAATGCGCGCCTTGTTCCGCATCGGCTCACTGTTAGCGCAGCAAAAAAAACGCGAGGAAGCCATCACCATCTGGCAGAGTTACGTCAAAGACTACCCTAACGGCCCGCAGTGGTCCGACAGCCAGAACGCGATCATCGACGCCGAATTTCAAATCGGCATGGATGCCCTAACCGATAAGAATGAGGCGCTTGCCCTGCAACACTTCAACGAGTTTCTGCGGGCCCATCCGCTCGACGAGCGTTCGCCGCGCATCCTCTATCTATTCGGAGCGGTTCACGAGGCCAAGGCCCGTGCGCTGGAGGAAGCCAAGGGCGAGTTGGTCTCTATCAACGCGGCTTACCGTCAGGCGATCGAGGAATGGACCAAACTGGTTAGCAAGTATCCGCAAAGCCCGGAAGCCCGCAGCGCTCTGATGAAAAGCGCCGGCATCCACGAGGAAAAATTTGGGGAGTACGACAAGGCGCTCCAGCTTTATCGCAAGCTGGCGGGCGAGTTCAGTTATGCAGAGGCCAACGCCTCGGTGGCGCGGCTGACCGTCAAGTCCCTTGAACTTTCCGCCGAGCGGACGTTCCGCACCAACGAGCCCGCAGTGGTCAAACTCAAGCTGCGCAACATGGAGAAATGCACGTTCCGCCTCCACGAAATCGACCTCCAGGCGTATTTCCGCAAAATGCACGGCATCACCGGCGTTGAGGGGCTGGATGTATCGCTCATCCAACCTGACAAAACTTGGGAATTCAAACCTGAGGGATACGTCAAATACAAACCGTTCGAACAGGAAGTGAAAATCCCGTTTCCGGCGGGCGAAGCCGGTGCCTACGTCGTCACTGCGAGCGACGACGAGTGGGAAAGCACCGTACTGGTGCTACGCTCCGACCTAGAAGTCATCGTCAAGTCGAGCCGCCGCGAGTTGCTCGCATTCGTCCAAAACATGCTAACCGGCAAACCCGCCGCCGACGTCGATATCTTGGTAAGCGACGGCAAGGCAGTGGCCGCCACTGGCAAGACCGGCGACGACGGAGTGTTCAAGGCCCAGCTTGAGGCGCTCAAAGACCTGGCGGACGTTCGCCTCTTCGCTCTGGCCAAAGGTCACGCCGCCTCCTTCAATCTGGATCTGGCAGGATTGCAGCTATCAAGCGGCCTAACCGCCAAAGGTTACCTGTACACCGACCGGCCGGTGTATCTGCCCGGCGAGAGCGTGGCGCTGCGCGGGATTCTGCGCGAGGTGCGTGGCACCAACTACGCAGTGCCTGAAAACAGCGAGTTCAAACTCAGCATCAGCGATCCGCAAGGCCGCCTGTTAGCAGAGCAAAGCGTCAAGACCAGCCGCTTCGGCACCTTCGACTCGTCCCTCGCCTTGCCCGCCATCACCGCCAGCGGAATCTATGTGATCGCCGCCCACCAAGAACGAAAAGGCCTCGAACCCCTGCATTTCCAAGGATCCTTCGAGGTCCGTTCCTTCAAATTGGAAAAAATAAAACTCGCTATGGAATTTCCACGCCGCGTGTGGTTCCGCGGCGAATCCATCGACGCCACCTTGCAGGCCGCTTTCTATTGGGGCGAACCCCTCGCCGGCCGCCCGTTGCGCTGCACCCTGCCCGACGGCCGCAGCCTAACCGTCACCACCGACGCCGCAGGCAAAGCCAAGCTCAGCTTCGACACCACCGGCATGCGCCCCGGCTCCACCCTCACATTCACTGCCGCTCTCGACGGCGACAATGTGACCACCACCGAGACGCTCACCCTAGCCCGGCTCGGTTTCACCATCGCCGCCAAGCCCAGCCAACCGGTGGTCATCGCTGGCGAGCCGTTCGATCTGGCCCTGACAACCACAGCCGCCGACGGCCAGCCCACCGGCGAAACCCTCAATCTAGCCATACTTCGCGTCGAGCAGCCCAAGACCAGCCCGGTACTTGGCCTGCTGCCTTGGCGGGATGGCGCGGCCGCCCCAGCCGCCGAGGTCAAGGACTCCGAGTTGGAAATTAAAACCAACCCTGCCATCGGCACGGCCACCGTGCCCCTCACTCTGAAGAAAGGCGGCATCTATAAACTCCGCCTCACCGGCACCGACCGCTTCGGCCAAACCATCAGCCACCAGTGCCAGGTCGAGGTGTCCGACGCCAGCGACGCCGTCAAACTGCGGCTCTTTGCTGACTCTGCCACCCTCAAGGTCGGCAAGGAAACGAGTGTGAGATTGCATTCGCGCCTAACAAAAGGACTGGCGTTGGTGACCTTCGAGGGCGAGACGATTCTCCGCCACCGCATCATCGAATTGAAAAAGGACGACAACGAGATATCCATCAAAGTGGGGCACGATTTATTTCCCAACTTTCGTTTGGCGGTTAGTGCGATGGACGGTCGCGACCTGCGCAATGCGACCAAGGACTTTGACGTCGAACGCGAACTCAAAGTGAGCGTCAAACCCCTCAAGGAAACGTTTGCCCCAGGCGAAGAGGCCAAGGTACAACTCACCGTCACGGACCAGACGGGCCAGCCGGTTGATGCCGAATTGAGCCTCTCACTGGTCAACGAGGCGCTCTTTGCCGTCTGTCCCGATCCCCTCACCCCCATCCTCGCCTACTTCCAACAAGACGCCCGCCGCCACGCCGAATTCAAACTCGGCGCCACTTGCGCTTTCCACTATCAAGGGACCACCCGCCCGGTTTCCAAAGCCGTCACCGACGAGGCCGGCCGCCTAACACGCAGTGAGGCGGAACGTGCCAAACTCGATGAGCTGCGCAAGGAAATGAGCGCTAACAAACCCGCGCCAACCCAACCGACCGGCGGGCTGTACGGCGGTGGCGGAGGTGGCAATGGCCCCGGCCTGGGTCTTGGCAACGGACGTGGCAATGGGTCCGGCAAGGCCCCCGTGAGCGGTGCCCGAAGCGATGGAGCCGAGGTTTATTCTGATGCGGATCTGGACGGGTTTGACACATCTTTGGTAAGCGAAACAAAACCCGGGGCGGACCAAGGTGCGAAACGCAGTGCCGATCGCAAGCTGGGCGAAAAACCAGCGCCTCCGGCCCGCCGCGAAGTCAAGGGCGAAGGACGTTGGCTGCCATCGATCATCACCGGAGCAGATGGCAAGGCGATTGCCAGCGTGCTCCTGCCAGAAACCACCACCGCCTGGCGTCTAACTGCCCGCGGCTGCACCGTGGAGACACTGGTCGGCCAAGCCACCGCCCAAACCCTCACCCGCAAGGATTTCTTCGTCGATTTCAAAACCCCGGCCTTCCTCCGCGAAGGCGACGAACTGCGGGTCGTCGGCCGGATTCACAACCTAACTGATTACGCCGGACCGGTGGACCTCAAACTCCGGGTGCTCGATGCCAAGGATAAAACGAAATTGTTAGCAGAGCGCCAGAAAACCATCGAGGTGAAAGGCCGCTCCGGCACTGAAGTCGCCTTCGATGCCCTCACCGTGCCGGCCGCCTTGGAAATCACCACCGAACTCACCGCCATCGCCAGCCCTAACGCCACCGCACTCAAGCCACCCGGCGACGCGTTGGCTGTCACCATACCAGTTAGACCGTGGGGTCTGCCCTACGTCGCCCACGCCGGTGGCAGCGCCAAGGCCGATGCCGCCGCGATGCTCGGTCTGCCTGCGGGGCGCCCCTACTCGTCGTGCTGGATGAGTGTGGCCATCGGCCCGGATATCCGCACGGCGGTGCTAGATATGGCGCTGCGCCGCAGTTTCTCCAGCCCCTGTGAGGCCATGGCCCGATTGCTGCCATCGGTGCCCGGGGACACCGCCGCCAATGACTTGTTAGCGGCGGCCACCGCCCTGCGTTACGCCAACACCGGCAAAGTGGGGGCCACCTACACCCAACAACTTTCCACCCGGGCCCGTGCACTCGTTGCGACGTTGGTGGCGGGCCAGGCGGCCGATGGCAATTGGAATTGTCAATCGTTAGGTCATCTCACCACGGCGCGGGTTTTCTGGGCGCTCATCGAAGCGCGCCAGAGTGGCATGGTTGTCAACAAGGACACCCTTGAAAAGGCTGCGGCTGCGCTGCTCAAACAATTTGAGGCCTGCGATGCGAATGATAACGATAGCAAGGCGGTGATTTTGCATGCTCTATCGACGGACAAGCGTGCTGATTTTGCAAATTGCAACCGGCTTTACCGCGAGCGCAACACCTTGGGCAATTCCAGTCTCGCCCATCTGGCGCGGGCGTTTTTCAACTTGGAGCGCCGCGAGATTGCCACCGAACTGGCGACCTTGCTAGAAACCAAGTTCAAGCCGGATGGCGACAAGGCGTTTGCTTGGGAAGGCGGCTGCAAGACGATCTGGCTCAACGACGGCGACGAGACGACCGCGATGGTCCTGCTAGCCATGGCCGAAACCCTGCCTGCCGGAAAAGCCACCGCCACCGCCGCCCAAGCGTTGCTTCAGGCCCATGGTTGCTTCGGTTTCCCCTACCCTCGCGCCCACGGCCCGGCCGTCGCCGCGCTTTCCATCTGGTTCGCCCAGGGCTTGCAACAAGCCACAGACATCGAGATTGCGGTGCTCGTCAATGGCAAGGAGATCGGCAGCGTCAAGACCGTCGCCAGCCTCGGCCAACATTTGCTGGCGGTGCCTAACGAGCTGGTCAAAGCCGATAAAAATTTGGTCGAATTCAAAATGAAGGGACGCGGCCGCTACACTTACGCCGCGAGTCTGTTCGGGTTCTCGCCTGATGTGACAGCCAGTCCTAACAATATCACACCCTGCTTGGAAAATGCCCAGCACCTCCATGCCCAGTTAGAATACCGTGGCAAGCCGATTGGTGCGGGCAGCTCATCTCCAGTCAAGAATTTGGAAAACGGCCAGCGCCTGCACGTTGTGCTAAGCACCAACCGTGGCTGGAATGTGGATGGCCGCCGCTATGCCGTGGAGATTTCCCTGCCTCCCGGCACCCGCTTGGACGAGGCGAGCCTAAGCGCCAGCCCGGGCGAAGTGACCGGCCGTGAAATCACCGATTCGACCATCACCCTGTTCTTTAACCGCTGGCTGCAACGGGTAAACTTCGACCTAATCGGCTATCTGCCAGGAAAATTCCGCATGCTCCCTCCGCTGATCCGCGAACTCGGCAACCCGGCCTTCATGAGCGTCGGACCGGTGACCGAACTCACCGTGCTGGCTGCCGGCGAGAAGTCGCCCGATGCCTATCAAATGAACGACGGCGAGCACTACGCCCTCGGAAAATGCTACTTCGATGACGGCGACCTTGCAACTGCCCTCGAGCACCTGGCAATCGTCCGCGCCAACAACCCGAAATACAATGAGAGCGAACTGGCGCGCATGTTGTTATGGATTCACACCACTGCCAAGTTCTACGACGCCCACAAGATCGTCGAGCTATTCGAATTGCTGCGCGAACGCTTCCCACAACTCGAAATCCCCTACGACAAAATCCTCGTCGTCGGCAAGGCCTACACCGATATCGGCGAGTTCGAACGCTCGTGGCTCGTCTATCGGGCCGCCATCGCCGCCAGCTTTAACAACGACTCCGCCATCAGCGCGGTGCTCGAAGACGAAGGCCGGTTCCTCGGTTCTATCGACTTTCAGGAACGCATCTGGCGCGAGTACCCGGATACCGCCGAGGTGATCACCAGTCATTTCGCCCTGTCACAATTGCTCTATCAAAAGGCGCCGAAGGCGCACGAACTGCCGAAGGAAGACGGTGCCCAGCCCGAAAAAACCGCCATGCTAAAGCGCACCGCCGACCTGCTCATCGCGTTTCTGGCGATGTATCCCAAAGACCCTCTGGCCGACGATGCCGGGTTCTCGCTGGCTAACTGCCTGCTGACGCTGAAGAATTACCCGCTGGTTGTTTCGTTAGGAAATGAGTTTGCCAAGAAATACCCGGACAGTCCGATGGCCCCCGGATTCCAATACATGAGTGCCCTCGGGCTGTTCTGGCAAAACCAGTACGCCGACGCGCTTGCCGCCGCCAAGGTGGTGGCCGACGGCGACAGCAAGGACCGCAATTTTGCCCGTTATATTTTGGGCCAGATCTATCACGCCGAAAGCAAGCCCAAGGATGCCATCGAGTGGTACAACAAGGTGAAGGACGTCTATCCGGATGCCGGTGAAGCGATTGCCTACTTCGAGAAAAAGTCCATCGCCCTGGACGAAATCACCGTGGTCAAACCCGGCGAACCCGTCGAGCTGACGCTCAAGTACCGCAACATCAAGGAAGTGTCGCTGCAGGTCTATCGGGTGGATCTGATGCAACTCTATCTCCAGCAGAAAAACCTCAGCGCCATCACCAGCGTGCAGCTTGCCGGCATCCGCCCGGAACTCGAACAAACCACCGTGCTGGGCGATGGCAAGGATTTCGTCGAGAAAGAACGCAAACTCTCCCTCAAATGGAAAAATGAGGCGGCCTATCTGATCATCTGCCGCGGCGACGACCTCTTCACCAGCGGCATGGTCCTCATCACACCGCTCAAAATTGAAGTCCAACAAGACCCCACAAGCGGCCGGGTCCGCGCCAACGTCCTGGACACCGTCAAAGGTGGCTACCGACCCGAGGTGCACGTCAAGGCCATCGGCAGTGCTGACGCTGAATTCCGCAGCGGCGAGACAGATCTGCGCGGCCTCTTCATCGCCGATAACGTCCACGGCAAAGCCACCGTCATCGCCCGTGAAGGCGAGTCGCGCTACGCGTTTTTCCGCGGCGACACATGGCTCGGTGCCGCCCCCAATGCCCCGGCCACCAAGCCTCAACCGGCAGCACCTCAGGGCCAACAACTCGACTATCAAGACAACCTTAACGACCAGAACGACAAGATCCAGCAGTACAATAACGGCAGGTTCAACGAACAGCGCCGCCAAGCCCCCAACAAAGGCGTCCAGATGAAGCAGGCGTTCTGATGGCTATTCGAGTTTGACCCTATAGAAATCGCATTTTCCACCTACCGGCACTGGGGTGTCAGTGAAAACCGTTTCACAGCTCTGGCCGGGTACCCCCGGTGGCGATAGCAGCCCATTTCGCTAGCAGGTCCAAGACCTGTCAGAGCGCTTTGGAAATTTACCTAACAGCCGACAAGATTATCTTGCCCTTCTAATTTCATTTGCATCGATGGAGGCACCGGCACCTTTAACTTCAACGGCGGGGTCCTGCTCCCCACTGTCTCGACAACCGGATTCATGCAAGAGTTGGACGCTGCCAACGTGATGGCCGCCAGTGCCACCATCAACACCCATAGCTATGACATCACCATCGGCCAGGCACTGCTCCATGATTCCTCCCTCGGCCTAGCGCCTGACGGAGGTCTCACCAAAACCGGCGGCGGCACACTCACCCTAACAGGTTTTAGCGCCTACTCCGGCAACACCACCATCATCGGCGGCAACTTGCTCATGAACGGATCCATCACCGGCAGCGGCGAGGTGACCGTAGCCGCGGGTGCGATGCTCGGCGGCACCGGCACGATCGCGGGGGCCGTCAAACGTGCAACCGAGTGGCACCCTGACTGTTGAAGGCGCTAGCGGAACCACGATGGGCACGCTGACGATCCATGGTGAGCTGACACTTGCGGGCGACACCCTCCTGCGCCTCAACAAAGTCGGGGCACCCTCTTCGGACCAAATCGCCAAATCGGGCGGATGGCCCGCCTTCGTGGGCACGCTCACGCTTTCCAGCGTCGGCACACCCTTGGCTGCCGGTGACAGTTTCACGATCTTCCCAGCGGGTGGAACGGGTTCGCATTCTAGCATCTCCCCTGCCACTCCAGGCAACGGGCTGCTTTGGGACACCGGCAAGCTCGCGTCGGATGGTATCCTCTCAGTCAAGATCTTCGTTCGCCTAGAGGTGACCATCCCGTGATCATCAGTAATATCCGTTAGCAAGGCACAGCTCTAAGGATGGGCTAGCGGATTATGGGTGGGCGGGGACGCCCACCCTCCTTGAAGGATGGGCTAGCGGATTATGGGTGGGCGGGGACGCCCACCCTCCTTGAGAAAAGACAGGCACCCAGTTGGCCGTCTTGGCTTGAGCAATTTACCTTTGACGCTCTGCTTGGAATTGGCTAGTTTGTGTCGGACCTCTGCTAGACAGAGACTCGACCGACTGGAATTCAATCAAACAAAAAATGAAAAGGCAAACCGCAATCAAGGTAATTGGAGCTGGCCTGGGGATCCTGGCAGTGTGCAAACCGACTCTGGCCAGAGCCGCCAGCAAGCAAAAACTGGCATTTCGCAACGAGGATTTCTACAAGGACGGCAAGTTCAATGTTGAAGCCGGCAAGGATGCGATCATTGCATTGATGCATTACCACGGTTACCCGGTGTTTGAAGGGTTGCGCGAACAACTTTGGATCTCGGATTACGGGCTGGGTCAGTTCACCAAACTCGGGTTGGCTGCGGTGGGGTTTCTCAACGATCAAGAGAGCAGTTATATGGTACAAGACCTGTATTTGCTGCCCAACCAAATGCTGCCGGAGCACTACCACATCAAAACCGACAAGGCGACGCCCAAGATGGAAGGCTGGACGGTTCGCCACGGGCTTTCCTACGTGTATGGCGAAGGCGAACGCACGGCAGACATGCATGCAGTAATCCCCGATTTCGAAAAAGACAGCGTTTCCGTCTTTCATGAAACCATTCTCAAGCCGGGCCAATCCGCCAAGCTCAACCGGCCCACCGCGCGCCACTGGCAGTTTGCCGGCCCTGAGGGCGCGATCATCACAGAAGCGGCGACCTATCACGACAATGCCGCGGTTCGCCACAGCGACCCGAAGATTGTGTTCCCCTAAATCATTCCGGCGATTCACCTAACAAGGCTGCGCCTCAGACGCAAGACTTGAAGCCTGAAAAGCAGAAAACTTCACCTAACGACAGCAACTTTGGCTTTTCAATAACCTTGGCCCAGGCCAGGTGAATTGCACCCTCACACCACGGGATAGCCCGGGCCATCAGTGCCCGGGTTAAGTGGTGCTTGTCCCAACTCCATCATGAACCTCCGATACGATAACAAAACCGTCCTCATCACAGGTGCCGCAGGTGCCATTGGAAAAAGCATAGCCATGGGTTTCGCCGAAGGCGGGGCCAAGGTTTTCATCACCGACATCACGCAGGCAGGCGTGGACCAGTCCGTGGCCGACCTCAAAGCCGCTGGAGCGCATGCAGCGGGCCTGGCAGCCAACGTCACCATCGAAGCGGAAGTGGCAGCCGTCGTGAGCAAGGCGGCGAGTTTCGGGGATGGGGCTGTGGACATCCTTGTCAATGTGGCCGGGGTGGTCGGGCAGGGAAAAGTTGAAGAGACCACAGAAGCGGAATGGGACCGCATCTTCGACGTAAATTGCAAAGGCACGTTCTTCTTCACCAAACATGTGGTGCCACTGATGAAGGCGCATCAATCGGGCAAGATCGTCAATTTCAGTTCCAAGTCTGGCAAGACGGGTTCGGCGCTGATGAGCCCGTATTCGGCAGCCAAAGCAGCGGTGATCGGTTTCACGCAAGCGTTGGCCTACGAGTTGGCCGATTTTGGGATCACGGTGAACTGCCTTTGCCCTGGCATCACCGATCACACGGGCGTCTGGACCAACGTCAGCGCCGGGTACATCCAAAACCTGGGCAAATCGCGGGAGGATGTCATCAAACAGTTCACGGCCAAGGTGCCGCTCAAGCGTCTGGCGCAAATCGAAGACATCGTGGCAGTCACCCTGTTCATGGCATCCAACGGTGCCGGATACATGACTGGCCAAGCGATCAACGTCACCGGCGGCCGCGAAATGCACTGAATCCCCCCCCCCCCCAACTATCATGCAAACCTTCACCGTTTCCCAAGTCGCGGCTACCATCGATCACGCCGTGCTCAAACCGAGTTTCACCGATGCGGATATCCGGGCCCATGCAGCCATGTGCATCGCCCGCAGCGTCAAAAGCATGTGCGTCCGGCCCTGCGATGTGGCCCTCGCCGCCGAATGCCTCGCAGGCAGCAACGTGCTGGTCTCGGTGGTCGTTGGCTTTCCTAACGGTCATCACCGGCCGGAGGTCAAGGCGCTGGAGGCCAAATTGGCGATTGAGGATGGGGCCCGCGAGCTGGACATGGTCATGAATATCGGCAAGTTTCTCTCCGGCGACTTTGAAGCGGTTCGCCGCGACATTGCCGCAGTGGTTAGTGTTGCCAAACCGCATGGCGTGCTGGTGAAGGTCATTCAGGAGAGCGGCTACCTCACCATGGAGCAAGTGGCCCAAGCCTGCATCATCAGCGAGGAGGCTGGCGCGGATTTTGTAAAAACATCCACGGGTTTCGGCCCCGGCAGTGCCACGCCTGAAATCATCGCTGTAATGCTCGACACCGTGGGCGGCAGACTCTCTGTGAAGCCATCCGGAGGCATCCGCGACTGGCAAACCGCCGTGAATTACCTCGCCCAAGGGGCCACCCGCCTCGGCGTCGGATCCACTGAAGCCGTGCTGGATGGAGGGACCGCCAATGACAACTATTAAGGCCGTGGTCTATCACGGGCCGCGCGACGTTCGCTGCGAGTCGCTGCCAATCCCGGTTTGTAACGCCGGGGAAATCCGCGTTCAGGTGGATGCTTGTGCCGTTTGTGGATCGGATTGGAAAGCCTACAAATCGGGCAATCCACGGATGCGTCCGCCCATCACCATGGGGCATGAATTCACCGGGCTCATTGAGATGATCGGTGCCGGGGTGAGCGGTTTCTCCCTCGGTGAGCGGGTGGTGATGGCCACTTCGGTATCCTGTGGCGAGTGCCTCTATTGTCGGCGCGGTTGGCGCAACCTCTGCAGCGACCTGCGGCCGATGGGTTTCCATTACAACGGTGGCATGGCAGAGTTTGTGACGATCCCTGCTAGGGCCATCCAACAGAAACACGTCGTCAAAGTCCCGCTGACAGTCAAGCCGATCCACGCCGCCCTTGCCGAGCCTGTTAGCTGCTGCGTCAATGCCGCGGAAAATTGTGGGATCGTCCCTGGTGATGTGGTTGCGGTGCTCGGTGCAGGCCCGATGGGCATCCTCAATGCCTGCGTTGCCCGCGAGTTTGGCGCGGCAAAGATCATTCTCAGTGAAGTCAATCCGGCTCGCCTCAAACAAGCTGCCGCGTTCGGCTTCGATCGCCTCGTCAACCCGGCAACTGAAGATCTGGCAAAAGTGATCATGGATGAAACCGGCGGCTATGGGGCCGATGTGGTCATCGTTTCCGCGCCAGCCGCACAGCCACAGGAACAGGCGCTAAGCTTGGTGCGCAAGCGCGGCAGCGTCTGCCTGTTTGCCTCACTGCCTGCTGGCAACAGCATGCTCAACCTGGACAGCCGCCCGTTGCACTACGGCGAACTGCGGGTCGTCGGCACCAGCGATTCAACCGCTGAACACGTCCAGCGTGCCGTGGACTTGATTGCCGGTGGCTCACTGCCAGTGGAAAAAATTGCCAGTCATCTGTTAAATTTCGATGACATCCAAGAGGCCTTTTCGCTCATGGAAAGCGGCGAGGCGTTGCGGGTGGTGCTAACCCCTTGATGGCGGTACTCAATGAGTTGTGGCGACGGCGGGTTTCCAACTGCGCGTAATGGCCACTGCCACGCTGCCTTGGATCATGCTGGAGTGGCCGCTGCGCATGCCTGAGCTGAGAGTTTGGATGGTTTCGAATTGTTCACGCATGACTACCGGATAGACCAACGATAGCCAGACTTTGCCGGAGCTGATAGATATATCCTCGTCAAACACCTCCCCGTCCAGCCCCGTCACCCCTGCTTGGCGGTAATTTCCCGTCACCGAAAACACCCCGCACGGGTGACCACCGCAAGCCTCAAACGCCTCGAGTGTGAGCACCAATGAGCCGCTGGCTCCCTCGTCCAACAATAATGCCAGGGCCTCTCCGGTTAGAGGCACGGTATCACCCGGTTTGAGCCGTCGTTTTCCCAACCAATAATTGCGTGGCAGGACACCTGCGCTGCGGCCGATGGCCCCCAAATGGGGTTCGAGATTGCGGCTCCAGACGGCAAGTTTGAAGTCGTCGGAGTGGACCGCCTTCCACCCCTTGCCATCGCTTACAAACCGGCTCTGGCATCCCGTCAGCTCCTTGATGGCGCTCAACTCATCCGTTACTGCGGGGACGGCAGCCGCAATCGCCGCCTCTTGCTCGGCCTTCGCTTGCTCAAGCTTGGATTTGCTAGATTTCCCCTTCTCAACCTTCGGCTTTGGCTTGGCAGCTTTGGCCGCTTTTGCAGCTTTCTCCGCCTCCACTTTGTCCACCTCGGGTTTAGTAAAGCCCGCACTTTCCATCGTCAGATCCAGTTGTTTGCCCGCCCGCTCGTAACGGGTCGTAAAATACCGGGTGCCGGTGAAGGCGGCCACTTGGTTGCCAATGGCGGATTTGATGACGATGCGCGCCGCCTCAAATGTCAGACGGCGGTCCTCCTTGACTTGTAGCTGCTCGGGAAACGGCAGATCCTTGCGAAAAACCGCCCCCTCAGCCGTTTGATCCACCAACGCCTGAAGCAGTGGGTCCGGCTGGGCACCTCCCGCCTTGCCCCCCTTGGCCGTCGATTTCGCCTCCATGGCGTGTTTCGCCTTGCTTACTGCATCGCGGATTTTTTCACACGACGCGACGCTCAGTCCGAGCGCAACGATGCATAGCAGGCGTTGGGTCCTCATTTTGTTGGGGGGGGGCTATTGTCGAGTCTTTCGCTCCAGTTGCTGGTTCATCTCGGCAGCCGCATTCTCTTCACCAAGTTCACCGACAATCACTGCCGGGACTCCAGCCACCGTCGTGTGCGGCGGCACATCAGTTAGAACAACGCTCCCCGCACCGACCTTGGCCCCGGTGCCAATGACCACCCGGCCGAGGATTTTGGCACCCGCCCCCAACAATACGCCGGAACGCACAATTGGATGGCGGTCGCCCGTTTCCTTGCCAGTGCCACCCAAGGTCACTTCGTGCAAAATAGACACGTCGTCCTCAATGATGGCGGTTTCTCCAACCACAAAAGAGGTGGCATGGTCTAACAAAATTCCGCAACCGATGCGGGCCGCGGGGTGAATATCCACCGCAAAGGATTCACTGGCAATACTCTGGAGGTAAAGCGCCAGCCAACGCCGCCCATCCTGCCACAATTGATGGGATACCCGATAGGTGCTGAGCGCCAGAAACCCTTTGAAAAACAACACCGGTTCCAGTGGTGAGAAGCACGCCGGATCCCGCTCATACATGGCCACCAAATCCCTGGCTACACTGCGCACCAGCAACGGATGGCTTTCAAACACTCCGCTAAATAGCGGCTCCATGCATGGCCGCGGCATGTCTGTACGCGCTAGCCGGCGGCTAAGCCGCGCGCCCAACGCCGCAGCCAACGTCCCCCGCGATAGAATCACATCTTCCACCAGTGGCCCGAGCAATGGCTCTTCCTCCAGGATACGTGCGGCCTCTACGCGCAGGGTTTGCCAGACGCTGGCCACGTCAATGCCGCCACCCCGGCAGAGGTTGACGGTGTTCTTGCTGGCCGGTTGGCTCTGGATATGTTGCATTTCGCCCATGAAAATTTCGCAGAAGTTGGAATACGCGTGCCGGGCTCTCACCCAGCTCGCCAAGCACCATGACGGCAGGACTCTTACACGACTTGACGACCTCGCGCAACGAGAAGCCATCTCCAAGAGCTTTTTACTGCAAATTCTCAACGATCTGCGTCGCGCCGGGCTCATCGAGAGCTGCCGTGGTGCCGCCGGAGGCTACCTGCTAGCTCGCCCAGCCGATGCCATCAGCCTGCGCCAAGTGGTCGATGCCGTAGATCCCTCACTTCTCCAAAACTCAGTCGGCTCAGCCGGTGAATCCGGCCCGGCCATCCAATCCGTCTGGGAAAAACTCTCAGCCACCCTGCGCGATGCACTGGAGCAAATCACCCTTGAAAGCATTTGCGCCGACCAAAGTCCGCCGATGTTTTTCATCTGAGACAGGTCAACTCTCTCACAAACTATCAGCTCCGGCCGTGGTGGCCATGGCATCTATATTCGAAGAAGCCGATCCATATCACGGGTTGGCTGGCTGGTGTTGGAGCGATTGCCAGTAACGGCGGTCCAGCTGGTAGGGATCTAGCGAATCCTTCTTCGGATCAAACTCCGCAGGCAGCAGGCCATAGTTTTTCATTTCACGAAGGTAGTGTTCGTTAGGCATGAAGCCGGGCATATCGAAACGTTTGATTTTGTCGAGGTGGGCTTTGCTGGCGACGATGGCAGCGAGCAGCGCCTGATAATCCGGATCTGACTTATCCTTGAAAATGATGATGGCCTGAGCGTCGCTCTTGCGACCCTTGTGAAACTGGCCGGTGCCACCGGCCTCTGGCGCCAAGGGCATCAGCAGGATTAACGATTTATCAACATCCGTGAGGTTGAAGACCGTTTCCACATTCAAAGGCCCACCGCTGCGGGGCTCCTTGGCATGGCATTCATTGCATCGCCGCTCAAGCACCGAGCCAAATGCGGCATTGCTAACGGGTGGGACCATGCCCGATCCGAGCGCGGCATAGGTTCCCGGATAGGGAGCACCGGTCTCGATCCACAGCCGCACCATCTGCTGCTCGGCAGCACTGGCCTTGACGTCGTGATGCCCGCCGGCAAGTTTCTTGAGCAAGGGACTGGCCGAGGAACCAATCGTTCGTGGAGCGCGGTTGCCGCCGGCGTCCCGGCCGTCAGAGAACTGGGCTCTTTGGGTCAGCGTGACATAACTGATGCTATAGGTCGGGCCGCGTCCGCCATCGAGCAATACGCCACCGGAGTTAGGACCACCCTTTGGCGTGGGCAGCGGCCCGTGACAAGCGAGGCAATGGTGGTCGAGGATGGGTTGCACGTCGCGGGGAAAATCGAAGATATCAGGAACGCCAGCGATCGGTGTGATAGGGTCCGGCGGGTGCTGCATGGCTAGGCGTGGAGCCGCTGCGACAGGGCTTTTGCCACGTTCCTCATGGCATCCGACGCAACCGAGGGTTTCCCCGGGTTGAACTGTCATGAAACTTTGCATGCGTTTGACCGACAGGTTGTTTTCATCGAGCGCGACGAAAAACAAGCTGCGCAATGCGGGCAGAACCATGTGAGCGGAGCCGTCGGGATCGACCGGCACCGTGCCCAGGACCCGCTCCAAGGTAAAGGTGCCGCCCATCGACAGAGGTTCCTGGGTGCCGGAAAAATTCACCGGTTTGGGCAGAGCCTCGAGCACTAGCAATTTTTTGATGGTGCCCATTTCGACGCCCTTCATATTGCGGCCGATGTACACATTGTCGAGCGTGACCGTGCCAGTGGCCTTGCTCCGGTCGGTCATCGCCGGGATGATGCGTTCGCGGGGACGCGTCTGGACCGGGCGCGGTTCGTGGAGCCAACCGCTCTTGGTCCACTCGGCTGGCATGTCGTAAAGCTTGTAAATGCCACCGTTCCCATCGAGCACACTGATAGACGTTTGCCCCGCCACAAGATAGCCTTTCGCAGACATCGGATAGGGGTCTCGGAACGAGGTGTTGCCCGAGATTGAGCGGGCCATCTTTTGATCGTCGGGTCCGTTTGATGGATCGACGACGGTGATGATGCCCTCATGTTCTTTGGCACCGTGGCCGGGCGAGAACGAAGCCACCACATTGGCGGTTCCCGGGATGGGTTTGGCATCGATCATCACCGTGCCGGGGTGCATGTTGCCGTAATAAACCATTTGTGAGGTTCCATCGGGGTTCATCGTCCACAGGTGATGGAACTGGACGCGGCTGCGATCGATATATTCCCAGCGCTGATAGAGAATACGTCCGTCCGGAAGCAACCACGGTGTGTTATCCTGCTCAAGGTTGCAGGAAAGTTCGTGGATATCTCCTCCATCTGCATGGCAACGGTGAATGGTCGCCACCCGCACAAACCAACACTGAACCATGCGTTTGCAGCGCGACGAGCAAAATACCAAATCGCCGTCCGGCAGATAGGTGGGCTCAATGTCATCGAACGGGCCATCGGTGATTTGCCGCAATCCCGAGCCGTCAATGTTGATCTCGTATAGGTGGTAATACGCTTGCCCACCCTTGCGGTAAGAAAAAAGGATCTTGCGGGCATCATAGTCCAATTGCGGGTCGCGCACGCCGCCGGCCTCGTCATGGAGCAGGGTGATGGCCTCGCCTGTTTCGACGTTGAGGCGGACGAGGCGGCCGCCCTCGTGATAGAGATTTCTTTTGGGATCATCAGACCAGGTGCTGAAGTTTGCATACCAGTGGCCGTCTCCATCCACTTGGCGCACGGCGAAGACCACCTCGCGAACCTGATGGTCCTTGAGGATGGCAACGGCTTTGTCGTGCTCCGGGACGGGCGCGTCCGCAGCCAAACTTAGCTGCGACGTAAAAATTGAGCCAAGCAAGGTGATGGCGAGAATCCATTTTTGTACGGAGTTCATGAATGATGGTGGGTGGTGAATTATGGGTTGGGACGTGGATTTGAGCTCAAGCTGACGCGGTGGCGGTATTCCTCGCGGTCCTTGACGACCCAATCGTTGCCGCCGCCTTGCGCGGTGGTGGGTTCCCAGCCGTTGTCATTTTCGTTAGTCTGGCGAACGATACATTGTTCGACGAGGCCGGCCATCTTCTTGAAGTTAGGGTCGTCCTTCGTTTGCCATGTCTGGAGTTGTCCCCAACCGCCAGCAGCGATGGCCAAGGGCATCAAGAGGATGCGACTCTCGTCGGGTTGGGCGGGATTGATGAGCGCGCGTTCGGGTTGATTTGCGATGGCCTCGCCGAAGAGAGATTTGGCAAAGGCGCGCAATTCGATCACGCCTGCGGCGGCGATTTTTCGTTCCTCCAATTTATTAGGGAAGAGATCGCCATAGCACTGGGCGTTGAGGTCGAGCCAATCCATGATTCTCTGAAAGCTGGCGCTGTCCAAGATAGCATCCCCGTGGTGCTTAAGCAGCATGTCCGGGAGTTTGTTAGCATAAGAATAATAAGTAAACGGACGGCTGATGTTTATTTCCAGACTGCCCATAAAATCCTTGGAGCCAAGTCGATGCTCACCCAATTTGATCAGTTCGACGAGCGATCGCGGCCAAGTGATGGCCCCATCATGAACCAAATCCAGATTTTTCCTAGGCGCTTCCAGGCCATGGCAGGAGATGCAATAGCGATCGAGAACCGGCTGCACCGTGCGCATAAAACTAAGTCCGCCCTTGTATTGAGGGCCGGCAGGCGGAGTGAGTTCGAGCGGAGCACGGGTACTGCCATGGCCGGATCCCAACATGGTCGGACTCGTCAGTTCCGGTTCATGACAACCGATGCAGCTGCGGCTTTCGCCCTTTTGGAGATAGAACAGGCTGTTTTCGGTGAGGATGGCGCGGCCGTTAGAATCGAGGGCCTGCAATTGAAGAGACGTTTGTGGTGGCACTTTAAAATAGACCGAGCCATCGGCCGCCACAGGCACGGTACCGAGGACTTTCTTGGGGATCTCAACACCCACAGTCATGCTGCACGGCGCACGATCGGCGCGAGGTTGCACACCCAGCGCGTTGACCCGGATCGCCTTGATCATCCCGGGCTTGATTTTTTTTTCGGGATCGTTGCGGGTCAGCGCCACGTTTTGGATATATAGCGTGGCGAAATTAGGTGCGGCAGGCTGGGTACTGGCAGGGAAGGCGTGTGGGCGGATGCGTTTGCGGATAGGGATTGGTGAGACTGAGGCGATCGTTGGGTTTTCGAAAATAAACTCGCGGCCGCCGAGCGAATCGACGAGATAGATGGCGCGGTCGTTTTCGGGGGGCACGTTGCCTTGGCTGGAAACCGGGTGATTGGCTCGGGACGTCAGGATGAGGTCTTCGGTGATGGGATAGGGATGGCTGAAATGGGGGTTGGGCCAGCCATGGGTTTCCGAGTAGGGGGTTTCCGGGGTGAGGTGGAGGATGGAAGGCTCGCCATTTTCGCCGAGGCTATTATCGATTTTGACGATGGTTCCCGTATTGAAACTGTGATGCCCCTGAGCCGTGGCCAGAATTTTGCCAGATCCCGGGATGGCCGTTGCTTCTACCAATTCCATCGGGGCGTTCATATCGTTGCCGAAATAATGGGCGATGCTAGTACCGTCGGGGAGGCACCACCAGAGTTTGTGGAAATACATTTCGTGGCGGTTCGTGTACTCCCAGCGGGTAAAGAGGATGCGGCCGTCATTGAGGACAGACGGTTCGTATTCGTTTTCATTGGCAAACGAGAGTTGGGTGATGGCATCGCCATTGTGATCGCAGCGGTGGAGGACCCAGGCGGGATTGTAGCGACCGCCGTGGCAGCGACCGAACGATTGGGAGCGGGTTGAGACGAAGACGATATTGCCGTCTGGCAGATAGCAGGGATCGTTATCTTCAATGACAGCGGTGGCTCGCTGGTTCCAAGTTTGGAGGGAATCGCGGCTGGTACCGGTGAGTTGGCGGACCCAGGATCCATCCACGGCAGCTTCATAGAGGCAATAGCGTTTTTGGCCGGGGACGGTATGATCGCAAAATGCAAAGACCACTTTGTCGGCATCATAGTTGAGGTCCGGATTGCGGACCGCACCCTTGGGCAGTTTTCCTGCTAGAATCGGGGTGGCTTTCGGGTTGGTTTTCCAGTTGGTTAGAACTGTAAGACCCAGGCCCGGGCGGCTGTGCATGCCGAGGTGTTGGTCGCCATTGTGACTGTAGCTGGTGGGAGGATTCTGATTGATGAGGATCCGCTCGAAGTTGAGCGCGGGATGGGCGAACACGATAAGCCGGCGCAAAGTGCGGATTTTGATGTAGAACGCATCGTATTGGTCCGGGGGGATTTTTCCGTTATTCCAGAGTTCGGCGAGTGATTTGAGTTGGTTGTGGATGGCATCCGGGACGCTGCGGAGTTTGGCGATCCAGGCGAGTGTTTGGCGGGTCAGATCTAGGGCGCTGCGGATATCGTTAGGCTGGACCTTGCTGACATTGGAAGGCGGAGGATTGAAAGCAGTGGCCTGAGGGTTGTTGGCGGGTGGGGCTGGCTTGTCCGGGCGGATTCCTTTACCGCCGTTGGCGGCGGCCTGGTCGGAAGTGGCGAACGAGGTGGCTGGTTCGGTGGGCACTGCCAGATCCCGCAGCCAGTAGTCGCTGATGGTTTTTTGAAATTCCTTGTCGTCTGCTGCGCAACATTTGGCGAGCGGGATCAAGCAAACCAGCAAAGACCAGAAACATTTCAAGCACTGAATCATTTCCGTGTAGGTCTAGAGTTTGGTGGGCCAGCGCAGTTCCGGGTTTGGCGGATTTTCCGTAACCTCGGGCATTGGCAGGATCATACGGCCCACAATCTTGGGATTTGTCATCCCTGCTTGCGATGTGTCGATCCCAGCGCCAAAGGTTGTATCAACCCCATGCCCGGTCAACGGAAACCTCGGAGCACCTGACCTCGACCTTTTGTTAGCAAAGGGAGGCATGATTGCATGCCAGTGCCACGGTGGCCGGCCGCCCCCGGCTACTGGCCCCCGACTGATTGCCCTTGTGGAACCGGTTGGCATGAATTATTCAGGCGGGCGCCCCGTCATGCTGTTCAGCACCTATACGTTTCTGCTGGTATTCCTGCCCCTGACGCTGGCGGGGTTTTTCCTACTTGGGAGCATCCACTGGCGGTGGAGCACCGTCTGGCTGACGGCCTGCAGCCTGGTATTTTATGCTTGGTGGAAGCCTGATGCCGGGCAACCGTGGACGCCGTGGTTTCTAGTGCTAATCGTTTCGTCATGCGCTGGCAACTACGCCTGTGGCAACGCCATCGCGAGATCAGCGATTCCTGCGAGGCGCCGCTTGCTGGTCAGCCTCGGGGTTGCGACCAACCTCCTGCTGTTATTTTACTTTAAATACCTCGGCATCTTCGCCACTTGGTCCAACGCCTTGACGGGCTGGCCACAGGTGGTGCCACACCTGATTTTGCCGCTGGCGGTGTCGTTTTTCACGTTTTTACAAATCGCCTTTTTGGTGGATGTGTACCGGGGAGATCCGACGGGCTACAATTTTGGGGACTACCTGCTATTTGTGACGTTTTTCCCGCATCTGATAGCGGGCCCCATCGTTCATCACCGCGAGCTCATCGGCCAATTCCGGCCGCGCATCACCCGGCCCAGCCCGCGCTGTCTGGCCATCGGGTGCACCGTGTTGGCCATCGGGCTGTTCAAAAAGGTGGTCTTGGCGGACAGCTTGGCGGCGACCGCCACGCCTATATTTGAATTTGCGGCGACCGCCAGCCGGGGGTTGTCGATGGGCGAGGCATGGGTCGGCGCGCTGGCGTACAGCCTGCAAATTTACTTTGATTTTTCGGGATATTCGGACATGGCGATCGGGGTTTCGTATTTATTTGGGATTCGGCTGCCGCTCAATTTCAACTCGCCGTACAAGGCGACCTCGATCATTGACTTTTGGGGTCGCTGGCACATGACGCTATCGCGGTTTCTGCGCGAATACCTGTACATTCCGCTGGGCGGCAACCGCTGCGGCCCGCAGCGCCGCTACGCAAATCTGATGGCCACCATGTTGCTCGGCGGGCTGTGGCACGGTGCCGGCATCACCTTTGTCATTTGGGGCGGGCTGCACGGCCTCTACCTGTGCGTCAACCACGCCTGGCGCGGTCTTCGCCAATCCCTCGGCTGGCGACCATTGCCAGCAGCCGTCGCCGGCCTGCTCACCTTTGTGGCGGTGGTATTGGCCTGGGTGCCATTCCGCGCCGGCAACTTCGAACTCGCAGCAGCCGGCAATGCCCGCCTCGCCTGGCACACCAGCGCCCGTTTCTATCAAGCCATGCTGGTCCCGCAGCGTGGTCCGCTGTGGACGCCTATCGCCGATGGCGACATCATGAAGGCCCAGCGCGCCATCCGCCCGCTCGGCTACAGCCTGCTCATCGCCTTCCTGTTGCCCAACACCCAACAATTCCTCGGCCGCTTCTCGCCGCATTTCCGGGGCCCCCGGGAAGCCGCCTGCCGCCGCCGTCGCTGGTGGGGGTGGCGGCCGGTTCCGCTTGCCGCGGCATTCATTTTCATCCTGCTGCTCGTCGTCACCCTCGAAATGGAAGGTGGCGGCGAGTTCATTTATTTCCAGTTCTAAGCCACGCCCGGTCCCTCGCCCAGCGCCATGTTCCGCCGACCATTTTCCCGATTCCTGCGCTGGTTCGCCGCGCTGACGGGCGGCTATTTGGTTATCACAGCGCTGCTTACCACCACCGTGGACCCATGGCGCATCAACGCCGCTCCGTGGGCGATGGCCACCCTTGATTCGTCCCGCGAAATCAGCCAAACCACCCGCGTCGGCAAGGCCGCTCTGGCCAACCGAGGCATCTGGCAGGCCGTGTTCCTCGGCTCGTCGCGGGTAGAAATCGGCCTCGATCCGACGCATCCCGCGCTGCCGCCACAGCGCACCGTGAATCTCGGCTTGTCGGGCGCTAATCTGCTAGAATGTCTGGCGGTCGGCAACTACACGCTTGACCGCAACCCGCAGCTCAAGACGATGATTCTGGGCATTGATCCGGGAGATCTGCACAACACGGCCGACAGCCGCAACGGCAATCATTTCTACCAAACCCCGTTTGCCGACAACAACCGCTCCCTCGAGCGAAGCATCAACCAAATCATCGGCTGGCGTGCATTCAGCGACTCGATCACCACCCTGAAGCGCCACCTCAGCGGGCCGGCACCCAATTGCAGCGCGTTCGGGCAAATGCTTCAGCCGCCTGACCACGGCAACCTGCGTGCCTTCATCGAGGCCGCATTCATGGAAAGCAGCGCCGACCAGTGGGCCCTGCGGCCACAGGTATTGTGCCAACAGAAGGCCGGGCAGCTCAGCGCGTTCATCGAGCGGGTGCGCCGGGCCAACATCCAATTGTTCATCATTCTGCCGCCGCAACACGCGTTGAAGCAAATCCATCCCACGATGGACCGGCCGGATGTCATGGGTTGGGAAGCCGACCTGCTCGCGTTGATCGACATCTGCCGGGCGGCCAATGCAACCCCCACCTCTGCGCCGCCCGTCCAACTTTGGAGTTTTCTCACCTTCAACCCGCACACATCCACCCCGATGCCAATCCCCGGCGCACCATCCCAAGCCATGCCGGATTGGTGCGACCTCGGCCACGCCGGCAATATCCTCGGCCGCCAAGTATTGAACACCCTGCTGGCCGGCCGGCCCGGTGCCTCCGCCGTCCCCTGCCCGGTCGGCATCAACCTGCTCGACGGCGAGTGGCTGACCATCCGCAACGCATGGATCGAGGATCACTGCAATTTTTGTGTTAGCCACACGTCAGATGTGGCATGGTGGCGCGGGTTGATGGCCCGTGCTGCCGCCAAATCCCAAGCCCCCGCACATCCACCCGGTTGATTTCTACTGGGCACCTCACCTTGATTCCTCTGTCCCCCAATACGGATGGCGGAACTGATGGCATCTTTCGATTTCATTTTTGATATCAATCGTTGACATCAAAATCCGGCTGCGTAAGCTGCCACCGATGAACGCAGCTAAAACACTCACGCTTCGCTTGCCGCTTGGCGTCTATGAACGAGCCAATCGTCTAGCCACAAGTCGTGGCCAGAGCCTCAACCGGCTGTTTCAAGACGGTCTCCAATTGCTTGATTCGCAAGACCGGGAACGCTGCCTGTTCGATGACTTCAGTGCCATCGCAGAGGCACTTGGCGATGATTCCTCCATTGATTTTGCCTTTGCTGCCCAAACCGAAACCCTCGGCGAATCATGAAACCGCGCGTCATCCGGCGCGGTCAAATCTGGCTGGTGGACTGGTCAGCGGGCCGTGGTTCCGAGCAACTCGGCAAGCGGCCCGCTCTCGTCATCCAAACCGATGCCGCAAACTCCAACCCCCACTACCCTAACACAATCGTCATCACTCTCAGCACCAAGGGATTGCCCGTCGCCACCCACATCCCTGTCGAACCAGACGCCAGCAATGGCCTGCGTGAGAAAAACTGGGTGAAATGCGAACAAGTTCTCACCATCTCAAAGCAACGTCTCGACCAGCAATGGGGCCATCTTTCAGCGGCCACCATGTCCAAAGTCGAATCCGCTGTCAAAACCGCCCTCGGCATCTGGAACGATGGGTGAACTGGCCATCGTGATCACTTTCCCGCCCCCTGCCCGGTCGGCGTCAACCTGCTCGACGGCGAGTGGCCGGCCATCCGCAACACCTGGATCCAGGCCCATTGCGATTTTTGTGTTAGCCACGCGTCAGATGTGGCAGGGTGGCGCGGGTTGATGGCCCGCGCTGCCGCCAAGGCCCATACCCCGCTACCGACCCCAGCTGACCCCTGATGGACACCCCGCTAACAAATTTAGTTCCACCAACCGGCGGCGGCAACCAGCCGAGGGTGGCGATTATTCAAAAAAGCGACGGGTTGCTCACCTGGTGCAAGGATCTGACGAGTGCCTTCAACGAGGCGGGTGCCATCACGTTGGCCGCCAATTGCCGCCCATCCACGCTGAGTGAGCGGTGGATTCGCCACACCCAAAACCAGCGCCTGCTGCTGAATCCGGCCACCTCCCGGCGGCTGGCAACCACCCTCGGCGCGTTCGCTCCCGATCTGGTGGTTTTTCTCAACTTTCCGAGTTTACCGGAACAAGCCGCCGCACTCCTGCGCCAATCACTGGGGCCCGGCGTGCGGATGGTCGGCTGGCTCTGCGACAGCGTTGATGCCCTGCCGGCGGGCCATGATGCGTTGCTCGACGGCGTTTACTACTTTGATTCGGCCAGTCTGCCGACCTTGCGCGATCATTACCGGGGTTCGCCTGCGAAGGTGGAGTTTCTGCCGCTGGCAGCCAATCCGCTCCGCTACGCCTGCCGCCCCATCCAACTGGCCAACCGCCAACCCCGCTTGGTATTTGCCGGCAATTGCACGCCGTCGCGCCAACACTTCGCCGCCGAAATCCGCAAGCTCGGCCAACCCCTCGACCTCTACGGCCTCCACGCCGGCAATTGGCCCCAATTCTGGCGCAATCGCAAACTCTCATCCGCCGCTCTTGCCCGGGTCTATCAACAATACCTGGTCAACCTTAACCTGCTACAAACCGGCAACACCACCAACGGCCTGAATTTGCGCGCCTTTGAAATCCCCTGCGCCGGCGGCCTCGCCACCTATCCAGCAGTACCCGACCTCGCCCGCTGCTTCACACCCAATGAGGAAGTTCTGGTGTTCCAATCCGCCGAAGACCTCGCCGGAATCCTTCGTTCACTCGTCCGTGAACCGGAGCGGGCTCTGGCCATCACCCTCGCCGGCCATCGCCGGGTGCTGCGCGAACACACGTTCTATCACCGCGCTTGCCGCTTGCTGCAGGATGCCCTCGGCCCGGCATTCCGCCCCGCCATCCCCCCTTACCTCGACGCCTCATCATGACCGCGCCACCCCCTGCCCCACACCCCCTCCGTCCCGCAGACGGAGTGCTGGTCATCAACCTCGACCAACGCCCGGAGCGCTTGGCACGCTTCACGGAAATGGCCAAACTAACAAGCACGTTCGACGGCTGGCAGCGCATCCCGGCGGTCAATGGTGTGGAACTTGCCGGCTACGGCCATCTCCCGTGGTTCCGCCAGCGCCAGCGCGACAAGTGCTGGGCCGGCCGGGCGGGTTGCACCTTGTCGCATCGCAAAGCCATTGCCCATGCCCACGCCGCGGGCTGGAAGAGTGTTCTCATCCTCGAAGATGACGTCCAACCTGGCCCGGCTTTTAACGACTCGCTCCAAAGTTTCCTCGCCGCCAGCGCTGCTTGCCCAAACCCATGGCAAGTGTGCTTCCTTGGCTTGTCCCAACAAGTCGGCCCCTGCCGCAAACAACTCTCCATCGATGATACCCATACACTCTATCAAATATTTGGGTGCACCGGCACTTTTGCCTATATCTTGAAACGCGAGTCATTTGAGTGGCTGCTCGCCAGCCTGCCCACTGAGGAAGCCATTTGGCCATGGGTAGCCAGACACCGGGCAATCGACCGCTGGTATGCCCGCAATCTATCCGGCCGTTTGACGGTACACGCGGTATCACCGAGCCTCATCGGCCATTACACGAGTTTTTCAGACATTGGCCAGCGAGCCGGTGCCAATCTGCTCGTCTCCCCCAGCGAACCCGACCACCAAGCAAATTTGCAACCGTGCGGGACCCTCACCTATCACATCCTTGGCGCTATTCTCCGCGTGAGATTTTGGCTAACCAAACTGATCAACCGCCTCCAAGGCCAGCTCAAGCGCCAGCGCGGGCTCTAACCCCGCCTCCCCCATTTTTCTCCAGCCATGTCCCTCCTGCAAACGTTTTCGCTCCTGCACCACGCCAGCCACCAAGCATTTCCCATCGGTAGAAACGGCAGTGTCATCAAACGCGCAAAATTCATCTGCCGCAGCTGGCCCGCCCGCCAGTTCAATCTGCTCTGGTTCCAACTGCTGCGCGATGACGGGTTCCTGCGCCGCCTCGCCGCCCATGACCACCGGATCTATCGGAAACTCTACCGCCCGTACCTGTCCGCCTCCTGGAGCAAGCCCCAAACACTCGCAGCCCTTCGGGCTAACTACTCCTTGCTTCAGGCAATCCTCCCCTCTGCCACCTTGGAAAAAATCTTCCTGACCGACGAACTCTGTCTGGCAGAGTGGTGCGCCAACCGCACCTATCGCTTGCATCTGACCCACGATCCGCGCTTCTATCAAGAAGGCGAACTCACCCTCAGCCTTCGCTGCCCCGAACTCGGTGAGGGCGAACTCGCCCTCCTCTCAGCCACTCTAGCCCCCACCGGGGACGGCAGCATGGCCATGTTTATTGGCGGCCTGCAAGGGGCGGATCGTGCGCTGGGTGCCCCGGCCATCAAGGATGCCGGGCGAGATTTGCACGGGCTGCGACCCAAAAGCCTTATCGTCATCGCCGCACAATTGCTCGCCTGCCAATTGGGTTGCCAACGCATCCTGGCCACCACCGCTGCCTCACATGCCTACAGCACCGATGAGCGCCGCCAATCCGGCGAACGCCAGAAAATGTTCTTTGACTATGACGCGTTCTGGCTGGAGTGCGACGGGGTGCCCGAAGGTGATGCCTTCCTGGCACTGCCTCTAACCAGCGCCCGACGTCCCAGAGAAGACATGAAACCACAGAAGCGACCCATGTATGCCCGGCGCTATGCCATGCTCGACGAAATTGCCGCAACCCTCGGCCAGTGCCTCCAAGTTGAAAATTTGCAACCACAGACCGGCGCACATCATCACCCATGAACCCCAGCAGCGGCAAACGCATCCGGGTTAAGTTCCTATCCAAGTCCCAAGCTTCGGATAATAACTACGACCTGTGGCTCAAACGTTTCCCTAACAAAATTCCGCACTGGGGTGCCTGCGACTTCATCTTCGACCAACACTGCCACAACTACGATTGGCTGATGGTCTATGACGACCTGCCGAAAAGCGGCGACGAACGTTTTCCTAACTGGGCCGAGCAACTCCCCTCTCTCAAGGAAAACTCCCTGCTCATCACCGCCGAGCCTTCCATCATCAAGAACTACGGAAGGTCCTTCGTCAACCAGTTCGGCTGGATCCTCAGCAGCCAAGAGCCTTGGGCCATCAAACATCCGCGGGTGATCCTGTCCCAAACCGGCTACGTCTGGTTCTACGGCGGCACCGGTGCCCGCGGCTCCTATGATGTCCTCGCTCACCAATCCCCTCCTCCCAAGCCCCTGCCCATCTCCACCGTCTGCTCGGACAAACAGATGCGCCACACCCTCCATCATGCCCGCTTCCAGTTCACCCGCGACTTGAAAACCAAACTGCCAGCCCTCGATATCTTCGGCCAGGGCGTGCGCCCCATCGACGACAAGGCCGACGCGCTCGACCCCTACCAATTGCATCTGGCCATTGAAAACCACGTGTGCCGCCATCATTGGACCGAAAAACTCAGCGATCCGTTCCTCGGCCATTGCCTTCCTCTCTATCATGGTTGCCCTAACACCACTGACTACTTCCCTCCGGAAAGTTTCATCCCTATCAACATCCACAACCTCGATGAAAGCGTCGAGCGCATCCAGCGGGCCCTGCGCGACCAAGAATATGCCAAGCGCCTGCCAGCCATTTTGGAGGCACGACGACTGATCCTCAATGAGTACGCCCTGTTCCCGCTGGTGGCCCGGCTCATCGAGCAACGCCATCAACTCCGCGGCGATCAACCGCTATCACCTCACTCCATCTTCAGCCGCCGCGCCGTCCGCCGCAAACAACCTGTCTCCGCCATCCGCGACGCCATCGACAAAACGATCCTCCGCCTCAGACACCGGTTCTCCTAGTCTAGCCACCCGCCATGCTCAATCCTGTCAGTTTAGCTCTCTCTGATCAGAGCACAGGCGTCCCACCTGTGAGGGAAGACACATCCACCGCCCACCGCCTGCGCGTCGCGGTGAGTACCACCGTCAACCACGCCGAAATGGACCGCCTCTGCCCCGCCCGACTGACGCGCTGGGACCGCTGTGATTTCCTGCTCAATCCGCCGCGCGGCACGGCCTGCGACTACTGGATCGTGTTCGCCGGAAGTCGCGAACACGACCTGATGTGTTGCGATCCCGCCAACACCCTCTTTATCGCCGGCGAACCACCATCCAAAAAAATCTATCCGAAAAAATTCTACGCGCAGTTCCAGCGGGTCGTCAGCAGCCACGCCACCGACCCTCATCCGCGCGTCACCACCAGTGCCCCCGGCTTGAATTGGCACGTCGGCCTGTCCCGCGATGCAGATTGCTACCAGTACGGCTACGATGAACTCAAACAACTCGCGCCGGATGTTAAGTCTAACAAAATATCGGTGGTTTGCTCAAACCTAACCACCACAGCCGGCCAGCGCCAGCGTCTGGCCTTGCTCAGCCACCTCAAGCATGCTTTAGGCGATGCCATTGTCCACTACGGCCGCGGCTTCACCCCGATCGCCGACAAGATGGAGGCGATCTTGCCGCACCGTTTCCACCTGGTGCTTGAAAACTCCTGTTCACCGGACTATTGGACCGAAAAACTCTCCGACGCCTACCTGGGTTGGGCCTATCCGATTTATGCGGGCTGCCAGAATCTGGGTGACTACTTTCCCGCCGCTGGCTTCACCGCCGTGGACGTCAGCCAACCCGAACAGGCGCTTGCCATCATCCGCGATTTACTCACCGCCGCGCCTGCTCCGGATGCCGGTGCGGTCATGACCCAATGCCGCGATCTGATATTGGACGTGTACAACCCGTTCGCCCGATTTGCCCATTGGGCACAAATGTTTCATCAAGCAGGCGGCAACGCCCGACCGGTGGCCATCACCACCCACAAAGCGTTCCGGCCATTTCCGCGGGGCCTGATCCACCGTTTGGCCCACCGCTTCCGCTCGGCACCGGCCCTCCAACTGTAGGAAAATTCCTCGCCGTCCACCCAGCACTTGAAAGCCAACCCGTGGGTAGCTCCTTTGAGAACCAAATCACCGGTCTTGTCAGCTTGAAATGTCCAGTGCAGCTTTTCCCACAAAATTTCGGACGCCGACTGGCAACGCCAAGGGTGCCGAGGAACGATACGCCGGAATCCCTCAGCTCCGATGCCTTGAAATTCATCTGGCCGACCAAACGTGGCCCCATGACAGCCTTCACACCCGGCAGCGGCGCACTTCCTCAGCGATGATGCGCAGGCCGTCACGCACGATGGACCCATCCATGGCGTAGGACACCCGCAAGCATTCATGACGGTGGGGCCAATCTGGGGCGTCATCATTGCCGAAGAAGAAGTAATGGCCGGAGACGACGAGCACGCCGCGCTGTTTGAGGCGTTCGTAGAGTTGGCTGGCAGTGATGGGCAGGCCGGGAAACCACAACCACAAAAATAAGGCCCCTTCACTGCGGTGCATGTACCACTCGAAATCCTCGGCGAATTCCTCGAAGGCGGCCTGCCTTGCGAGGCGACATTTTTCCGCGTAGTAGGGTTTCACGACATCGTGGCTCAGGCGCAGGATGTCGCCGGACTCGAGCAGCGGCAGGATGATTTGCTGGCCGATGTTCGGGTTGGCCAAGCCGATGATGGCGCTCATCGAGCCGAGCGCACGAATGATCTCAGACGGCCCGATGACCATGCCGGTGCGCGTCCCGGGCAGCCCGATCTTGGATAGACTGAGAGTGAGAATCACGTGTTCAGCCCAAAATGGCGTGGCCTCTGCAAAAATGATGCCGGGAAACGGCGCACCGTAGGCATTGTCAAGGATCAGCGGAATGCCGTGCGCCGCCGCTAACCCAGAAAGCCGCGAAACCTCCTCGTCGGTCAGCACATTGCCCGTGGGATTGGTCGGCCGAGAGGCACAAATCGCAGCAACGTCCGGAGTCACCTCCAACTTGTCAAAATCCACCCGGTATTTGAACTCATGCGGCCCGGTCATCTCAATCAGCGGCGCAACCGCTCGAAATATCCCGCCCGCCACCCCCTGGTTGGCATAGCCAATGTACTCGGGCACCAACGGCAGCAGAATCTTGCGCCGACTGCCGTCAGCCAGCGGCCCTGCCAACAGGTTGAACAAAAAATAGAACGCGGTTTGGCCGCCACTGGTGACCGCCACGTTTTCCGGGCCGATGTCCCAGCCGAACGTGCGCCGCAACAACCCCGCCAACGCCTCGAGAAAACGCGGATTGCCGCGCGGCGGGTCGTAGGACGTCAGTGCGCGGTCCAGACCACCGTCTTCATCCAAGATTTCCTGCAAGCGCCGCCGCCACACGGCGTTGATCTCAGGAATGCGGGCGGGTTGGCCTCCACCAAGCATTTTCACGTCCGGTCCGCCGCTCGCTAGGGCGTGGCCGAGGTCATCCATCAGTTCTTCGATGCCGCTGCCACAACCGAGATGACGGCCAAATTGGGAAAATTCGTATTTCATGAGCGCGTGCCGGTTGACCGGCGGCAGTTAGCATCTATAGTCGCAGCTCAAACATCAACCCCAACCAAACCACCATGACCATTAAAGTAGGCGACAGCGCCCCAGACTTCACCCTCGTGACGAAAACCGCCGAGGGCCCGCAACTCATCAAATTGAGCGAGCAAATCGGCAGCGCCAACATCCTCCTGCTGTTTGTGCCGATGGCCTTCACAGGCGTCTGCACCAAGGAAATGTGCGACATTTCCACTGGTATCAAGGATTACGAGGACCTCGACGCCAAGGTTTTCGGCATCTCCGGCGACAACCCCTTCGCTCAAGCCGCCTGGGCCGCCAAGGAAGCCATTACCATCCCCCTGCTCAGCGACTACGAACACACCGTCGCCAAGGCCTACGGCGTCGCCTATGACCAATTCCTCCCCGAGGCCAACCTCATCATGGGCGGCGTCCCCAAACGCTCCGCCTTCCTCATCGACAAACATGGCGTCGTCCGCTACGCCGAAGTCCAGAACCATCCCAAGGACCTCCCCGACTTCGACGCCATCAAGGCCACCCTCCGCGCCCTCTGACGCCGCCGGTCTCCCACCACTTCTCCCAAAAAGCCCGCCTGCTCAACCCGGCGGGCTTTCTTCTTGATTCAACCCGCCGTTGCATTGACGATGGCCTCGAACAGCGGGAAATGCCGGACTCTCAATGATTCTCGCCGATACCAATCTGGCATCCCCCTTCTCATCGAACACGAGCAAAGAGAGAACGCACTGCGTCTCTTCTGAGGTGGCCACTTGCCAAGCCGCCACTGCTGTGCTTTATCTGGCCATGCCCCATGCATCGCTTCACATCATCGAGTCCCACACCGCCGGCGAGCCCACCCGCGTGGTCATTGACGGCGGGCCAGACCTCGGCAACGACTCGCTCACCCAACGGGCACAACGACTGCGCGACGAACACGCATGGCTTCTCGGTGCCGTGTGCCGCGAACCACGCGGCCACGAGGCGGTCGTCGGGGCTCTGATATGCGCCCCTAATGAGCCAGATTGCGTTTGCGGGGTGATCTTCTTCAACAACGTCTCCACCCTCGGCATGTGCATCCATGCCACCATCGGTCTGACCGTAACCCTCGCCCATCTGGGAAAAATCCATCCGGGCATACACCGCTTCGACACCCCGGTGGGCGTCGTGTCGGCCCATCTGCGCAGCGACGGCTCAGTCGAAGTAACCAATGTGCCAAGCTACCGCCTCGCCGCGGCCGTGGCCGTCGAAGTACCAGGTTGGGGGACCGTGTGCGGCGACGTCGCCTGGGCTGGCAACTGGTTTTTCCTGATTGATGGACAAGGGCCGCCGGTGGCCTTCGACCAAATTGAGGCGCTCAGTCATTTTGCGCGGGACGTGCGCCGCAGCCTCGTGCAGCAGGGCATCACCGGCGAGCACGGCGCCGACATCGACCACATCGAGGTGTTCGGCCCTCCAACCGATCCCGCCCTCGCCGATAGCCGCAATTTCGTGCTATGCCCCGGTGGGGCCTACGACCGCTCACCCTGTGGCACCGGCACCAGCGCCAAGCTCGCCTGCCTGCACGCCGGCGACAAGCTCCGTTCTGGCCAGGTCTGGCGCCAAGCGGGGATCCTCGATACCGTCTTCGAGGGGTCCCTCGAGCCTCTGCCTGATGGAAAAATCATCCCCAGAGTGACCGGTCGCGCTTGGGTCAATGCCTCCAGCACTTACTTCTTCGATCCCAGCGATCCCTTCCGCCACGGTCTGGCTTGAGTCAGGCGCATCTACCGCCACGAATAAATCCGCTGACTTAGCAGGCAAAAGCGGCTTCCAGCATTGGATTTCCTGCACCATGAGTCGTTGTCAATGGGTCGCTTGGATTTATCGAGGCTTCGCCTCAGACCCAAGACGCAAGACTTGACCTAACGACAGAAAATCTGGCTTTTCAAGGACACTAGTGCCGCCAGTCTTCATGGACCCCCTCATTCGTTGTGAAGATTCATGGCTCGGCCAATATCGATGCGCTGGCCAGAGGCAACGCGCGGCAACTCCAACACATCATCCCCTCCGTCCTTCACCGCGAAGGTCACAGGCGCTTCCTGGCCAACACTCACGGAGTAGTCGCCGACCGCCAATCCGGATAGGCTCAGGCGCAGCGGATGGATCCCTGGATTGTCACTTTCCAACAGGAAGCTCACACCTCCAAAATCCTCTCGCAGAACAATCGGCTGGTTGGCGGCAAAGCGATCCATGCCTAACACAAGACGCAGCTTCCGCTCAGCGAGCATAGCATAAAACCGTCTGCGCACCCCGTCGCGGGGGATGACCTCAATGCTCCCGGCGCGAGTTTGCTGGTCGCCGCCGAAACAATAGCGGCCGAAAATTGGCTCATCAGTGAGGACGGTGGCGGCACTGCGCAGCGCCGCACAATAGCCAAGGTCGGTTTCGCAGGCGTAATACCAAGAGCCGCGATGGTGCGGCTGTTCGAGCCAGGTGCTGCCTTCCGGCGCGGGCTCGAAGCCGCCCCCTGCAGCGCCATCATTGGCGTGGCCCGGATACCAGAAGCCATAGTTGGAGCCGGCCGTGCCGCTGTTCATCAAGGCCCAGGCGCTAAGGCCGGACGCGTAACCGAGGCGCAAATAGGGGGCTGGATCGGTGGCATAGTTCAATGCATAGTCAAGGACAGCCCAGCCGCCCATTTGAGACATATAGGTAAGCGTGTACGCATTGCCGGCAGAGCCGCGATAGTCGCTACCCAGATAATAGTATGCCGGTTCGATCGAGCCGCGGCACACAAGATTGGCCGCCATTTGGGTTTCCATGAATCGATGCGCCTTGTCTAGCGAAAACTCGGCACTTCCCCCCGGCATGACCGCATGACGCATGGCGTAACCGGCCAACGCATGGGTGGATTCAAAGCCCGTGGAATCAAACGCATATTCCGAGCGGAATAGGTCCGGACGCTCGTTGACGAAGTGCAAGACCTTGCGCTCCCAGTGGCCGCGCAGTTGATCAGCTTCGGCATGCATGCCGGCCGCCTCGAGGTCACTAATAAGCTCCTCGATCACTAATTCATTGTAGAAACCCGTCTCGTAGGCCGACCAGTTAGCAATTTCCATGGGCAGGGTGAACATGGCGATGGCCGTGCCAAAAGCCCGCCGCAAATATTCTAATGATGATAAATCTGTGTGAATCTGCGCATGATTCTTAGCCACTTGGTACATGCTATGATAGATCAGGATGACGTGTGGATAATCATAAGGGCGCCAGAGATGCAGCTTCCCCTTGGGTCCTGGATCGCTACTCTCGCGGTTGGTTTTCCAGTCAGGAATGCCATATATTCCATAGGCCGAGGATTCGTCAACGCGGCGTTGCAAGCCACCCCAAACAAAATGCCCGAGGTAATGGTCGAGGGCTTCGACTTCTGCTTGCACCGGGAACCGGGCGTTCTTCGCAGCCAAAAATGCCGGTTTGGCCAGTCCGGGATCGTCGCAAGACACCTCATAGATGCGCCAGCCTTTGATGCGGTCATAGTTATCGGGGCCCAACAACGTCTGGCTTGCCATGTTCCACTCCGAAAACAGGCCGTCGTACCACTTATCTGGGTCGCGGTGCTGACAAGTGGCTATAAAGGCCGCACGCTTGCGGATCAGTGTTTCGATAGGCTCGGTCGTGAAAAACTCCAACTCCATTCGCCGCCCATCCCCATATCTCACCGTCAAGCGGTTCTCGCCCAAACGGCTAAACTGCACCTGATAAATTGAGACCTGTCCCTTGCCGATAATCGGGATGATACTCGTCTCAGCTGGATACTCAGCTTCAATCGACTGGATCGGCCACCGGCTGCTCAGGGCGAATCGGGCACTCAGGTCTGAGGGCACAGTCATACCCGGCACCACCTGCACGTCGATGCCGCCTTCCTCGACCAATATCCGGCGGACGTCATCGCAATTGTTAGCCCAACGAAACTTGCAGCCGTAATCGTGAGAGTCGCCGGCCTGGCCACCGGGAGCGAGGGTAAGACTGGTGTGGGGTTGGCGCCAGTGGGTGCCGCGTTGTTTGGCAACCGAGCCCGCCAGAGCAGAATGGATGAAGATGCGGTAGGTTGGTTGTGCCTCCCAGTATTCGAAATGGGTGTCGCCAGTAGGCGTGAGCATCAAATAGGGCCCGGCACTCTCAGGGCGCGTCCAATAGATGAAGGATGCGTGCCCTGAAATAAAACTATGCTTGAGCACAGCTGACTTGCTCTTGCGGAACGAGGAATTCATCGGTAGCGGCACTGCCAAATCACCAATCTCAAGCCCATCGGCGGAGGTGTTGCTCAGACCGATCGTCCACTCCAACCCATCCTCCCCAACAACAAACCCAATCCTAACATCGAGTCCTGTCGCCGTATCTCCCGAAAGATGATAGAGAGTCGTGCAGCGGGTGCCTTCGGCGTTTGTTGTGATTTGCGATATCTTGGCCAGATCCGCTGTATTCGCCGATTGCCACTCGCCGCCAGTCCGGCGATACCGAATGGATAGATCTCCGAGCCGTTCGGCAGCTGCTACGTATTCGGAATGTTGTGGATCGCCCGCCGACCTGAGACTGGTGATTGCGCCGGAGGTGAGTTTCACCTCGAATTGCGAAAACGCCGGTAGAACCGTGAGCAGCAGCAGGAGAATTGAACCCAGCTCTGCCAGTATTCCCGTTAGCGCGGACTGATTGCCAGGAGATGGACTCATTTCACAGTGACTAGGCGCAAATCGTACACACTGGCGGCAGGTTTGCCGGGCTTTGCCTGGATTCGCACCGTAAGCTTATCCTTGCCGTCTAGCAAGTCAGCGGCGACCGGGTACTCGGCAGAGTAGTAGTCCTCCAAATCGGCACCTTGCAGCTTGGGTGTCGCAATGACGGTGCCACCAACTAGCAGGTCAAACTCAGGACCATTGTCGCGGCCCCAATAGACCAGCCGAATCGCAGCCTTGGTGCCGATGGGCGGCAGCTTCAGTTCGAAGCTGAACCATCCGTCAGGATCGGCAGCGCGGAAATGTTTGCCTAACGGACCGAAGCCGGTTCGGGACTTTTCGCAATGCAACAGGTGATCGGTTTCGGGTTGTTGTTCGCCTAGACGGACGCGGTCCGTGGTGCGTACTTCCAACTCGCGTTCCAAGCGATCGGCCTCGGCCACTTGCCGTTGCTGTTCGGCGGCATGGGCGGCGTCACTCAATTGCCAGTAGATTGCATAGCGTTGGAAATGTGTGCGATAGAACGGCGACAGAGTTACGTCGTTAGGCTTGGCCAAATCCTTGGTGCGGAAGTTGCCGGGTTGGCCGTCCACGGGGGCGAGGTGAGCAAGCACTTCCTCATCCGTGTTGGCAATGAGAAGCGGTGCCCGGTTCAGCGGCAGCAGCGCCTTGATAGGCGTGTATGGGCCGATAAAGTCCTTTTGTGTGAGACCTTCACTGCCTAATTGCCCAGCCAGCAGAATCGGCCCGTTGAACAATGACACCCAGCCGGGGCATTGCTTTTGACGCAGCACCCGCAATTTCATCGGCAGCGCTACCTCAATCCGATCGCCGACTTGCCATGGGCGCTTGAGTTCTGCGAAGCCGCCTGCCTGCGATGCGGTTGCCACGGCTTGCCCGTTGACGGTCACGCCGAGTTGCCGTCCATCTAGCCAAAATGGGTGCCGGATACGAATGGCAAGCGACTCGGCGGGTGCGGCGGTAATCACCAAGGTGGTGGCCGCCTCATCTGGGAAGCGGGTTTCCTGCCGAATCGTTAGGCCTCGCTCCGGCCAACCCACTTGCGATGCCATGAACAAATTGACCGACAGGGACGCGGCATCATGAGTGTAAATGAACTCGGCGTACTTCGCATGATTTTCCATGCCGGTGCCAGTGCAACACCAAAACGAGTTGAAGTCCGTGCCATAGCTGCGGGCATAGTCCGGCCGCAGCGGAGTGTAGTAAACAAATCCCCCAGCTCCCGGCAGCGGTGCCTGCGAGGCTAATATATGATTGAATAGCGCGTTCTCGTAATAGTCGAGGTAGGCGGGATCCTGGTTTTCCTGATAGAGCGCGGTGGTCAGACGCAGCATGTTATAGGTGTTGCAGGTTTCCGGTCCTCCGTCGTGGCTGATGTCGCCAGCCATCGCCTTGGGGTCGCCAAAGTGTTCGTGCATGCTGTTGCCGCCGTTGACCCAACTGCGATTGGCTACCACCGTCTGCCAGAAAAAAGCTGCGGCGGCACCAGACCGAGGATCGCCCGCCAATTGGTGAATCCGTTGGAAGCCAATAAACTTAGGCACCTGCGTGTTGGCATGTAATCCAGTTAGGTTATCTTTGCCATCGGCGGCCGGGTCAAGCACCGCGTGGTGGGAATAGAGGCGGGCGAAGTCGAGAAACCGAGGTTCTGCTGTGATTGCGTAAACGTCAGCGAGCACCTCGGCCATGCCGCCGTGTTCACAGTTGAGCATGCGCTCGCGCCGCTCATCGGGCAGGTCTTTGACCATAGAACCGCACCAGTCGGCTAAGCGAATAAGCACGTCCTTGGCCGTCGCATCGCCGCAATTGACCCAGGCATCACGCAATCCGGCGAGTTGTTTGTGAATCGTATAAAAGGGTGCCCAATAATTATCGATGGTTTCGACCTTGCCTTTGCGGATATCCGCCTCCAATTCGCGTGAAAAAGGGAATGCCACCACCGATCCGTCGCCGCGTTTGTCCTGGCATTCCTTCAACTCCGCGCTGATATAGCTAATCCGTTGGCGCAGCGCCTCATCATCCGTCACGCGTGCCATGAGACTCAGAGCACTGAGGTAGTGGCCCAAACTGTGGCCAGCTAAAGAACGGACAGTGCCCGGTTGGGCCGGGGACTCCCAACCGCCGTAAGGCTTGGCCTTGGGTGCCAGTCCTGCCTCGACGCGGAATTGGGCCAGCAAACGATCCGGCTCCAAGCGCAACAGATAGGCATGATCCACCTCCTGCATGATCTTGAACGGGCCATCCAGCAAGCGCACCGCACCCTGCGGGAATAGTTGCTGGGTAACGGGAAGTGTGGGCTGGATCGCCCATGGGCCGGGCTCCGTGGCAGCAGATCGCTGACTTGGAATGAGGCTTGAGACTAGCATGGCGGCGGCGGAAAGAGAGGTGGCTGAGGAGGCGATCGAGATCATCTGGGCTTGGCTAAAATAGGTTGTGCTGGCAAAAAATACCGGATGGCTGGCTACGAAACACCACAAGCAGCGCTATCAGACGTTCGCCAGATGAACAATTACCTGCGCAAAATGAACAAACCTGAGCCTGTGTGCATCATTGGCTTGCTTGCATCAAACTCTTGCGACCGTCATTTCGGCCATCCGACGCTGAACTTCAGGGCTTTTCCGCAGGCACAAACTTCAAAGCTCCACCGTTGATGCAATAACGCTGATCGGTGGGCGTGTGGAACCCCTCTCCATCGAAGCGATGGCCTAGATGACCGCCGCAAACCGCACAAGTCACCTCAATGCGCAGCGCCCCCATGCTGTGGTCCTCGCTAAGCTTCACGTTCTGCGCTTTGGCAGGATCATAGAACGAGGGCCATCCACAGCCAGAATCAAACTTGTGATCGGACGAAAATAGCAAAGCCCCGCAACCCGCGCAATGGTAGGTCCCGGCCCCCTGTTGCCGGAATTCCTCGTACCCCTTGCCGTGGGGTCGCTCGGTGGCGGCCTCGCGCAGAATACGATATTGCTCAGACGTGAGCTGCTTTTTCCACTCGGCGTCAGACTTGATCACTTGGGTCGCGGGCTCTGGTGGCGGGGTTGTCACGGTTCGTTTGTTAGATTCGCGGCCGGAGCAGGCTCCAAGCGCTAACATCAGTGTCATCATTATCCATATTCGCAGCGCGTTCATGCAGCACAATCCATGGTCAATGCCGAAAAGCAAACCGCGCTGACAAAATTTTTCGATATGCGATCCCTGGCTCAACCGACCACCTGCTCGATAAGGAAGGCTTTCATATAATCGCGGTTCATGCGTGCAATGTGTTCGACGCTGATCTCCTTGGGGCAAGCGGCTTCGCACTCGTATTGGTTAGTGCAATTGCCAAAACCCTCTGAGTCCATCTGGCGGACCATTGCCAGCACACGTTTTTGGCGTTCAGGCTGGCCTTGGGGCAAGTGTCCCAGATGGGAGACTTTTGCCGAGACAAAGAGCATTGCTGAGGCATTCTTGCAGGCTGCCACACAGGCACCACAGCCAATGCAGGCCGCCGCGTCAAACGCCGCGTCGGAATCCACTTTGGCCACCGGAATGGCATTGGCATCCACGGCCGAACCAGTACGCACGTCAACATAACCGCCGCTGGCCATGATCCGGTCGAAGGAACTCCGATCAACAATCAAGTCGCGAATGACCGGGAATGGATTGGCGCGAAACGGTTCGATCCAGATGGTATCTCCGTCGGCAAACTTGCGCATGTGAACTTGGCAGGTGGTGATGCCGCGTTCCTTGCCGTGGGGAATTCCGTTGATGGTCAGCGAACATGTGCCACAGATGCCCTCGCGGCAGTCGTGGTCGAAATGGATCGTTTCATCACCCTTTTCAATGAGCCCCTCGTTGACGATGTCGAGCATTTCGAGGAACGACGCCTCTGCTGGAATGTTTTTCGCATCGTAGGTTACGATGCGGCCTTGAGCCTTCGGACTTGGCTGGCGCCACACTTTTAGCGTTAGATTCATGGTCATTCAATGAGGTTGCGCGATGCCAATCCCCGGCCGCACAAGCTATCGGCGGCAACGAGGTGGTTCGCCCCGCCAAAATAGGCATCTTTGCGCAGTCGGCGAGTAGAAAAATCAAGAAACCCCCCTCAGCGCAAAATCCGCGCATCCTTTGCTCATTAAAGCGGCATCTTTAACTCAGCCGCAACTGTCAACCCACCCGTATCCACCAAATTTGCCCTCCTCATAAAAAATCGCAAAAAAACATTTGACTCAGTCGAGCCACCCGCCTACCTCTCCCGGGTCGCGACAAAACATCAGGCGGCCCGGCTGAGCATCCCTTTGGTTTTTTGGGTTTTTCCTAGGGAGCATCAGCCGGGCCGCTTTTTTTATTGGAAATATCCAAGCTGCGGGCTGGGCGGAAGCCAAACATGGTGGAAGTGCCACTTGGGCGGAAGGGAATTGTTATGGCAACACGGCAGAAGTAAGCTGGGAAGTCCCAGTTGCAGCCCCGCAGCACTCGGCACCAACTGGAAGGCCCGTGGGGGTCCGTCTGAATTGTAGCGGGAGGCCAAGGTTTCTCATGCCAGTTCAAACGCGCCAAAGATGAGGTGGCAAGGCCGCTTGTTCATCGTCTTTATTCACTATGATTGTTGCCATCGCCGGTGAGGAGGGCTTTCTGATACCATTGGCGGGAACGGGTACAAACGCGACACACCGAAAGCATGACTGGCACTTCGACGAGGACGCCAACCACGGTAGCCAGCGCCGCCGGGGAACTTGGGCCAAACAGAGTGATGGCCACGGCCACTGCGAGTTCAAAGAAGTTGCTAGCCCCAATAAGCGCCCCTGGCGTGGCGACGTCATGCCGGACCTTGAAGAGCCGCATCAGGCCGTAGGTGAGACCCGAATTAAAATACACTTGAATGAGGATGGGTACCGCGAGCAGGATCACGGCAGTCCAGTGGTTGACGATATTGTCGGCCTGAAAGGCGAAGATGAGGGTCAGGGTGGCGAGTAGCGCAAGGATGGTCACCGGCCGGAAGCGAGGCAGGAACTTCGCATCAAACCATTCCAGTCCTTTCGCCCGCAAAGCCAACATTCGGCTCAGGGCGCCCGCTCCGAGCGGGATAACGATGAACACCACAACCGAGACCAGCAGCACCTCAGCTGGGATGTGAAGACCGCTGACGCCGACGAGGAACATGACGATGGGGGCGAAGGCGAAGATCATGATCAGGTCGTTGATGGCGACTTGTGCAAGCGTGTAAGGGCCGTCGCCGTCAGTGAGATAGCTCCAAACGAAGACCATGGCGGTACAGGGGGCGGCAGCAAGGATGATGAGACCGGCGACATAGTTTTTGGCCGTATCCGGATCGATCCAACCGAGTGTCCTACCGAACAGGGTGGTGATGAAGAGCCATCCTAACAACATCATACTGAGGGGTTTTACCAACCAATTGACGAATAAGGTAATGAGCAGGCCCTTGGGCTTGCGGAAGACACCGTGCAGACCGCCGAAATCTATTTTTAGCATCATCGGGTAGATCATCAACCAGATGAGGACGGCAATAGGCACATTGACATGAGAGGCCGCGCCAAACTCCCATCTGCTGACTGTTGAGACCCATACCGGTGCCAAGCGCCCGAGGGCCAAGCCAGTGATCATACAAACCAACACCCACAGGGAGAGATAGCGTTCAAAGAAGTCGAGTTGTTTGGCGGGTTGGGTGACGGTCATGTCAATGGCAGGTTGAGGGTAGAGGACAGGTGGATGGTCTTTCATGTTCGAAGGCGGCGTTCATGCTGCCCGGAAAAATCTAGCAGCCGCATATTCAATAGAGATAATCCTCCCGCCACGGGATCGCATAGGCACGACCGGGACGCACGAGGACATCACGCAGCCAGCGGTCCTCCTGGCCGGCCTTGGCTCGCAGCAGCGGGTCGAGGGTCCGAGTAAGCCCGAGCGCTTGATTGATGATCCAGGCGTGGGGGCGGATACCGGCGCGGGCAAGGTCCTGCTCCAAGGCACCAGCCTCCTGCACGGGAGTGGCTTCGGGCAATGTGACAATAAGCACACGATTGAAGGCAGGGTCGCGGAGGCGGGGCAACAATTGAAGCACGCATTCCGGCACGCCTGTTGTTGTTTGGCGGCCTAGTTCACGGTGGTAGGCCTGGGTTGCGTCGAGCAGCAACAGCGTGTGGCCGGTGGGTGCCGTGTCACAAACGACCAGAGCCCCCACACCGCGTTGAACGATGCGAGCGAAGGCCCGGAACACGGCGATTTCCTCGGTGCAGGGTGAGCGAAGGTCCTCGTCTAGCAACGCCCGTCCTTCGGGATCCAGTCCCGCTCCGGCGCTGGCGAGCACTTCCTCGCGGTAGGCGGCGGTTTCTGCTGCTGCATCAATACTAACCACTTCGATACTCCGGTTGGCGCAGGCCTCTGCAGCGTGGGAGGCGGGGTCGGTGGTGGCAAGGACGACCGGAATCCCTCGGGAAGCAAGAGCCTCGGCAATTTTCGCCGCTAGGATCGTCTTGCCAACCCCTCCTTTGCCCATGGTCATGATCATTCCACAGGGAATTGAGGCAAGGTCATCGACGAGTTTGTCCCAGGACGCAGCCAAAGGTGGATTGTAGGGGATGGGATCGGACGGCACTGCTATCACCGGGCTTGAGAAGAATCCAGCCAAGGCGGCGATGCCTTGAAAAGCCGATGCATTCAGGGCGACGGTGGTGCGCGGCAAGCTGGCAAGTTGTGGTGCCATGTTGGCAATCGCCTCGGCAGCCCGGCCCGTCCATGAGACAGCGACGGGATCGGCTCCGTGAGGAAGCAAGCCGTTAACCACGAGATGGAGGCGCGAGATACCCAGATCCGCGAGTTCGCGCCGGGTACGTTCGGCTTCGCGGAGGCTGGCGGCCTGTGGCCGGCTTACGAGAATGACCTCAGAGAGGTCCGGATGAGCGAGCACCCGGACGGCTTCGGCGTAAAGTTGTTGTTTCTCCTTGAGTCCCTGCAAGGGCCCGAGGCAGGTATTACCGGTCGTATTATTTTCCAAATAGTCGCTCCACGCGGCGGGCAACTTGAGCAGACGAAGCGTGTGTCCGGTGGGTGCTGTATCGAAAATCACGGTCTCGACGTCAGCCGGCCTGGTTTCCCCGGCGAGGATGCCGGCGAACAAGTCGAACGCGGCAATCTCCACCGTGCAGGCACCTGAAAGTTGTTCCTCCATCGAGCGGACCAAACTCTCTGGCAAAACCCCGCGGGCCGGACCGACGATGCGCTCGCGGTATTGCGCGGCGGCTCGCTCCGGATCAAGATTCATGGCCGAAAGTCCTGGCACATCGGCGATTGCCACCGGCTCCAGACCAAGCGATACGCCGAGCACTTGGTCCAGATTGGAAGCCGGGTCTGTGCTCACCAATAACACCTTCCGGCCGGCCCTGGCCAGTAACACGGCGGTGGCGCAGGCACAAGTTGTCTTGCCCACACCACCTTTGCCGGTGAAGAAGATATTGGGGTGCGGCGAGGCAACAAACGCTGGATCAGCAACAGCCGGAGGTTCCACAGCAGGCACTTTTGGGAGGGGTTAGAGGATCTGAAGCATCAGTCAGGCCGAGCCACGCGGCCATTTCGGCGCGAGCTGGATAAGACTGCCGCGAGCGCTCCTGGCCATCGACCACGATGACGGGCAGCGCGGCTTCGCCAACTTCCTTCATGGCCGCGAGAATGATCGCGTCGCACATGAAGGCGCTGGCGTCTTGGGCCGGGTTATGGCGTTTGACTTGGATGCCTTGGGCCGCAAGCCAACGCAAGTCATCGGCGAAGATGGCGAGAACCGGGTCAACGGAAGGACCGCAGGCACCGCTGCTGCAACACATCGGCTTATCAAATACAGTGATCGTTTTCATGATGGTGTAGGAAATTCAGAAACATTTGGCCTGATCGCGGCGGCCGGCGGCGTATGCCTCAAACACCCTGCGGATCTCGTCGCGAACCCGTCGAAAAACCTGCAATTGCTGTGATTCGTCGCCCTCTGCATGGGCCGGGTCGTCGAAGCCCCAGTGGTAACGGTTTACCTGGCCAGGGAACATCGGGCAGGCTTGGTCGGCGTTGCCGCACACGGTCACGACAGTCTCCACATCGCGAACGAGAAACTCGTCCATGTGCTTGCTGCGGTGGGCGGAAATATCGATCCCGATTTCGGCCAAGGCCTTGATGGCGAGCGGATGGACGTAACCTGCAGGTTTCGAGCCTGCGCTTTGGACGTCGAGAAAGTCGCCAGCAGCATGGCGGAGAATCCCTTCAGCCATGTGGCTGCGGCAGGAGTTGCCAGTGCATAGGATGAGAACGGTAGGAGGAAGTGTCTGGTTCATAAATAGGGCAGGGATCAGGCAGGACCGGGACCGCAAATCTTGCGGGTGATGGATTTGAGGCGCTTCACATCTGCGCGGAAAATCGGGTTTTCAAAGATACAGTCCTGCAGGCAGGCAAGGTTGGCTGCAAGTTCAGCCGACGGCTTATCCACAAGCGAGTAAACCCGCCAAGTGCCGCGAACCTCCACCTCAACCAAGCCATGGCGGCGCAGGTAGGCAAGTTGCTGCGACGTGCGCACCGATCCGACGCCCAACACTCCCTCGATGTGGCAAACACACTGAGGACCGATGGAGAGGAGGTTGAGAATGCGCAGGCGGCTCAGATCACACAAGCACTTGTAGATCTCTACCACATGCTCGCAGTGTTGGGGCAGGTCGGACATGGATTTGTATTTAAGCCTGCGCTTATTTAAAGGCAAGCGTAATTTACAAAGTTTCGAAAAAAATCCTCCTTCAGCTCGACGACGCAGCGCACGGCTCTCGCACGGGCCAGATCGTTAGGCGCACTCTCACGAAGGCCGTCTGGTGGGTGCCTGTGAGGGAATCCCCTTTTCAAGCGAAGAATTTGCCGCTCAGTCCTTGAGTTGAATATCCAGAGAGTAGCTGTCGTCGGGGAGACGCTTGATCACCTGCATCTTGAACGGGGCATCAGCGTGACTGAATGCATCACCGGCGTTGAAGGCCGCCTCGTCGATACCGGCGTGCGGATAGACCACAAGTGAGTTCTGCCCGCTGGCAAGGGTTGCATCCACACTGTAAACCAGGACGCCTCCGGATTTGGAAGTCGCTCCATCCGCAAGTCGGATCGATTGGGCCACCTCGATGACGAAAACCTTGCTGGGTTTGGCCGGATCTCCCACTGGGACGACAATCATGGAAAGTCCGGAGGAGGAGCTCAAGGGGGTCAGTTCCAGTGACCGGGAACTCTTGGTGAGATAGGCTTTTCGGTCTGCGTCAAGCCATTTGAGTTTGTGGCGGTGCCAGCCGAGGAAACCCGTGCTCCGTCCAGCGTCCGACATGATGTCCCAGGGGCCGGTCGGATTTTTTGGCCCCGCAACACCGCCGTAGGTGTACAAGTCCGGCAATCCCATCAGGTGCGCGGTCTCATGGGCCAAGACGATGGGAGTGGGGCTGGAGATGTTCAAGGCGACCTTGATCTTTCCACCGCGGTAGGGAATGGCCAAGGCATCGCGCTCACCAAAGGCGGTGTTGCCGATGCGTGCCATATTGGCAACAATGTAATCATACTCGCGGAAGTCTGTCTCAGGATAGATCTTGAATATCTCAGAGAAAAGATCGCGGTGCGACTCCGTCGTGTTGCTGCTGTATTCCCCGACCTTCTTCGACAACCGCCGCCAGCCGTGGACGTGCTCGATGCTGAAGCTGAGCTTGCCGTAAGACTGCTGCTCAAACAGCTTCTCAAACTTGCCATCCCCCAGGACATCCCGGCCGCGATCCTTGGAATCGATGCTCATTTCCATGTCCGGAAAATCGAGATAAAGCATGATGACTTTCTTATGCCCGACGGCACTGCCATAGATCAGCGGATCCGTTCCTCCCTCGCTCTTGTAAACGTCGCCCTTTGCATCCAACTGCGGTACGGGGTCCACCGCTGCCTTGTCCTCCGCGGCCCCGGAGGACACCAATAGGCCGGCTGCGAGGAGCACCATCGTTGCACAATATTTTCTATCCATCAGTTGCTGGAACATGTTTCTCGGGGGGGGGGGGATGTTGCCGCTCCTTTCCTAGGACCGTTGTGGCTGTGGTGCGGGCGGAATGAGCAGAGTGGCGGGATTGCCTGCTGCCGTCAATTCCAGTACCGTGGGAAAAATTTCCGTATCCCGCCAAGATCTTCCATGGTGTCACAGGCCAGAGGATGCGTGGTAGAAGGTCAGACTCTAGCTAAAGCCCTCGATCAAACCACAAACCGCCAGAAACGGCGTCCAGTCGCAAGCGCAGCGGGCTCGCTCCCTGAAAAGCCCTTGGGATGGCAACGCAAGCTTGCATTTAGGGTGCCTTTGATCTAATTCTTGTGCATGGCCATTGAGAGTTTCCTCGAATTTTCCCCATCCATTCACGACAGCGTATTCATCGCCTCCAGCGCTGATGTGATCGGGCGCGTCACCTTGCATGAAGAAGTAAGCATCTGGTATCACGTCACGCTGCGGGGCGACATCAATGAGATCGTTGTCGGTCCGCGCTCCAATATCCAAGACAACGCCGTCATCCACCTCGCCGACAACTTCGGCTGCTACGTGGGTGAGTTGGTCACCGTCGGCCACTCCGCCATCCTCCATGCCTGCACCGTCAAGGACGAGGTGCTCGTCGGCATGGGTGCGATCATCCTCGACGGCGCGGTCATTGGCGAACGTTCGATCATTGGAGCCGGCGCACTGGTCACCGGCGGCACGGTCATTCCACCTGGTTCGCTGGTCCTCGGCTCACCTGCCAAGGTCGTGCGTACCCTGCCACTCGACGAGCAGGCGAACATCAAGAACTGGGCGATCAAATACGTCGGCGGCTCCCGTCGCTACCTTGCCCGTTAGCCCCAATTGGAACGCCAGTTTCAGCCTGCATCTCCCCCGTCTCATCCCGAGAACTCATAACAAGCCACATCCCACCATCCCATGCCCCATCTCGTGCGCGTCGAGCCTATCGCTTTGCTTCCCACCCAGGCCGGCTGTGCCGTGTTCCTGGGCGATGGCAGCAAGGCCATTGTGTTTTACATCGACCCCGCAATCGGCGCTTCCATCAACACCGTCCTCAGCGGGCAGTCGGCACCCCGGCCGCTCACCCACGATCTGTTTCTGCTCACCCTGCAAGCGTTCGGCGCCACCGTCTCACGAGCCGTGATCCTTCGTGTCGAAAATGAAATCTACTACGCACGCCTCATCCTCGAAGCCCAAAACGAAATCATGGAGCGCAAAATCGTCGAATTGGACGCCCGGCCCTCGGATTGCATCGCCTTAGCCGTGCGCTGTGGTGCTCCGCTCTACGTCGTCCGCACGCTCTGGGACTCGCTCGAAGATATGTCCGGAGTGCTCGAGGAAATGCGCAAACAAGACCAGGGCGGCGCTGACGCCTGAGCAGCCGTCAGACACGGCAGATTTTTTTGCACAGTTCGGCCTCGCGGCATATACTTCCGGCGGCAGTGAGTGCCGACACAAATCGAAATTCTCCGCCCGCACTCTTGGCTTGCCCCGGTGCGGCTGCCCTGCCATGTTCGCACCCATGAGCCCCATCACCATCGCCGCCCTAAAAGAGCAGGCCGGCGATACCCCTATCGCCGCAGCCGTCGCCGCTCAACTTCAGTCCCGCTCAACCCGTAACACCAAGGCCGGAAAACCCTATCTGGAACTGGTGTTTGCCGACGCCACCGGCAATTTTTCCCTCAAAATCTGGTCAGACTCGCCCAACTATGAGCCCGGCTCCACCCTCACCGACGGCTCGATCCTGCGCCTCGAGGCCGACTGGACACAAAACCCGTATGGCATCAATCCCAACAACCTCAAATGGTTTTTGTTGGATGAGGCGGCCATCGCCGCCTTTCTGGCTGGCGACCCTGCCACCCGCGACAAACAACAGCGCGACTTTGCCGACATCCTCGTCCTGTGTGACTCCATCGCCGATCCGCGGCTCCACGCGCTGTGCCAACTATTCCTAACGCAAATGGGCGAGCGCTTCCGGCGCACTGCCGCCGCCAAACGCAACCACCACGCGCGGCGTGGCGGGTTGGTCGAGCACGTCGCCCAGATGCTGCGCAGTGCCGCTGCATTGTGCCCGGTCTATCGGGACCTTAACCGCGACCTGCTGCTTGCGGGGGTGCTCTTCCACGATTGTGGCAAACTCTGGGAAAACTCCTATCCGGAGGATGGCTTCGGCCAGATCCACAGTCTTCACGGCGAAATGCTCGGCCATATCCCGCTCGGCATCGAACTCGTCAATAAACTCTGGCGGGAATTGATGGAGTCATCCCAAGCCACCGCCTGGCTTGGCCTCAAGCCCTCTGCTGAGGACACCCGCCTGCACTTGCTCCACCTCATCGCCAGCCACCACGGCCAATTCGAGTTTGGCTCCCCCACCCTGCCGCGCACCCCGGAGGCCTTCGCCCTCCATCACCTTGACAATCTCGACGCCAAGCTCGAAATGCTCCGCGACGCCTACGCCCAAGCCAACGAAATCGTCCCCGGCATTTTCGAGCGCGTCTTCCCCCTCCCCGCTAACCTCGTCCGCCCCTTGCCTAAAACAGAAGATCACATCAGAAATCAACATTCATCAATCGACAATCATCAAGCGTTCGACTGAGCTCACGCCGAAGTCGTTCGACTGAGCTCACGCCGAAGTCCTCTTCACCTCTCGCCTGGTTTGAGGCTCCAGCTTGCTAAAGTTTAATTGACTGTCTGCTCCATAATTGCCCCGGGTTCGGGGCTTCTGTCTCAAAGTTTTCTTCCTCTCCCCAATTACCATCGCCTATAACTCCCCATCCCATGCACCCGTTCCTCGCTCCCGATTTTCACATCCGCTGGTCCACCCTCACCCCCGAACACATCGAGCCGGATATCCGCCACGCGCTGGATCTATCAAAACAGGACATTGAGGCGATCTGTTCGCAAGATCTAACGACGGCAACTTACCACAGCACCTTTCTCGCCCTTGAGCAGGCCACCGAGGTGCTCGGCCGCGGCTGGGGCCGCCTGCAACACCTCGATTCCGTCAACGACAACCCAGCCCAGCGCGAGGGTCTCAACAAGATGCTGCCGGAGGTATCCGACTTTTATTCGTCGATTCCGCTCAACGCCCGGCTTTGGCACGCGATCAAGAGTGTTGCCGCCAGTCCTTCCGTTGCTTCGTTAACGCCAGTGCAACAGCGCTTTGTTGGGGAAACTCTCGCTGATTTTCGGCAGGCCGGTGCGGACCTGCCACCTGCACAAAAATTGCGCATCGCTGCGATCGACGCTGAGTTATCCAAGCTCACCCAGGCCTACGCCGAACACGTTCTGGACTCGACCAATGCTTGGGAACTCATCATTGACGACGAGGCGAAACTCGCCGGACTGCCGGACTCAGCGAAGGCCGCTGCCGCCGCCAATGCCCGTGCCAAAGCAGCGACGGCGGATGCGACAGCTAATTCGACCGGCGACGAATACAGACCGTCGGCACAGCGCCTGACGTGGCGCTTTACACTGCATGCCCCATCGATGGTACCGGTGATGCAACACCTCCACGACGACGCCATCCGCCGCCAAATGTGGGAGGCATCCACCAAGGTCGGTGCTTATGGCGAATATGACAACTCGCCGCTGGTTTGGCAAATCCTGCAACTCCGGCAGGAAAAGGCAGCCATCCTCGGCCACAGCCACTTCGCCGATCTGACGCTGCAACGGCGCATGGCCAAGAATGGCCGCACGGCCCTAGGCTTCATTGAGGACCTGCACGCCCGCATTCACCGGACGTTTCTCGCTGAGTACCGCCAACTTGCGCATTACAAGGCCGCCAAGACCCGCCAACCCGAAACCCTGCTGGAGCCATGGCAAGTTGGCTATTGGGCCGAGCGCCAACGCCAGGACGACTATGACTTCGACGAAGAGTCGCTAAGGCCGTATTTTCCAGTCGATGGCGTGATGACGGGCATGTTTGAGATTGCCTCGCGGCTCTTCGGCATCGCTATCCGCAAGTCTGACACCGTCTATCTCCAACCCGGCAGCAGATCTGACACTAACGAAACGCCCGAAACCGTAGAAGTCTGGCACCCCGAGTGCGCGTTTTATGAAATCCATGACAGCGCCAGCGGTGCCCATCTTGGTTCGTTCTATGCCGATTGGCACCCGCGCGAAAGCAAGCGCGGCGGAGCCTGGATGAACGGCCTGCACACCGGCGCGCTCGGCGAACCGCACCTCGGGCTTATCGTCGGCAACCTGACTCCGCCAGTGGATGGAAAGCCGGCCCTACTCACCCACGGCGAGGTGGAAACCATTTTTCATGAGTTTGGCCATCTACTGCATGGCATGCTCAGTGAGGTCCCCGTCAAATCCCTGTCAGGCACCAACGTCCCGTGGGACTTTGTCGAATTGCCCTCACAGATCATGGAAAACTTCTGTTGGGACCGCCAGTCGCTGGACCTCTTCGCCCGCCACTATGAAACCGACGCTCCCATCCCGAACTCACTATTCGACAAAATGATGGCCGCACGCAACTACCTGAGCGCCTCGGTATTCATGCGCCAACTCGCTCACGCCAAACTCGACCTCGAACTCCACAGCCACCTCGACGCCTACCTCGGCAATGACCTCGACGTCGTGGACCGTGAGATCCTCGCTGACTATCGGGCACCCCTCAACACCGAAACTCCGTCCATGGCCCGGCGCTTCAATCATCTGTTCAGTGATCCCACCGGCTATGCAGCCGGCTATTACTCATACAAATGGGCCGAAGTCTTGGATGCCGATGCCTTCACCCGCTTCCAAAGCGAAGGGATCCTCAATGCCGACACCGGCCGCGCCTTCCGTCAGCATATCCTCAGCCAAGGAAACTCAACCCCCCCAGAGGAACTCTACCGCCTCTTCATGGGCCGCGATCCTCAACTCGATCCGCTCCTCATCCGCGCCGGCCTCGCCTGAACTCCACCGGGCGCTGCACCTCCTGGCTGTGGCCCACCGCCACCTATCTCGACTTATTGCTGAGGCTCGCCCACACGAAAAAGCCGGACGGTTGCCCGTCCGGCTTTTTGATAATGCAATAGGTATGATGGTATTTGTCAGGCACGACGAATGGAAAAACCACCGCCGCGGCCCGCCAACTTACATCATGCCACCCATGCCGCCGTGGTCATGACCGCCGCCGCCAGAAGGTGGGGCTTCCTTGGAGGGCAGCTCGGTGATGAGAGCCTCGGTGGTGAGCAGCAGGCCCGAGATGGACGCGGCGTTTTGCAACGCGGTGCGAGTCACCTTGGTGGGATCGACCACGCCGGAAGCGATTAGGTCTTCGTAGGTGTCGGTGGCCACATTGTAGCCGTAGCCGTCCTTGTGGTTCTTGACGTTCTCAACGATGAGGGCGGCTTCGCGGCCGGCATTGGCAACGAGTTGGCGCAACGGAGCTTCCACGGCGCGGGCAACAATGCCCATGCCGGTGCGCTCATCTTCGTTAGATGCAGCATCGCAGCACTTCGCATCACACGCTGCCTTGAGGGCGCGGATCAGAGCGGTGCCACCGCCAGCGACGATGCCTTCTTCAACGGCCGCACGGGTCGCGTGGAGGGCGTCTTCGACGCGGGCTTTCTTTTCCTTCATCTCGGTTTCGGTTGCAGCACCGACGTTGATGACGGCCACACCACCGGCCAGCTTGGCAAGGCGCTCTTGGAGCTTCTCGCGGTCGTAATCGCTGGTGGTGTCGTCAATCTGGCGACGGATTTGGTTGACGCGGCCGGTGATGGCTTCGGAGGTACCGCCACCTTCAACGATGGTGGTATTTTCCTTGGTGATGGTGATGCGCTTGGCGGAGCCGAGGTCGCTCAGTTCCACACCTTCAAGCTTGATGCCAAGGTCGTCGGTGATGACGCGTCCACCGGTGAGGATGGCCAGGTCTTCGAGCATCGCCTTGCGGCGGTCGCCAAAGCCGGGGGCTTTGACTGCGGCGATATTAAGGATGCCGCGGAGCTTGTTGACCACCAAGGTGGCGAGGGCTTCACCTTCGACGTCTTCGGCGATGATGAGCATCGGACGGCCGGTCTTGGCGACCTTTTCGAGCAATGGCAGCATGTCCTTGAGCGAGGAGATTTTCTTCTCGTTGATGAGGATAAAGGCATTCTCAAGATACACTTCCATGCTCTCGGGATTGGTGACAAAATACGGCGACAGATAGCCCTTGTCGAACTGCATGCCTTCAACCACTTCCAGTGTCGTTTCAATCCCCTTGGCTTCTTCCACGGTAATGGTGCCGTCCTTGCCGACCTTGTCCATGGCTTCAGCGATGATGCTACCAATGGTTTCGTCGGAGTTGGCCGAAATGGATGCCACTTGCGCGATCTCCTTGGCGTCGGACACCGGCTTGGAAATTTTCTGGAGCTGGGCGACGATCGCTTCAGTGGCCTTCATGATGCCGCGTTGCAGCGAGATCGGATTGGCACCGGCGGTGACGTTGCGAAGACCTTCCTTGTAGATGGCCTCAGCCAGCACGGTGGCGGTGGTGGTGCCGTCGCCGGCGATATCCGAGGTCTTACTCGAGACTTCGCGAATGAGTTGGGCACCCATGTTCTCATAGGGGCACTCAAGCTCGATTTCCTTCGCCACCGTCACACCGTCCTTGGTAATGGTCGGTGAACCGTATTTCTTGTCGATGATGACGTTGCGTCCGGCTGGCCCAAGTGTGGCTTTGACGGCACGGGCAAGTTTTTCCACGCCGCGCAGGAGGGCCTGGCGGGCGGCTTCGTCGAATTGGAGTTGTTTAGCCATAGTGTGTTTGTTTGTTAGTTAGTTAGAAGCTATCAGTTGTTTGTTATATCTAGTTAGGTAACGATCAGTCGGATTGGACCGATCTGACAACCGGCCTTAGCCGACGATGCCGAGGATATCGCTTTCGTTGATGATGAGTACTTCCTGGCCGTCGTGTTTGACTTCGGTGCCGCCGTACTTGGAGATGAGGACCTTGTCGCCGACCTTGACGGTGAACTCAATAGCATTGCCATTGTCATCCTTGCCGCCTGTGCCGAGGCTGAGGACTTCAGCTTCCTGGGGTTTTTCCTTGGCGGTGTCCGGCAGGACGATGCCACCGGCGCTGATTGCTTCAGCTTCGAGACGTTTGACCAGGACGCGTTGTCCGAGTGGTTTAATGTTAGCCATATGTTTCTTGTTGTTGTTTGTTTGTTTGTTTGTTTGGTTTCGCTGAGAAGCCACGCGGATGCGTGGAAGGTGGGGAAGCGGATCATTAATCAACCACTTCGGCATCCACAACTTTGCCTTTCGCTAGCTTAGGCTCGTGGGATTCCGGGGCGGATTCGACGTCGGGATTTTGTTGGGCTCCAGCGGCTGCCTGGGCTTGTTGGGCTGCGGCAGCAAGGGCTTGGAGAGAATTTTCGAGTTCGGCGACTGCGCTGTTGATGCTAGTGACATCGTCACTGCTGACGGCGTCCTTGACGGCGGTAATCTTGCTTTCGAGCATTGACTTGAGCTCGGCCGGGGCTTGGTCGCCGAGTTCAGCGAGTTGTTTTTCGACGTTGAAGATGAGGTTGTCCGCCTTATTTTTGGCATCTACTTTTTCAACCCGTTTTTTATCTTCGTCGGCGTGGGACTCGGCGTCACGTTTGGCTTTTTCGATTTCGTCCTTGGACAATCCGGACGACCCCTGAATGGAGATTTTCTGTTCTTTACCGGATTGCTTATCCTTGGCGGAAACGTGGAGGATGCCGTTGGCGTCGATATCGAAAGTGACTTCGATTTGGGGTTCACCGCGGCGGGCCTGAGCGATGCCATCGAGCTTGAAGTTGCCTAGGCGTTTGTTATCGGCGAACATCTTTCGCTCGCCTTGGCAGACTTGGATATCCACACCGGGCTGATTGTCCGAGGCGGTGGAGAAGATCTGTGACTTCTTTGCAGGGATGGTGGTATTGCGCTCGATCATGGCGGTGGCGATACCACCGAGTGTTTCGATCGAGAGGGTCAGCGGGGTCACATCAAGGAGCAACACGTCCTTGACGTCGCCGCGCAGCACGCCGCCTTGGATGGCTGCACCGATGGCCACAACCTCGTCAGGATTGACGCCTTGATGGGGCGTCTGACCCGCGAGTTCACGGGCCACGTCCACCACCTTGGGCATGCGGGTCATGCCGCCGACGAGCACCAATTCATCGATCTGGGACGGTTTGAGGCCGGAGGCAGCAAGGCAGTTGCGCACGGGTTGCTTGGTGCGCTCAAAAAGTGAGTCGGTGAGTTGCTCGAGTTTGGAGCGGGTGAGGGTAAGCTGGATGTGCTTGGGCCCGGTCGCATCGGCTGTGATGAAGGGCAGGCTGATGTCATAACTTTGGGTCGAAGACAGCGCGATTTTGGCTTTTTCAGCCTCTTCCTTGATGCGTTGGAGCGCGTCGGGCTGACTGGTCAGGTCGATACCCTGATCTTTCTTGAACTCGGCCACCACCCATTGAATGAGCAGGTTGTCCCAATCGTCGCCGCCGAGTTGGGTATCGCCATCGGTGGCGAGCACTTCAAACACGCCGTCGCCAATCTCCAGCACTGAAATGTCAAAGGTACCGCCGCCGAGGTCATAGACCGCAATTTTCTCGTCTGACTTTTTATCCAGACCATAGGCGAGAGCCGCCGCTGTGGGCTCGTTGATGATGCGCAACACTTCGAGGCCGGCGATTTCACCAGCGGCCTTGGTGGCATTGCGCTGGGAGTCGTTGAAATAGGCCGGCACGGTGATGACGGCCTGGGTGATTTTTTCGCCGAGTTTGGCCTCGGCATCGGCCTTGAGCTTGCCAAGAACCATGGCGGCAATCTCCTGCGGCGAGTAGGTCTTGGTTTCCCCGGCAACACTCACTTGAATGTGGGCATCACCATTGGCGGCAGCCACAATCGCGTAGGGCATGCGCTTGTCAGCGGCAGTGAGCTCCGAGAACTTCCGCCCTATCAGGCGCTTGGCCGAGAAAATCGTGTTTTTCGGGTTGGTGACGGCCTGGCGTTTGGCGGCCTGACCGACGAGGCGCTCGCCATTTTTAGCGAAAGCGACGATGGAAGGGGTGGTGCGTGCCCCCTCTGAGTTTTCAAGTACTGTGGACTCGCCGCCCTCCATGACGGCCATGCAGGAGTTGGTGGTGCCGAGGTCGATTCCAAGAATTTTTGACATAGCGTTGGTTCCTTTTGATTTCCGTAATGACGGCTGGTTTGCCCGTACTTCTTCGCAGGTTGCGTGCCAAAAAAAACATAGAGCACACAACTCATTGAAATTGAATCGTTTAAAAAAATCAACAGGTCACTACTTAGCACCCTGACACCGCCATTTTGACAAAATGTCACAGCCAAGCCGCGACATTTTGTCCCAAATGCACGATAGCACGCGGTTTCAGCATGATTCGGCAGCGAGCGGGTTCATTTTTCCATAGCTGCCAAACCTGAGCAGGTTCGCCTGTTTCCCGCAGACATGGAAGGCCGTGGCCCTTACGGTCTAAGCAGTTGAATGCTAAGGCCCCCCTCGACAGGCATCGGGCTTCCGGACTATCGTTTCAAAGGCATCCCGCAGGGTGAACTCATTTGAGCTTGGGAATCAAATCACTGAACGTGAGTTTGAAGGCATAAGCGGGCGACTCGAAAGGCGGCTTGCCAACCTTGATCTTGAGTCCATCGGCATCCTGGGTGAAGGGCAAACTTTCAGCCGTACCTAGCAATGACACCCCGGTCAGGGTTTTGAGATCGATGCGCGACGAGCCGAGGGATCGGACCACGAGCTGGTCGTTAGACCAGCCGAGATTGGTGACATACAGCACGGTGTTCGCCTTGTTGCGGGTGAAGCGGATACCGCCATCACCATCCGTGGCGAGCACCCAGCAGCGGCTGGAGAAGAGCGCCTCACCGATGCGGTCAAGACAATGGCCCATGTCGGTTAGGAAAGTAACGGTCTCGGGTTCCAGTTCACCCTCTGGCGTGAGGGGCACATTGAGCAGCAGATTGCCACCCTTGCTGACGGTATCGACGAGCATATGAATCGCATTTTGCACGGGCATGTAGCGTTTGGTGGCATTGCGAATCCAATACCAATCGGCACCCATCGTTTTGTCCGACTGCCACGGGTAATGCTGGACGGTATTCGGATAGCCGAACTCGTAGTTATTGATGGCAATATTAGGCTTCCAATCGAGTTTGATAGTGGCCACAGCTTGCAGCTTGCCATTGTTCCACTGCTGATTGGCATTATAGAAATGGGCGAGCACATTGAGGCCTGCCTGTTTGAAGGGGATGCCGCCGTCGGTATAATAAAGATCCGGGTGGTACTTATCCATTAGATCGCACAGCCGGTCCTCAAAATTCTTTTCGAAGGCCGGTGGTCCGACATCGCTGCGCTGCTCATACCAGAAATCAGGGAACGCCCCGTTGTCCTTCCACCTCTCGCCGTAGAGGTCGGTATAGGCCGGGTCCTGGCCATCATAGGGAACTCCCGCCATGGGTCCGGACCGATCAGCCCCGTGCGACGGCTGCAACCAGCGGTAGCTGCGTGCAAAGTGTGAGGCCACGCCCAGCCTCAAACCCTCTTTATCGACGGCCTTTCGCCACATGCCGACGACATCCTTGCCAGCCGTTGAGACCGAATTCCAGCGCGGTTGGTATTTGGAATCCCACATGTCGAAGTTATCATGATGGACCGCGACCGGGACAACGTAGCGGGCACCCGCCTGCTTGTATAATTTGACGTATCGATCCGCCTGGGCTTGGTCGAACTTGGGGGCCGTGAACAACTTACAAATGTCCTTGTAACCAAACTTGGATGGATGACCGTAGGTGGCGACGTGATACTTGTTGCCCTCACTGCCCTGCTCGTAAATCCACCGGGCATACCAAGTGGTGGCAACCCCGGGGATGCTCATCGGGCCCCAGTGCATGTATATGCCCAACTTGGCGTCCGCATACCATTCGGGACTCTCATATTGCTGCATCGACTCCAAGGTCGGCTCAAATTTCAGCCGTGCCGGTTCGCCGGTAACCGAAGGCGCAATACCGACCTCGCAGAACGTGAGCGCGGCGATGCCGTTAGCCCCGAACAGCAGGTGTGCGGGCTTGCCATCCCAGTCCTTGCCAGTTAAATAAGTGATTGATTTCGCCTCGGACGGCGCGCTGAGCTTGAGCGTGAGAAGATTGTCGGCCACGCTACCCGCAGCCACGGGTGCCACAGTCTCATCGAGATAGAAGGAAGACTTGATTTCGTCCTTCCAGACGACAGGTTGGCCAAAGTCGAGGGCAATTTCATCGTGTTTGCTGCTAGTGAACCAAGCACGCTTGAGGTTTGGCGCGCTGACCGGCTGTTTGGGAGCCAAGCCGTAGTTATCTTGCTCGACAAGCGGGCTCATGAAGTGGGCAAATTGAGCATAGCCCGCCAGATCAAAGTGGCAAGATCCACGACCGGCGTGCTCGGAGGCGGCCCCCACGGTGGACATGGTTTTCAGGTTGGAGAAAAGACTGGGCAGCGTCCGCTGCGCCTCTCGGATAAAGTCATCTTTTGGACCCATCGAGCAGGGCAGCGGCCAAACTTGATAGACATAGTAGTTTTTGATATTCGGATAGTCCTGCTTCCAGGCGGCGGCCATATCGACAAAGTACTGCTGATAGGACTTGTAATTCCAGTCACCGGTGGGCGCGCCCGAACCGCTGTCGTTTTCGCCCTGATGCCAGATAACGCCGCGGATGCCGTGGGTGAGCTTGGCGGCCGTGATGCGGGTGAGCAGGCAGCCGTAGATTTTGTATGGGTTGCGATAGAACTCGCCGCTGGTGTCAAAACGGTTAGCTAGATTCACCTGGTGCTGGAAAATTGGGGTGCCGCCCACCGCGCCGTTGATGAAACAAAGGGGAATGCTGTACTTGGCGACGAGGTTGGTGGCGAGTTCCATGCCCCAAGCGCCGATCTGGTGGTTGCCGTAATCCGGCTTGCCCCAGATATGCGTGCGCACCGCGTTGCCCCAACCGCCTTTGATCGAGCCTTCAAGCTGGTTGCCATAACTGCGAATCCACTCGCTCGCCGGCGTTGGGGCGTCTTCGGTCGGACCATTGTTAGGACCAGTTGCCTCGGCATTCGACTGGCCGTCAATGATATAGGCGTCACCACAGACGATGTTACCGACGGTCTTGACAAGTTTTTCGGTGGCGGCGGACTTGGTGCCGAACTCGACCTTGTAGTGGATGAGACCTGGCTTGAGCTTGACGGTGAAAGCATAGCTCTTGTCAGCCGCAGGCTTCTGAGTATCGGTCTTGATGAGTTTGTCGTCGGCGTAGAGTTTGAGAAACACCGCATCTGCCGGCTCTTCAAGGGTTCCGTTGTAATACAGCGTGCCCTCGTTGTGGTCATCGCGGGCATAGAATTGATTGGCTTCGGGTTGCTCATCCTTGGCAGACGTGCGCTGCACCCAAGGATCTGTCTTGGGCTCGCTCACCACGATGGAAGTCGATGCATCATAGTCCGCCCCACCGTTGTTGAGCACCAGCTTAACGGTGATTTTGCCGCTGCATTGCGAGCGTTTGAGGATCAGGCGGTCTGCCGCTGCCTCCTTGATCACCGCGCCGCCGGAAACACTCCAAGTATAATGCAAGTCCCCTGCCCCTTTGGCTTGCATGGCAGCTAGATTAGCGATATCCGGGCAAATCTCAATGCGCTCGCGCCCATCCCAAGTCGCCGGGCCGCGCAGGTAGAACACCGGCTCGGGAATCGCTTCCTTGATCTTGACACTTAGGTTCTTAACCTTCACCTCGTTCGGATAGATAGCCTTGCACTGCAGCACGAAATCCGTGTCGGCAACCACCCGCCCGGCGTTGAACGTGTATGCGAGTTGGTCCACGGCGACGACCGTATCAACGGCATCACGCTTGACGATCCAATAGATTTTCTGAGCCCCGGCGGCCTCCGCTGTGACGGTTAGGTTCTGGCCTTCTTCGACTTCAATTTTGCCCGGGGAGACTGAAAACGCGTTGCCTGGCTTGACGAAGCAGCCGACCAGGGATTGCTGGGGTTTCTGGTTTTCATATTGCAATTTAAGCCAGTCCGCGGAGCGGGCGACGCGTGAGATGCGCACCTCTTCGATATCGCCGCCGAAAGTGGCGCCGCGGTGGCCGCCGATGTCCATGTAAACGTCATCCATCAGCGACATGGCATTGGGTCCGGCGTCATGGCTGCCCTCGAGCAGGCCGTTCACATAGATCTTGCTGGTGCCTTTTTCGAATGTAGCGGCAATGTGATACCACTGACCGAGCTTGGGCACCAAGTTCGCCTTGGCACCGCCGCCGCCATCGGAATTCCACAGCAAGGCCGGAGGCGAACCGAACGTCAAATTCACCAAATTGCCATCGCCGGTTTTGCCGTTGAAGCGGGTGGCATAGCGTCCCCAACAGACTAACGACGTGTCTGCGTTATTTGCCCGGAACCAACATTCAGAAGTGAACGGATTATTGCTGAAAGGCAGGCCCTTGATATGGTCGCCGCATTTGATAGCCTTGCCTTGAGTAAAGCGCCGGCAATTGCCGATGATGCCAGCGGCCACGGTGGTGCCGCCATCCTCGAGGGTGAGCGTGCCGAGCTCATCTTTGAGCGTCTCATTCATGTGGATGACACTCGCGTAACCGTTGTTAGAACTGAACACGGCCGCACCGTTGGATTCACTGGCCGCATCCGCCTTGCCCCAATGAACCTTGAATTCCTGACGGGTGTTGCCTTTGATTTGCGGGATCCTCACCCACACACTGGCCTTGCCATGCGCCGGTTCCCATTTCTCAATTTGATAGGCCAGGGGCTGCCCAGCCGCCGAAAACCGCAGGTCCTCGCCCTTGGCCTTGGCCTGGCTGAAATCAAAACTGCCCTGATCCAAGCGCAACAACAACGGGAAACCGTCCACCACCGCCGCAGCTGGCAAGTCAGCGCCCTCCGGTGTAGTTAGAATAAACAGTGATCCCTCATGGCCCCAGCCAGAATACTGGGCGGCAGCGTGAGGCGTGAAGCCGGCAAGCAGCGCTGCGGCCAGACATAACGGGGATAATTTCATGCGATTCATCAGATTGGGCAATGCCATGCCTTTAACGCGGCGGCATGCCCTGTTTCTTACAGGCGATTTTGCCTCTGGTTGCTGATTCTTGAAAGTTTGAGATTCGCTAGGCTGTATCAAAATAATTAATCAACATGCAAACGCACAAACATCCGACAATCCAATGCCCGCCCGCCGTCCGGCTGTTGATCGCCGCCGTGGTGGCCTCGCTAATCACGCCGACCAGGGCCGAGGCCCCCCCGTCCGTGATGGGCCGCTATGTCCATGTCATGCTGCCCGGCAACAACCACCGCGAGTTGGCTCTCGCCGAAGTCGAAGTCTTCAGTGCCGGAAAAAATGTGGCGTTCCATATGTCCACGCGCCAAACAAGCGTCGGCGGCGACGGCGTCTCGGAACGTGCCGTTGATGGCAATACCGACGGCGACGGCGCCGCTGCCAGCACCGCCTACACCCACGCCCCATTCATTGATCCGGCCTGGGAAGTCGATCTGGGCAAGCCGGTGGCCATCGACAAAATCGTGGTCTGGACGCCTCGCATCGATTTGATGAATGACATGCGGGTGTTGGTGCTGAATGCGCATCGCAAGGTGATCTGGGGGACGTCTCTGGCCAAATGTGCGCAGGGAGCCAACCCATTCCTCATCAAGGACCACCCGACCTGCGAGTGGCTCGGCCAACGGGTCGCTTGCCCCAACTGGAATCCGGACACCCCGAGCACCCACAAAGACGGCACACCGCAATCGCTGCGTCTAGCCATCACCGACCTGATGAAGACGTACGGCGCGCGTTATCCCCGCGGCAAGGAATTTCTGGATCAACTCACCGAACTGGAGTCAAAACTCAAAACCCCCGAGGGCGCCAAAGCCTACGAAACCCTCAGAAACGAGGCGCTGATGGCCAACCCGCTGCTGGATTTCGACAAGCTGCTGCTGGTGCGCCGCAAAGGTGCCAGCGGGCTGCCCGCTAACTGGCAGGGCAACTCCAGCCTCGGCAAAACCTTCGATAACGAACTAACCGTCCTCAGCCCGTTGTTGGACGGCAACCTAAAAACCCTCTATCGGCCAGATAAACAACAGTTCGTCGGCGACTTTGACCTTCACTTCAATGCCGATAAAATCCTGTTCTCCTCGCTCGCCGCCAACAACTCATGGGCCATCTTTGAAATCAAGGCCGACGGCAGCGGCCTGCGCCAAGTATCCCCGGATTTGGGGGCCGACGTCGATTGTTATGATCCGGTGTATCTGCCCGACGGCAGGATCATTTTTGATAGTTCCCTGAGCTACGCCGGGGTGCCCTGCGTCGGCGGTGCCGACTATGTGGCTAACCTGCATATCATGAATGCTGACGGCAGCGGCCTGAGGCGGCTGTGTTTCGAGCAGGACAACGACTGGTACCCGGTGGTTCTGAACAACGGGCGAATCATGTATCTGCGATGGGAATATACCGATTCGGCGCATTACTTCAGCCGGGTGCTCATGCACATGAATCCGGACGGCACCGATCAGAAGTCATTCTATCATAGCAACTCGTATTGGCCCAACTCACTGTTCTATGCGCGGCCCATCCCCGGCTCCGCCACCCAGTTTGTCGGTGTCATCAGCGGCCACCATGGTGCCGCACGCGAAGGCGAACTCGTCGTGTTCGACGCCGCACGCGGCACCTTCGAAGCCGATGGGGCAATCCAACGCATCCCCGGTTACGGCAAGAAGGTCGAAGCCATCACCAAAGACACGCTAGTCGATTCCGCCTTCCCCAAGTTTTTGCATCCCTATCCGTTGAGCGACAAATACTTCCTCGCCTCCTGCAATCTCAAGGGTAGCTGGGGGATCTATCTGGTGGACGTGTTCGACAACCTGCTGCTGCTTAAAAAGGACGATGGAGCCATGCTCCTCGAGCCGGTGCCGTTCCGCAAGACCGTCACCCCGCCGGTGATTCCCGACCGCATCGTTCCCGACAGCAAAGAGGCCACCATGCTCATCACAGACATCTACGCCGGAGGCGGCCTGGCAGGCGTCCCCCGCGGCACCGTCAAAAGCATCCGCGTCTATCAATATGAATTCAGCCCGCGGCGCGCCGGCGGCCACTATGCCATGGGCATGGAAGCCGGCTGGGACCAGCACCTCATTCTTGGCACAGCCCCGGTGGAATCCGACGGCTCGGCCGCCTTCAAGGTGCCGGCTAACACCCCGGTCTCGCTCCAACCGTTGGACAAAGACGGCAGGGCATTGGCCATCATGCGCAGCTGGACGACCGCCATGCCCGGCGAAAACCTCTCATGCGTCGGCTGCCATGAAAACCAAAACTCGGCGCCCCCGACCAAACAAACCATCGCCCAGCGCATCGCGCCACATGCCCTCACGCCGTGGTTCGGCCCGACACGCGGGTTCAGCTTCGCCCGAGAGGTGCAGCCGGTGATGGACAAGTATTGTGCGGGCTGCCACGACGGCAAGAGTGGGGCGAAGCCGGACCTATCCGAACCTAACAGGGCCTACAATGCGATTCATCCTTACGTGCGGCGCAACGGTCCGGAAGGCAACTATCATTTGCTTATGCCACTTGAGTTTCATGCCGATACCAGCGAACTCATCCAGATGCTCGAAAAAGGCCATCACAACGTCAAGCTCGACGGCGATGCGTGGAGCCACCTGGTGACTTGGATCGACCTCAACGCTCCAAACCACGGCACTTGGGCGGAGGCGGGGGCGGGCCAAGACGTGCTCAAGCGGCGGATGGAACTCAACAAACAGTATTACGCCGAAGCAGTGGCCGATACCGAGAAAATCCATAACCCGTATAAGAAAACGGAAACTTTCGTCAAACCCGAACCGGTAACCGCTGAAACCAGCAAACTCGGCCCTGCAACCCCCGCGGGTTGGCCGTTTTCCGCCGAGACTGCAAAAACCAGGCAAGGCCCTAATGCGAAAGCGCAGCTCGACTTGGGCGATGATGTAAAGTTAGACATGGTGCGGATTCCTGCGGGCTCCTTCCTGATGGGCAGCAACGTTGAAACTCCCATGGAACGGCCGATCACACCGGTGGCCATCAAGACCCCCTTCTGGATGGGCGCCAAGGAAGTGAGCCTGGAGGAGTACCGCCAGTTTGATCCGGACTATCAAAACGGCATCTATGACATGCACTACAAGGACCAAGTCAAGCCGGGCTACGACATGAACCATGTGGAATTTCCGGTTATCCGGGTGTCTTGGCAGAAGGCCATGGAATACTGCCAGTGGCTGTCCAAGAAAACCGGCCGCAAAGTCACCCTGCCGACCGAAGCCCAGTGGGAATGGGCGTGCCGCGCCGGCTCCGCCACGCCCTTCTCCTACGGCGATCTGAATACCGATTTCTCCGCTTTTGCCAATCTGGCAGACGTCACAGTCAAACAAATGGCAGTGTCCGGCGTCGATCCCCAGCCTATCAACAATCCAGGACCTAACGAAGACTTCGAACTCAAGGACGCCCGATTCAACGATGGAGTGCTTCACTTGGCCCCCACCGGTAAGTATCAGCCTAACCCGTGGGGCCTGTGCGACATGCACGGCAACGTCGCCGAATGGACGCGCTCCGACTACAAACCCTATCCCTACAATGACAGCGACGGCCGCAACAGCCTCGCCACGGCTAACCAAAAGGTGGTCCGCGGCGGCTCGTGGCACGACCGGCCACTGCGCTCCACGTCCACCTTCCGCCTCGGCTACCCGAGCTGGCAGCGAGTCTATCACGTCGGCTTCCGCGTCGTCGTCGAAAACTGAAATCAAACATCTGACTGCGAGTCCCTTGCAACCGAACTGCAATCACCGGCAAACCCGAACTCCGAAGTTTCCCATCTGAAGTTAGAGCCTGAAACCACGGATTGCGCGGATGATCGATAAGATATGGAATGGATGGTATCCAACACAGTGTCTGAACTATTAACTCATAAGTAACCAATGAAACAAATGAAACCTATGGATCATTTCTTGCGCCTGGCATCCCTGGCGATCGCGGCTGCCGGAGTGGCAGGCGCGCGAGCCGCCGAGGCTACCGGGCCAATTTCCTATCCGGGGATGAAGACCCAGGTGGACGCGCAGGGCGTACAGACCCGTGAGTACGCGTTTCACAACACGTGCAAAAAGCCCGGGCCGTGGCAGGCGCAGTGGATATCCGGCAGCGGGTGGTTTCGCAAGGAACTCACGCTGGCCGAGGCGCCCCAGCAGGTTGCGGCATGGCTCACCGCAGATAGCCACTACGAACTCTACATCAACGGACAACTCGTCTCGCGCGGCCCTGTGGATATGGGGCGTGACTATGACGGCGGCAACACCCACCGCTGGTTCTATGATTACCGCAACCTGACACCCTACTTCAGCAAAGGCAAAAACGTCATCGCCGCCAAAGTCAGCGGGCGACCCGCATTTCTGTTTGAGTCGGAAATGACGTTGCCCGGCCAACAGAAAGTAACTGTGAAGTCCGATGCGAGCTGGCACGCCATTCCGGCACAAGCCACCACGGAGTGGCTCAAAGCAGGGTTTGACGAGGCGGCCGCTCCCGCAGCGCAAGTGGTGCCTAACATAGCAGATCCACTGGTGGCCAGCGAGATTCCGCCATTGATGGAAGCGAGCTATCCGGTGGCGCGCATGGAAGGGCTGCCGGCTGACAAGCGCTTCACCAAAGATGGCAGTTTCAAGGTGGTGTTCGACCGGGTTCTCAGCGCCTATCCGACGCTCAAGGTCAGAGGCGGCAAAGGGGCGAAGGTCAACATCAAGGCGCACCGCGAGGCCAGCTTCACCTTGGCTGGCGGCGAGCAATCGCTGGAATGCTCCGCCATGACCGAGATTGCACCGGCCTTCACAGTCGAGTTCAGCCACGTCACCGAGCCCATCGAAGTCCTCGACGCAGGGGCCACATTCACCTCACAACCCGTCGCCTATCGCGGTAGCTTCGAGTGCAGCGACGAAGCCCTCAACCGGCTATGGAAAGTATCGCGGTGGACGGTGCAGATATGCCTGCAGACGCATCACCTCGATTCACCCAACCACCAGGAACCCATCTGCGACCCAGGCGATTACGTGATCGAAGCCATGGCCAATAACTATGCGTTTGCCCAGCCATGGCTGACCCGCCAGGACGTGCGCAAATTTGGCTGGCTCCTGAAGGATAGAAACTACCACAACTTTCACACAAGTTATTCCATTGGCTGGCTGCAAATGTTGATGGATTACTATGACTTCACCGGCGACAAAACGCTAGTGGCAGAAATGGCTCCTTTTGTGCACGAGCTGCTGGACACCTATGCCACCTGGCGCGGCAAGAACGGCATCATCTCTGAAGCACCCAATTACATGTTTATGGACTGGGTGAGCATCGGCGGATTCGAGTGCCACCACCCGCCGGCGGTGATCGGCCAGGGATATCTAACCGCATTCTATTATCATGGGCTGGAAATGGCGGCACGGGTGGCAGCGCTGCAGGGTGACGCCGCGCGAGTGGCGAAGTACGGACAACTGCGCAAGGACATTGCTGTGGCCTTCAACCGCGAACTCTGGAACGAACAAAAGGGATTGTATCGCGACGGCAAACCGTTCCAGTCATCCGTCAAACCCTATCAATGGATGCCGGCTGACAAGGAGATTGAAACCTTCAGCCCGCACGTCAACCTCCTCGCCGTGCTTTATGACCTCGCCCCCAAGGACCGGCAGGCGGCAATCACCGACAAAGTGCTGGCCGAAAAACAGCTCAATACCCAGCCCTGGTTCATGCACTGGGTGTTCCAAGCCATCGACCATGCAGGGCTCTTCGGTACCTACGGCACCGCCCAGATGAGGAGATGGCAGATTGTGCCCGAGACCCAGTCGTTCCGCGAAATGTGGAACGGCGGTGATCTCAGCCACGGCTGGTGCTCCTCGCCGCTCATCCAAATGTCCTCGCGGGTGCTCGGCGTAACCCCGGCCAGCCCGGGCTTCAAATCCCTCGCCATCCGGCCCCAGCTGTGCGATCTGACGTGGGCCAAAGGCAGCGTGCCCACGCCTCACGGCGACGTCAACGTGGCTTGGTCCTTGACTGCTAACAATCTAACGCTTGAGGTGAACATTCCCGCCGGCACCGAAGCCGATGTGAGCGTGCCCACCTCCAACTTCGAACAACCTGCCATCGAACTGGACGGCCGAAGCGCGACCGCCGTAGCACACCTGAGCGCCGGCCCACATCGCTTTGTGGTCACCGGCAAACTCAAGGCTGCAGGGAAATAGCTCTATAGCCGCATAAGTTCACCTCGAACCCGGCCAAAACCAAGCCGGGGCCAAGTGATCAGATGCTTGATGGCTTATGGCTTGGGCAGCTTCTTATGCGCTCCGTCGCACAGCGGCGCGCCGGCGGTTTGCTTGCACTGGCACCACCAGACGGTGGTTTTCTCAGCAACGACATATTTCACCGGTTGCAGGCCGGTGCCCTTATGGGAGCCATCGCAAAAAGGTTGTGTGGAGGCCCGTCCACAGGCACACCACCAATAGGTTCCTGCTTCGACTTCGAGGGCTAGCGGCTTGGTATCACAGACAATAGGTTCTTCTGGCATGTGCGGACGTTAGATGAACACCGCCCAAGCGCAACCGGAAAATTGAAAATTTTCCCGAGCAGTCCCACCATCACCGTTCCGACGTGGCTACCAGCGCAGGCGTCGCATCGTTACAGCTGCTGCGAGGCGGGACGACGGCCTTGGCGGCTTTGGCGGGCTCATGATTGGCAGCATGCACTGGCACGCCCCGGTGTTGCTGCGGGTATTGCTGAGGCGAGACTTCGTGCAAAAACGTTAGCACCAGCCATGCAGTAATGACCACCGCTGAACCACTCACAAATTGACCCATCTTCATCACTTTAAATTTGGGACAATTCCCCCCGGCAGATCTACAAGGATTGTACGGAAATGCAAAGCATTTTTGCGAAATTCCAACTAAATTGCCTAAGCCCATGGGTTTCACGTTGCCACGACAGCGGATTCATGCACCCTGCACTAGGCGGATTCCCTTGTCGCTGAGCTCGATGGCACGTTTGCGCAACAAGGTGCCTGTGGCTTGCTTGAAAGTGCGCTTGCTCACGCCAAGTTCGCTGTGAATCTCCTCGGCTGGACTGTGGTCGCCGAGTGCCCAAAACCCGCCGCGAGCCGCCAATTCGGCGAGGATCTGACGTTCCAAGTCGCTCACTCGTTCTCGGCCCGGCGGGTGGAGGGTCAGGTCGATCTTTCCATCCGGACGCAGCGCAGCGATGTACCCTTTGACGCGCTCACCGGACTGCATCGACTGAAATACCTCGTTGGCAAACAACAGACCGCTATGACTGCCGTTGATGATTGCCTTGAAGCCCAACGGCGTTTTCCCGTAGAGGATCAGGTCCACCGCCTCGCCTCCCCGCCACGGAGGTGGCGTTAGATCGAGATGCCGTGCCAGCCGGGTGGTGGCGATGATCCGCCCGCTGGCGTCGTCCAACCGCACGTAAACGAGATAGAAATTACCGACCTCCATGCGGGTTTTTTGTTCGCGGAAGGGCACCAATAAATCCTTGGGCAGGCCCCAATCCAAAAACGCCCCCACCGGCGTGAGTTCCACCACCCGCAGCCGGGCAAACTCGCCAGGCATGGCTTTTGGCTCTTGCAAGGTTGCCACCGGTCTGTCCTCAGAATCCCGGTAGATGAATACATCCACCAGCCCGCCAATTTGCCAGGTCGCGGGCATCTCGCGGCGCGGCAGCAGCACGTCGCCTAGCTCCCCCCCATCCAAATACAATCCGAAGGGCTTCTCCCGCAGAATGACTAACTTCGCCCGTTCACCCATCATTGCCATGCGCAATTCTACCCGCTGCTGACGCCCGCGTCGATGCCGAAAATCCAGCCCCGCCCGTGCCGGGTGCGGTGCCCGGCACGGGCTCGAATGAATCCTGCCGTACAGCCTGGCCTTTGACGGCACTGCCTTCGACGCACTCAAAGGCCGCATCACCACCCTCTGCCACCTTCCGGAGTGCCGGAGCGCCGAATGGTTGGGCGGGCATGGCGGCAGGGCCTCCCCTCGGGGAGCGCCGTCATCTTGGCGGCTGTCTCCGGCAGGATGCCGGAGACTCTTCGCATGCATGGCGTGATTCTTGAAATCGGATTCATCCTCCCCTGAAGAGAATTTGGCAAGATGCCAAATCCAGCCGGCGGGACGCCGGCGCTCCCCGTCAGTCCTTCGCTATTGATCTGTCCCCATGAAATCTGTCCCCATGAAATCCCTCCGCGCAGAATGCAGCAAGAATCCCCCCACTTGCGCGGTATCCCAGGCATTCCTCCACAAAATGAATCCCCTGCCCTGCCTCACCGCCTGCTTGATTGTCCTCAGCGCCGCCACCTCCGCCCGCGCCGCCCAGGCCGATGCCGCCACCCCGAACACACTCAGCGCGTCTGAGCAGGCCGCCGGCTGGCGACTGCTGTGGGACGGCAAGACCGATAACGGTTGGCGCAGTGTGCGCGCCGAGGCATTTCCAAAATCCGGTTGGACGATCCAGGACGGGGTGTTGAGCGTGGCACCGACGAAGGACGGGGCGGCACCCAACGGCGGGGACGTGATCACCCTGGAGAAGTTTGCCGACTTCGAGCTGCTGGTGGATTTTAAAATCACCGCCGGAGCCAACAGCGGCATCAAGATATACATCAACCCCTCGCCGGCCAAGGGCACGGACCCGTCGCTTGGCCCGGAATTCCAGATCCTCGACGACGCCAAACACCCCGACGCCAAGCTCGGCCGCAACGGCAACCGCACCATCGGTTCACTCTACGACCTGATCCCCGCCCCTGCCGATAAATCCGTCAAGCCGGTCGGCGAATGGAACCAGGCCCGCATCCTCTCGCAAGGCCGCCACGTCGAGTTCTGGCTCAACGGCCATAAGACCGTGGAGTTTGAGCGCGGCTCTGCCGCCTGGCGGGAGACGGTGGCCACCAGCAAATTCAAGAATGTACCGGCCTTCGGCGAACTCTCGGAAGGCCACATCCTGCTTCAGGACCACGGCAATCCGGTTTCCTTCCGCAATATAAAGATCCGCGTGCCGGTCGCGCCCTAACTTCCTAACACATACATCGATTGACCTGCCTGCATGGCGAACCGGTGCCGATCATTCGGTGGGGTTTTGTGACAGATTCATGAGGTTCCCGATATACCGTGACGATGCACGTTATGTAGCAGAAAAATTCCCGGCCCAAAGCCGTGGCACGAGTTCAATCGAGTTTTCGGATACGGAAGTTGCGGATGGCGGTTCCGGTGTACCACGTGGAGAGGCCGAAAGGCACGCAAGGTTCGACTTCCACGCGGATGGAAATTTTGCGGCCTTCGAGATCTTGCTCAATCACCTGTTCGTTATCGATCCACGTGGTGATATGGGATTTGGTCACGCGAAGACGGATCTTATACCATGTCTTTTCCTTGAACTCCTTGATCTTAGCTGTCTGGTTTTCGGAGGCATCCAAGTCGTCGATGCTGGACAGCCCAACAAGGGTGCCGCCCCAACCGCCGCAAATCAGCGTGCAGCAATCCTTGTTCACCGGGAACGTAAGACCACAGAAAAAATCGTGTCCCTCAGTGCGCATCGCCTCCAACTCAATCTCATAGTTCATCCGGGCAGGAGGTTCGCCGTCCCAGACAATACCCGCAGCGGGCTCTCCCGGGCCAATTCGCATTTCGCCGTTGCCGGCTGCGACAAGACCTTTGGCATGGAAGTCGGCGGCTTTCCAGCCCTTGAGTGTTTTGCCGTCAAAGAGCGACTCCCATGCGACCTGGGCCTCCGGTTTGGCTACGGACTTTTCCTTGTCATCATCAGCGGCGGCGGCAATGGGGACCACGACCAGCGCAGCAAGCAGGGCAAAGAGGATGTTACGGTTCATCAGCAGTTGCTACGGACCCGGGACGACACATGTTGCGGGCCCATCTAAAAAATCCATGGTGTCGTCCTCACTTCACAGGGGCAAGGAGGTCTTCTACCTATCTGCCATCCTTGCTGTGATCTTTGTTGGGATCTTTCTTCCCAGGCTGCGGCGCAGTAGCCGCAGGAGGTGCCGCAGGAGGTGCCGCTGGAGGTGCCACCACTCGCGGTGCGGCTTCGGGCCTGGCCGCTGGAGGAGCCACCACTCGCGGTGCGGCTTCGGGCCTGGCCGCTGGAGGAGCCACCACTCGCGGTGCGGCTTCGGGCCTGGCCGCAGGAGGGGCCACGCGCGGTGCGGCTTCGGGCCTGGCCGCTGGAGGGGCCACCACTCGCGGGGCGGCTTCGGGCCTGGCCGCTGGAGGGGCCACCACTCGCGGGGCGGCTTCGGGTTTGGTCACAGGAGGTGCCACGCGCGGTGCCAGGTCAGGATTGGTCACAGGAGGTGCCACCTCGGGTTTGACTTTCACAGGGGGCGGGCCTGGATCGCCCGGTGTTACCCTGGGCTTGACTTTCACCGGGGGCGCGCTTGGATCGCCGGGTATCACGCTGGGTTTGACTTTCACTGGGGGCGCGCCTGGATCGCTGGGGGGCACGCCGGGATGAACCTTCACTGGGGGCGCGCCTGGATCGCCGGGTATCACGCTGGGTTTGACTTTCACTGGGGGCGCACCGGGATCACTGGGTGTTACGGCCGCAGGCATGATCTTCGAATCTGTTTTGGGGGTCTGCGGCACCTCAGGTGGCATCTCGCTCTTCTTGAACTGAGCGGCTGGTTTCCCAATGATCGGGGATTGAGTGAGTTTCACGGTTGAGGGAGCCACCGCTGCGCCGGGTTTGCCGACGATGGGGATGCTGCCGCTGGCTTCCTGTGTGCGGCGCTGGTCGCGGGACTTTTGCACTTCTTGGCTGCGCAGGGCCAGCTTTTGGCGGTCTTCCTGAGGCACCGCCTGAAAGTGCATCGGGGCATCCTTGCGCTTGGCGAACTGATCAATCGGCGCAGCCATCACGATGTGGTTCTGTTTGCCCTCAACCGGCTTGGCTTGAAGCGTCTGAAGGGCTGCCCAAGTGCGCGGCGGCCGGGCATCCTCATGATCGCGACGGTACTGATAGGTTTCTGCAACACTCTTTTCCCAGCCGTTATCCTGGCGGTGTTCCCAGCGCTGATGCGCGAAGATCGGATCATAACCGGAGCGGTTGCTTTGATAGGAATGGGCAGAGACGAATCCGCCCTGATGATAACTAGGCGCATAGTAGTCACCAAAGTAATAATGATGATAGGTCGGCCGCAGGAAAAGTTGCTCAGAGAACAGTGCCAAATCGATGGCGATTGAGGGCGAGTATGAGTAACCCGGCCGCACAGAGACACCGGCACCGAAATGCACCGGCGCAAACACAACGCCGCGTCTTGCCACAGAGTAATCCCAAAATCCATCAACAAAGACATAGCCGCGGGGCGTCCACACATAGTGCGCTGGCATCCACGTCCAATCCGCACGGCCTTTCGCCCAATACCCAGGGCGCCATGCGTAGTGCTGCTCGCGCCAAATCCAGCAACCTGGCGTCCAACCATAGTCCGCAGATGGCGCTGCGATGTTCGGCCCACTTTCCACCGTCGCCGGGGGGGCCGCTAAATACGTCGTTTCTTGCGCCGCTGCGTCGGCCCAATACCCCGACGTCCACTGAAAGCCATCATCAGTTTGGGCCCAGTAGCCAGCCATCCACTGCCGACCTGGCGGCAGGGAGCGCCAGATGCCGCTGATCCATAGAAAGTCACTGCGTTCGTCGTCCCATGCCCAGTAGCCGGGAATCCATGTAACATTGGTGCCCTCCGGTCGTTCCGCCGGGGGGATTTCCTCGATGGGCTCGGGCGCGGCCTTGGACACGATGACGCCGGCTTCGGGATTGAAGGTGACCACCCCGGCGAAGGCCTCGTGCACCGGTCCGCGGGTAAGCACCTGGGCGTCTTTCCCATCTTCGGTGGCCTGTTGGGCGCCACAGATGGCCGGTTGCCAGCTGATGCTAACGATGGCGAGCAACAAAGCGGCCCGGCACGCGCTGGAGGCGAGGTGCCAGAGGTTGGGGCCGCAGGCAGGCGACAGAGGGGACGTCTCCGGGGAAGCTTGGAAATGAGAGACTGGCAATAGGTTGATTTTCATGGCAGTGGGCTGAGGATACACTTCGGCCTTAACTTTGCAATCGGGAGTTTCTAACTCACCCTTTGACGGCCACCCAGAAGCGCCGGGATGGGGTCAGTCCGCGCATGGTAACATTTTCGCAAGGCTAGGGTGTAGGATTATTGAACTTCAGAGCATCTCATTTCTCACTGGTTGCCTTGGACTTCTGATACTGCATCAGGGTCTTCCAACCATTGCGTTTCACCAGAGGCTTCTCGAAGTGAATGGAATCCGACATTTTATCCGATCTGGGGCAGTTGCTGCCCGAACATCGTGTGAAAGGGCGGGTGCCCGATCTTGTCAGAGCTTGGGTTCATAGGAGGTGGTTGCGGCGCTGGAGCCTAGGGGTTGGAAATGCTCGGGGTTTGGGAGTTCCGGCATCAATGCGCATTTCGCCTCGATGCGCGGCATGAAAAAATCATAGCCGTGATGACCGCTGAGGTGTTTGTCGGCGATCCATTCCTTCCACAAGTTCACTTCCTGCTGGGTGCGGCGGATGAGTTCGGACTTCGGAGTGTCCGGATAGAGTGCCTTCAGCCAATCCTGACCGTAGCGGATGTGGCCGGCCTCGTCCGCCCAATCGTAATCGCAATCCTGCGAACTGTAAGGATCGCCCATTTTCCAAAGTTCGTCCTTGAGCATGGATTTCCACTTTGGCCCACCCTGCTCGAGGCCGTGGACGACAAACATCATGGCTGCGAGACCGCGCCGGGCGCTTACGCCGACCCAGTGATCCGGCACCATGGGCACATCCACGCCGATTTCGAAGCCGTAGGCTAACAGACGTCTCTCGCCCATCATCGCGTGGCGCATCTCGTCGTAGGCCCAGCGTGCGGTTTCGCGGTAGAGCAGCCATGGCATATTGTCGTGGTGCCAGATCATTGCGGCGGGAAACTCGCAAGCCCAGAGTTCGTTGACGTGATCAATGGCGACCCACACTTGTTGTTCCTGCGGGGTGCGCGGTGGCCGCGGCGGAACCTGGGTCACTGCGGGCAGCCAGCGAGGGTCGCGGGCGGGCATCAACGGAATCGCGTAACGAGGGCGATCGGAATAGCCGGGCCTCAGCAAAATCTCAGCAGAGCTATCGAGAGCGAAGACACCGCCAGCCTCTGCCAGCGCGTCGCGCAGCCAATCCATCCACGGTTCCGCCACCGCGCGATCCGTGGCGGGAATGGCGCTCCACCACGCAGCGAATTCGTCGAGTTCTCCGCGTTGCTCGGTGGCCACCACGCGCAGCACTCGGTGGCTTGGCGCGTCGTCGAGCGGGTCGCTCTGCCGGAGATAGGTTTCCACCGCGTTGAGCACAGCGGGTTTCACCACCTGATAGATGCCGCCGAGAAATTCTACGTCTGAAAGGGTGGACGGCAGCATCGCCAGAACGGCGATGAGCGCCTTGTCCACCTCCAGATCCACATCGACGCGTGGAAAGCGCAATTCCAACACGCGGCTACGGATGGCATCGGCGTGCTCGGCATCCAACCAAATGTGGCGGGCGAGCGATTTTTTTGCCTCCCAGTTGGCGGTGGCGCAGATACGACCCGCCATGGACCGCATCGTTTCCCGGATGGTTCGGTAGAGTCGGCGCTGCAGCGCGCTGGCCTGCTCGACCTCCTGAAGGTTGGGGTGGACGATGATCATGGCGTCTGGGGAGGCGATAGCGAGATAGTTAGTTATAGGAATCTGGATGGTGCGGATCGATCTGGAAACCGCCAATCTCATAAAAACTCACCGCTGGTAGGCACACGGCCTCGCCATGCAGAGTTGCCATCAACGGGACTCGCCGCTTTGATGTTTTGCAAGATTTTGTAAAGGTCACGGAATTTCCGATAGATTATGTACTCGCGGGTTTCCGGTGAGCGGATCGGGATGGACCAGGACGAACGAGCGGGCGGTGGGGTCGAGCGGCCAATAGGTGGAATTGAATGGGACCCACTCGGAGCCGACTTTGCGGACCATTTCGACCTCGATGCGGTGGTCCTGAGGTGCGGGGTGAGGCGGGCGCAGCACGACGGAAGCGCCGGATTTGAGGTTACTGCGTGTGCTGCCGAAGCGCACGGCGATTTCGTCGGCGGTGGCATTGAGCAGGAAGCGGTCGCCCGGGCCGATGTGGGCGCTGGCATCGGGGATGGGAAGGATGGCGCAGGTGCCGTCGGATTTGGGCAAAATGAGCAATAAAAAGCGTGCGCCGGGGGTTTCCGGCAGAGTGAACTGGGCGGTGGACTTGAAGGCGCTGGAACTCGCCACGTAGCTGCCCGGTGCCATTGCTTGCGGCTCGCCAAATTGGTTTTTTCGGGCCTCGAGGCGTGCCTTGGCCGGATGGGCGGCTGGGCGTGCAGCGTCGGCTGGGGCATCGGCCGGGCTGACGTCGAAGCTCACGGCAGAGGCGGGAAGGTCGAAAGCGAGGGTGCGAACAGGAGCGGCCGAGGCCGGAAGCATGGTCAGGGCGGCCAATCCGGTTAGTTTCGCCAATATTGCTGTTGGAATGAAAGAGACTGCGTGCAGGTTACCTGCGCCACAGGTAGGCCGAGTCTTTCGCGCGGTCATTTTCATAGCAATACCGAGCGCCAAGGACAGCGAACGGGTGAGACAAGAGACGAGGAAATGGCACATGATAGAAACGGACAGGGTGGCAACGGCAGACGGGATCATTCTAGCGGACTGTTGAGCCAGCGCAAGGAAACCAACTCATAGCGTCGGCCAAAGCGCACATTGGCCGGTTTTTTTGGAGGGGCCACATCGGCTGCCTCGCTGGGGTCCATGTAGGTTGGAACCCGCTGGACGACCGCCTCGCACCAGGCGCTGGCGGCCACCGCTCCCTTGTCGGTGAGAGCTTCGCCATAGGCGCGGATGCGGAAGGTATCGCCGCGGGCGACGATGGCCGGGCCAAGGGGGTCGAGGATATCCGCCTGCATCAGCCAGCCTGGGGACCCGGCGGCGGTGTTGAGAGAGCTGGCCTTGGGGAAAGCCATGGTGGCCCCATCCGGCGAACTCTTGCCCGCCAACCCACCAGCGGCGGAGAGATCGTTCAAGCCACTGGCATCAATCGCGCTCTGAAGCGGGCCGGAAAGGGCCAAGACTGGATCGGTGGACAGGCGGCGGTTGACAAACTCGGATAGATTGAGGAACGGGCCCCGCTTGCGGACTTGGTCAACGATGGCGGCGGCGAGCTTTGCCAGTTTTTCGTCCGAGATATCGCGAAAGCCACTGTAGGCGCTGGCTGGTTCGGCGTTGCTGGCATCCAGGGCGTTGGCCATCACCGTCTCAGTGCGGGCAAACACGGTGCCATTGCCGACGACGTCCTGGCCTTGAGGGCTGCCGGATCTTCCGAGTTTGGTGATGGTGCGGGTGCGGGTGGAGGCCAGAAACGCCTGCCATGCGCTCACCGAGGTGGAATTAACATTGAACCCGCCGTCATACATCAGATTGGCGGCGATGCGCTTGTAGGCGTCGTTTTCCAGACTGCTATCTTGGCTGGAGGGGAAGCTGCGGTGAAAAATGGTGGCGGGCATTTCATCGTTGAGCCATGGGCTGAAGCGTGGGTTGATGAGCGTGTCGCTGCCTTCGAGGAAGTCCTGCCAGGATTTGGCCATCGGCTTGCTTGTGCCGAAATTCTGACTGATTCGCGGTGCCAGCGATGACAGGAAATACTTGTCCCAGAGGACCTCATTGCCGAGATAGCGATGGTCCAGATAGGTGCCCTTGGTGGTGGCGTCGGAAGGGAGCAATGGATGGGCGTAGGAATTGCCAATCGACTGATCGGCGTAAGGCGAGTTAGGCGTGCTGTTGAACCCCCAGTATGTGGCACGCAGCGTCGAGGCACCATCCCCCACCCCGGCATGGCGGAATTGCGCAAGCGAGGTGAGCGGCACCGTCGGAATCGACGCAAACAGGAAATGCGTCTGACCGGTGGCCGGTCCGCGGCCCGAACCGATGTACCCGTGATTGGCTCCGTTTGCGCTGCCGGGCAGGGTCACTTGGATGATGTCGCTGTCGAAACCTGTCACGGCTTCCACCTTGTATTCGAGGCGCTCATTGGCGAACTCGGCGACGTTGCTGGTGAGCTTTGACGAGAGGCGGGTGGTGCCGGTGTTGAGGAATGCGGGAATGGGCACGGTGGAATCACGAGCCGTCTTGGTTTCCATGATGAAGGCCCCGAACGGCTGCTTGCGGCCAACCACAGAACCCAGCATCACCGTCGGCACGTCCGTCGCATTGACGGTTTTCATCTGGTTGATGAACGGCGCGTCCGAACGCGACAAAATTTCGCCGCGATGCTCGTAAAACGGCCATTTTTTGATAAAATCGTAGATCCAAAAGTCGATGTACTGGGAATTGGCGACCGCATCGGCACCGCCGGCATTGCCGCTTTGGTCGGGTTTGAGGCCGACGTTAATCCGATCTGTGGCGATGCCGGTGATGGAACTGCCGTCGGACATGAGCTTGGCGGAATTGAGGGATGCGTCGAAAAACGCGCCGGGCCAAAATTCGCGGGCACCCGTGGACGGGTTGAGTTTGAGGGAGAAGACGACGGTTTCTCCAGGAGCCATGGAAAACGGGCGGCCACTCTCGGGATTGTTGAAAACCATGGTGAACCAGCCGCCGAGGATATTGTCTAGCCCGACGCTGCTAACGACGCTGCCGTTGAGCTGCCAGTCGAATTTCATCGGCAGGCCGGTGCTGAACTTGGCATAGAACTTGGTATTGGCTGGGAAGTGGATGCGGGCGTCGAAGGGATTCCACAAGGTGACGAACACGTCGGTGGCAAGCTGCAGCGTGTAGGGCTTTGGGTTGGTGGCTAACGGATCCTTGATCGCCGTGTACGAGTACAGATAGATGATTTTGGCCATCCGCGGATAGCGAAAACCGCCCGCTTCATCTCCAAAACTCGCGTATTGGTCAGCCAAATGCCAGTCGATGAGATCGCCTTTGGGCTCCACCCGCGGCTCGCTGCCTACGACGGTGACGTCCTTGTAGAGGTTGTAGTACTTGTAGAGGTGGTTCCAGCGGGCACCCATCGCGACGTCTGGCGGGCCGTACAGATAGACCTTCTGGTCCAATTCACTGCCGCTGCCGGTCCACTGGCCAAACTCGGTGATCTTGCTGGCAGGTTGCTCAAAAAGCGTGCTCAGGTCTTGTTTCAACCCTCCATGACGCACGTCGGCAAGCACTGAGCGGGAGTCGGTGGTGAAGTAAGCCCCCTGGCGATCCGGCCACTTGGTGGCTGCCAACGAGGCTTGGCCGACGCTGACCATGGCGGCAGTATTTTTGAGGGTGGACTTGAAGCCCCTGACCCCGGGCACGCTCTCCGGAGCCATCCGGCCTGCCGCGTGGCCGACCACGGCAGCGGCACCTTTGCTCGATGGGGGGTGAAGTGGCAGGTTGGCACGCGCCTTGAGGGATTCATCATCGGTCCACCAGCCGAGTCGTCCGTGGTTAGGGGTGGCCATCAGCGGGACGGTCACGTCAGCGGCTCCAGGGGTCTTGCGGATCACCGCCGACGCTCCGGTCACAGGCGTCCGTGCGGCATCGAGCGGAAGCGGTGCGCCCGCAGCAGTGACCAGCCAGCCGGAAAAAAAGTCAGAGCGGGCTGGCTTGTAGGATCTGGAGGTGGCCGGGTTGCTTTTCCACACACCACGCCAACTCGGATTGGCGCATCCGCTGGCGCTGGCCGTGGTGAGCACATCGGCCGGCGCGGTGATCCGGGTGTCGCTGCCGGTTTGCTGCTGGAGCTGGGCGAATGCGAGCATGAGAGCCAGTCGCGCATTGGAATGGGCTTGGGTACGGGCGGCCTCATTGCCCACGCTGCGCAGGCTCACTGCCGAAAGCGAGAGCAAGCCGGTGACCAGGATCACTAGCAAAACCATCAACGTAAGCGTGATGATCAGCGCAAAGCCACCACGCCTGCTGCGGCGAATAATGGGTGGTGAAAATCGGATCATGGGGTGAGAGGCGGCGCAAAGGCCACGACAGTGTCGCTACTTCGAAACCGCTTGGCAAGCAGCGCAGCACCGTCCCCGATTGTACAAGAATTAGATATCTCGATTGCGCTTGCAGGCCCCGGTTGGTGGAGCCAGCCTGATGGGCTTGATCGCCCCGCGATCCTTGGCAAAACCATCCATCCCCCTCCACATGATCCATCCGCTCCGTTCCCTTCTGCTCGTGCCAGCCCTCGGGTTCGCCGTCCAAGCCGCTCTTGCCGAAGCTCCGGCTGCCTTGCAAACCGAAACCCTCAAGGGCCAACACGTCAGTGCCCGGTTCCGCCCGGACGATTGGAAGGTATTGCCGGATCCTAAAGAGTTTATCGGTTTCCTCGACCAAGTCTATGACTCAATGGTCGAACTCACCTCCAACCAACCGCCAATGATCCTGCGCGGCCACGAAAAACTCGGAGCTTGGGGCACCGCCGGCCTCGACGGCATCGACATCGACTGGACCTGCGTGGTGCCCTTCATGCAGGACTTCAAATCCGGCAAGGTCGAGTTCGGCTTCGTGCATGAAATGGGCCACGTCTTCGATGCCCGCGACTTCGCCCGCTGGTACATCACCCCCAACGCCGGCGGTGAGGCATTCGCCAATATCAAACTGTCCTACGCCTTGGAGCGACTGCTCACCAAAGATACCCGCTACCGCATCGAATTCGGCCCAGGCGGCCGCCAACTCGGCTACGATTTCAATAACAACTTCTACCTCCACGCCGGCGACAAATACCTCGCAACCAATACCCCCTGGGACAAAATGGGCGTCGATGACCTCCATTCGTTCCACATGGCCCTCATCCGCAAACTCGGCTGGGACGTCTATAAAAAATGGTTCCGCGCCTACTACAAAATTGAAGCCCAGAAGGACGGCCGCGCCCCGGCAAGCGTCAGCGACCCGCTCCGCATCAATCTCGTCTGCGCCTTGCTCTCAACGTTCGGCGACGAAGACCTGGTGCCCGATTGCCAACGCTACCGCTTCCCAGTGACCGACAAGAGTGTGCTTGAGGTTGCTAAACGCTACGACCTCAAGGCCGTGTGCGCCGCCACCGACCAACAATTCGCCGAAGAGTACGCCGCCGGTAAAATCCACCTCGACCCACTGAGCCTGCGGGTGCGCCTAACCAAGGCAGCCGACGGCAGCGCCCGCGCTTCCATCTTCAACATCCTCCGCAGCACCCCCAGCGCTGTGGTGCGCTTCACCCTGGACAACTCCCCGGTCACGGCCACCTCCAAAGTCGATGCCGGCACGCCCATCGCTCTGGCCGCCGGCACCACCTTGCGTGCCGCACTGTTTGTTCCCGGCAAGCCGGAACCCGTCCTAACTACCAGCACCGCACCCGAGCCCGCCGCCGGAAAATGACGGCCCCGTCCATCCTGCTGCTGATGATCCCGGCCGTAATGCTGCATCCGGGCCTCGCCACCGCTGAGCCCGCCGACGCAGACCTCGGCGGGTACTTCCCGAAGAAATCCTACGTTAAGGAGGCCCTGCCAACCTTTAATTATTCGGTTAGAGAACAACTCCCCGAGCCAGTGCTCGCCAGCAAGCCGGAATGGCTGGCAATGTACTGGAAGTGTTGGAGCCTCGCGTTCTCCCACCTCAAGCAGCCCGAGCCCGCCTCGCCGCTCGTCTCTAACTGGTTAGACGAGGCATTCTCACCTAACATTTTCCAGTGGGATACCTGCTTCATGATGATGTTTGCCCGCTACGGGCACTATCAGTTTCCAGCAATCCAATCGCTCGACAACTTCTATTGCCGCCAGCACCGCAGCGGGTTCATCTGCCGCGAATACCGCGAGGCCGACGGCAAGCCGGTCCACTACGACGACGATGGCGGATTGTTCTCACCCAAGGGCTGGAAAAACGCCATCAACCCGCCCATATTTTCTTGGGCCGAATGCGAAAATTTCAAGGTCACCGGTGACAAATCCCGCTTCGCCATGGTGTTGCCGGTGCTCGAAAAATACGTTGAGTGGCTCAATCGCGACGGCGATCCGGAAGCGGACGACTGGGAGTCTAACGGCCGCCGCTCCGCCAACACCCCGCATCGCCTGTATTGGAACACGTCCCTCGGCTCCGGCCTCGACAACACGCCCAAGCCGACCGCCAAGGGTGCTGGTTGGGTGGATATGTCATGCCAGATGGTCATGCAATACCGCGACATTGAGCGCATCTGCCGCGAGCTGGGAATGTTGGATAAAGCGCGGGTGGCGGAGGCCGAGGCCCGCGCCATCGGCGAGCGGATCAACCATTGGTGTTGGGACGAACAGGACGGATTCTATTATGACGTGCTAGCCGATGGCTCGAAGTTCCGCAAACAAACGGCCTGCGGGTTTTGGCCGCTGGTGGCCGGCATCACCAGCCCGGCTCAAGCGGCCCGCTTGGTGGCGCACCTCAAGGATCCGGCGAAATTCTGGCGGCCCGTGGTATTCCCCACCCTCGCCGCCGATTCCCCGGAATACAAAGCTGACGGCGGCTATTGGCTCGGCGGCGTGTGGGCCCCCACCAACTATGCCATCATCAAGGGCTTGGAAGCCACCGGCTTTGAAGCCTTCGCCGCCGCTTCTTCCGAGCGCTACCTCGCCGCCATGGCCGTGGTGTTCCACAACACCGGCACCGTCTGGGAAAACTATGCACCGGAACACGCCGCCCCCGGCAATCCCGCCGCCCGTGACTTCGTCGGCTGGTCGGGCTGCGGACCTATCGCCTTGCTTATTGAAAATGTGCTAGGTTTCCGCCCCGACGCCAAACACCACGCACTCGAGTGGAAACTGCGCCTCGCCGAGCCCCACGGCATCCGCCGACTGCGCTTCGGATCCGTCACCGCCGATCTGCATTACGACGGTGCCGGCACCGTCACCGTCCACACCGAACAACCGTTCGCATTGACCCTCGGCACTCGCCACTTCGTTATCATGCCCGGCGACACCCGCATCCAAGATGTGATACCCCTGCCCTAACTTCTAATTTATATGTTCAAACATTTGCTGATGCTCGCCCTAACAACCCAGATTCTGTTAGCCGAGCCTGCGGCACCCGCGGCTGATCCGGTGGCCGCAGCCACGGCGCTGATTCAGCGTGTGTTGCCGGAGCATTCGGCGGCGTTTATTTGTGAACTCATGCCGCAAGACGGCGGCCGCGACGTGTTTGAGATCATGGCCCGCGGGGAAAAAATCCTCTTGCGCGGCAACCTTGGCACCAGTTTGGCGATGGCCTTCAACTGGTATCTTCGCCACGAGTGCAAAGTGAACTTCGATTGGGAAGCCTGCGCCCCACTGCAACTCACCGCCAAGCCGCCGCTGCCCGCTGCCCCTGTCCACCAAACCTGCGCCGCCTCAGAGCGCTTCGCCCTCAACTACTGCACGTTCGGATATAGCTTCCCGTTTTGGAAGTGGGACCAATGGCAGCGATTTGTCGATTGGATGGCCATGAACGGCATCAACCGACCCCTCCTCCAAAGCGGCCAGGAAGCCACCTGGCTCAAAGTCTGGCAGTCCTACGGCATCCCCCAGGAAAAAGTTCAGGAGTTCTTTTCCGGCCCCGCCCACCTGCCGTGGCAACACATGGCCAACCTCGATCAATGGGGCGGCCCGCTGCCCATGTCCTACATCGATGGCCAACGCATCCTGCAATCCCAAATCCTCGAACGAGCCCGCAGCCTCGGCATGAAACCCATCCTCGCCGCCTTCGCAGGCCACGTTCCCCAAGCGCTCAAGGACGTCAAACCGGACGCCAAAATCACCCAGATCAAGCCCGGCTGGGGCGGCATGGCCGAACGCTACGCGACCTGGTTCCTCGATCCAACCGACCCGCTCTTTCTCGACATCCAAAAGCGGTTTCTGAAGGAACAGGCAGCCATGTTCGGCAGCGACCACCTCTACAGCGCCGATCCCTTCAACGAAATCGCCCCGCCCAGCTGGGAGCCCGATTACCTCGCCAAAGTGTCAGGCACCATCTATCAAAGCATGGCCGGCGGCGACCCCGCCGCAGTCTGGTATCTCATGTCGTGGAATTTCTTCTTCGACCAACAATGGACGCCGCCCCGCCTCAAGGCCCTAACCCTCGCCGTGCCCAAGGGCAAGATGATCTATCTGGATTACGTCTGCGAACAAACTGAGTTTTTCCGCAAGTCCGATAACTTCCACGGCGCTCCCTTCCTCTGGTGCTTCGTCGGTAACTTCGGCGGCACCACCAACCTCACCGCCCCACTCAAAATCATCTCTGATAGATCCGCCGCAGCCCTGCCCGTGGAAAACTGCCGCGGCATCGGCACCACCCTCGAAGGCCTCAACATCAACCCCGTCGCCTTCGACCTCCTCTTCGAACAAGTCTGGCACAAAAACTCCCAAGTCAATCTCAACGCTTGGCTCGACGCCTATGCAGACCGCCGCGCAGGCCGCGCCGATCCCGCCGTTCGCATGGCATGGCAGATCCTCCAAAAGGAAATCTTCACTGACGATCCGGACGGCTTCTGGGGCCGCCAGAATTTTCTCCAAACCACCCCGGTCTTGCAATCATCTAACAAAATAAGCCAGCCCGAACAGCAAGCAGCCCTGGTTTCGGTGGTGGATGCTTTGCTCGCCGCAGAACCCGCCTCCCGCAGCGCCGACGGCTATCAGTATGATCTGGTCAACCTCACACGCCAAGCGTTAGGCAACGCCACCTTCATCGTCGGCAAGCGCCTGATGGCTGCGGCCGCCTCCAAAGATCTGGCAGCCTTCCGCAAGGAATCGGCCCGACTGCTGGAACTCGGCGAAGATATCAATACATTGTTAGGAACGCGCCACGAGTGGCTGATGGGCCGCTGGATCTCCGACGCCCGTGCCTGGGCCGCCACACCTGTGGAGGCGGACTACTACGAGCACAACGCCCGCGAAATCCTAACCACATGGCACGAGCCGGGCGGCGGACTCAGTGATTATGCGCGCCGCGAGTGGAACGGCCTGTTCAACACCTACTACATGGGCCGTTGGCGCGAATTTATCCAACGCGTCGATCATGCCTTGGAAACCGCCACCCCGTTCGACGCCGCCGAATATCACAAATGGCGGGTCCAGGCCGACGGCCAATGGGTCCAAACAACCGGCAGCAACTTTCCTGATCATCCCGTCGGCGATGCGGTGAAAATTGCCACCCATCTAATGGCCAAGTACCGGGCTGATTTGCGGGTTCCCGCAGCAGTGGCTGAACCCGAGGTGGAAACGGAGGGCAAGTGATCGGGCGACACCTCCGGCAGCATCGAAGTGCGCCGCAAAGAAGAACTTTCCACCAAACCCTGAAACTTTCCGGCATACATCACCATCTTTCAGCCAATCCAATGTTCCGTCTAACATGCCGATTACTCATGAGCACTCTGGTACTAACTGGTTCATCGTTAGCCCAATCCTCCACCCCACCAGCCGATCCCGAGGCAGAGGCTCGCGGCGTGCAACTTGAACGCCTGCAGCGCCACTCCTTCACCAGCACCCACGCCGACGCGGCAGCACCGGGTGTGCTGCTTGGCAACGCACACCTTGGCGGCTGCCTTGCGGCGTCGGGCCTCGGCTTCCCCACCCTGTGGAGCGACGCACTGTGGCGCAACACAGACCAACGCCTCCCGCTCACCGGCCCCCTTCTCACCTGCGACGCGCTGACCGGCCTCACCCCCGTTTCCTATCACCAGGAGTTATCACTAACAGACGGCTTGGCTAAAACCTCGGTCCGTTTTCCGCAGGATGCCGGCTACGATGCCGAGGTATTTTGCTCGATGGCTGAGCCCTCGCTGCTGGCTATCCGCCTAACTCCCCGGGGCGAGTCAGCCCGCCTGTGGCACCTCCAACTGCCTGCCGCAACCCGCCTCAATCAAGCCTCGCCAAATGAGTTGTCAGGAAGTTCAGCCCCAGACGCTTTCACGCTTTTCTACTGGTCATTGCAATCCAATCTGCCGCTGACCCGCAGCGCCGACAACCCCGTCACGCTGCAACTCACCCCGGGCCAACCGCTTTGCCTGACGTTTTTCCTGCACCCGATCAACTCTGACAAATTTGCCGAAGCCCCCGCCGGCACCGACTCCAGCTTCGACGCCTTGCTCACCGCCCACCGCGCGGCCTGGGAAAAACTTTGGAGACAATGCGCCGTGCTCGCCATGCCCGATGCGGACATCGAACGTCTGTGGTATCGCTCGCTCTACTGGACCTTGAGTACCTGCGGCAGCAAACGCTACCTGCCAGGGGAAAGCATGTTCGCCGTGCCTTGCTGGGACATGCACCCATTCACCTACGGCGCCGCCGGTTGGGCGCTCCAAGCATTCACCGCAGTCGGACTGCCCGACCAAGCCAGGGCCATCCTCGACTGCCAATTCAAACCCGAAGCGCTGCATGACAACGCCCAAGTTTATACGAATATTCTAACAAAAGATAACGCCGCACCGGATGCGATGGCCTTCGCTCACGAGGTAAAAACCGACGGCCGCAACATCCCCTGCGGCCAATACGAATTGCAGCGCCATCTCGACGGCTTTGCCGCCGCCTTATTTGAGCGCCACCAGCGGTTCTATCCAGACAAAAGCCTCTCACCCGCCCAACTCTATCCACTCATGCGGGGCCTCGCCCAATTCTGGTCAGGCCTCGCCCGGCTCGACCCACAGTCAGGCAACTACCTGCTGCCCAAAATGACCTCACTAACCGAGGACCTGGTGGCGCCGCATCCCATCGATGCAGCCCTCGCCGCGAAGTGGTGCCTGCTCATCGCCCGCCGCGATGCCCTCGCCCTCGGCTGCGACGCCCAACTCAGCGAGCACTGGAACGACGTGGCCAGCCACCTGCTATTGCCACAAAACGACCAGCGTTACCTCGAGTATGCCGGAGATTTGGACCAACGCAGCGGAGGCGGCTATCAGGGCGTGCGCGGCTTCGTCTATCTCGGCTGGCCGACCATGGAACTCATCCCCACCTTGGACCGTGCCAAGGCCCTGCGCACCCTCGAACACACATGGGAGCGCAACCGCCACGGCGAGGGCATGATCGGCTTCGTCGCCAATTGGTTCGCCCTTGCCGACCTTCATTACGGCCGCGGTGACCACGCGTTAGAGATTCTCAAGCACAACTTCCGCTGCGAGGACGCCTGGCAACAGGGCGTCTCCGAGTTTCCTGGCAGCAAAAACTTCCACTTCACCACCAACTACACCTCCTACCTGCTCGTACCCCTCGCCATGGCCCTGCAGTCCGCCGATAGCCTCCTCACCCCCTTCCCCGCCGTGCCTTCCGCTTGGAAAAACTTTGCTTTCTATCAAGTCCCCGGCGAATCCGGCATCCGCGTCTCCGGCGCCATGCGCGATGGAACCATCCAATGGCTCAGCTACACCCATAACGGCAAGCTGCTGCACCAGTCAACCCATCGCGAACCCTTGCGCATCGAGCACCACGGCGACGCCCTGAGCCTCACCCCGCTTACCAACTAACAAATCCATACCACCTCAGCTGTTGCTTGCCTGCGACTCGTGCCCAGGCGAATATTTTCCGATGTTAGCGCCTCCGCCCACAACCGACACTCAGGGAAATTCGACTTGCTCACTCCGTTGTCGAAAAGGAAGCCTAACAATGAGTTCGGTTGTTCCCTGAAGCGTCAACCCTCTCTCGCTGATAGACATTTCCAAAGCCAGTAACGTCTGAATCTTGGCGAGGGAGCGGGGCTTTGGGCGTCGAGCCGGCTAGAGCCACTGCCAGTGCAACAGCACCTCGATATCCGGGTGGATGCTATGATAGACCGGACAGGAACGGGCGGCACTTTCAAAGACTTTGCGCTCAGGGTGGTCCGCTGACAACGGCAGACAAATGTTCACTTCCAAGCAGGTGATGCGACGAGGCAGGTCATCGGACATGAATTTGCGCACGGTCACTCTCATGCCTGCCAGCGGAATATCTTTGCGCCGGGCGACGATGCCCATCACCGTGGCCATGCAGGTGCCTACGGCGGTGGCGACCAAATCGGTCGGAGAGAATGCCGCGCCGCGGCCGTTGTTATCCAGCGGAGCATCGGTCACCAAGCGGTTGCCGGAGGGTTGGTGGGTGGCGCTGCAATGGAGATCGCCTTCATAATCGATGATGATTTCAACCATGGGAATATCAGATGTCGGATGGGTAATTCAAGGTGAGGGGGCTTCTAACGGTGCAGGGGGAGTTTCAGCAGGCGGGCCGATTTTGGCCAGCACCACGCGAAAGCCATAGGTATCGGCGGCGGAATCGGGCGGCTGGGGGTTGCGTGAGCCGGAGTAGAGGTTTTCGGCTTGGTAGGTATTCCAACTGCCACCGCGGAGCACGCCGAGGCGGTTAGAGTCGCCTTTGGAGTAGGTATCGGCAACCCATTCATAAACATTGCCGCTCAGGTCGAAAATGCCTCTGGAGTTAGGCGAAAAAGAGCCTACCGGAGCGGTTTGGGCGAAGCCATCGTCGTAGCCGGGAATCGTCCGGCCGCCCGCCATGCCGGGTTCAGGGGCGGCTGATGCATCGGCGAAATTGCCGACTTTGCGTGGTGGCGGCCACTCGATGCCCCAGGGGAACACTCGCTCTTTGCGGGCATCGCGCCAACTTGGGCTGATGCCCAGATTTTCGTCAAGGCCGACCATTTGGCTCCATTCCACGTCGGTGGGCAGGCGATAGAGTTGGGAGGCGGCGATGCGCTCAGCACCCGCCCGACGTTCGCGCTGGGTAAGCCAGTCACAAAAAGCCACGGCATCATCCCGGGTGACCAGCACGACTGGATGATCCGGCGTCTGAGTGAATCCCGGGACGGGTGGTGCCCGGTGTTGGCTTTCCTTGATGAAGAGGTCGTAATCACGCAAGCGGGTTTCCCAAATGGACACCAACAGGTCTTGGCCGATGGGCACAAATTTCATACCGATGCCATTTTGCCAGGAGCGCCCGAAGACGGCTGTCTGATTTTCGACCAAATTGACGCTGAGAGGAAGCATCTGGCCTGGTTTGATGATGAGTTTTTCGGTATCTGGCTTATAGCCCTCGCGAACGATGATCAATTCAACCTGACCGGGTTTGACCTTGGGAATGAGCAACGTCTCACTGGCAAATCCGACAGGAGCCCCATTCAAATAGACTTCCGCGCCCGCCGGATGAGTGGTCAATTCTATACTGGCGTAGGAGATTTTGCGCACCGTCACCCGGAATGGCTTGAGCCCGTCGCGGCGAGCCCGCGCACTGAGGCCGGGATTCTCAAACAATTGCTCGAAATGCGGCAGCACCTCGTGATCCTCAGTGAGAAATCCCGCCTTGATGCCACTGCTGCGGAGCCAGTTGCAAAACCCCGTGCTTTCCTCCGCGCTGCACAACACGACTTTGGACGCCTGCCCGTTCTGCGGGAAATCCAATATCTCGGCCGACTCCGCCGGCCGCTTGGCCTCCTGCACAAATTTTTTCCACACCTCTTCGGCCACGAAGCCGAACGTCACGTGTTCCTCGCCCACGGGTTGATAGGATTCGCCATACTGGTCGAGCCAGGCATCGCCGAACTGAGGTGGCGAATACACCTCCAGCACCTTGAAGATCGATTGTGGCTCATTCACCGAACCGGGGCCGATTCGTTCGGTGACCGTAACGGGCCGGTAGCCATGCTTCTCAATCCTGAAAGTCACCTCGTCCCCCACCGGCGCGCTCATGGTGCCAGTGGGCGTGGTGCCCACCGAGTGACCCGCGGCGTCCAGAACGTCAGCGGTAGCCGGCGTGCTCACCACCCGGAACATGCCCACTGCCGCAGGCACGGGATCCACCACGCGGGATGGTCCATGCGGCAGCCAATCGTGGCTCTTGGCCACCTGCCAGATGGCACCGCAAAAGGCGGCGAGCAATATCAGGGTGAACCAGGCGGCAGTGGCCCGACTCCGGCGGCGTTTGCCACGCTGCAACAGACGGAGGGCGTCGGCGAGTTGGGCGGCGCTGGTGATTTTACGTTTGGACACCCGTGGTTCGCACACATCGCAAATGATGCTGTTGAGATCCAACCAGCGCTTTCGCTCGGCGTCGGCTGGCAACTCATCGGGCAATTCGGGAAAATCCAAGCGGTCCTTGCCGGTGACAATTTCGTAAAGCACCTTACCCAGGCTATAGACGTCGGCCTGAGTGGATCCGGGTCCTTCCGGAGGCACAAACCCCTCCGTCCCGACAAACGTGCGCTGGCCCCGCGCCGCCACCAGCCCAATGTCCGCCAACTTCGCCTTGCCGTTGACAAAAATCACGTTTGACGGCTTCACGTCGCGATGCGCCAGTCCGCATTCGTGCAAATGATGGAGTGCCTCGGCGAGTCGCAGTCCGACGTCGATGCACTGAGCCAGGGGCAATCGTGCGGCAATGGCCGATTTCACGTCGGGCCGCAGGGTGCGTGCCTCGTACTCGATCGGGTTGATCTGGTGGCCGCTGCGCACATCGTCGCCCAATTCCATCACATAGTAATAGAACGAGATGCCGTCGGGGCTGCGGCCGACGTGCAGGATGTTGACCAGGCCCGGATGATCGCGAGAGATCGGCTCGAACTTTAAAATCCCTTCAAATTCCCGTTCAAATGTGCGGGCGTCGTCAAAGTCCTCCCGCCAGACCACTTTCACCGCCCGCCAGGCACCGGTGACTCCGCGTCCGAGCCAGACCTCGCCATAAGCACCGCCGCCGATTTTGCGGAGGATCTCATGATCCGGGATCAGGGGGTCCGGGCGGGACTTAATCAGCATTTTCGTCTAATTTTGCGAGTTCACGTTTGAGCACCGCACCCACCCGATGTTTCGCCAAATACACCTGTGCCATGCTCACATTCAAATGATCCTGCACCTTTTTCGCATCCCACTGCTTGATCACGTAACAATCAAATATCTGGTACTGTTTGGGCGACACATGGGCCTTGACCCGGGTGAGCGCCGCATCGGCGACGTTCTTCTTCCACTCCATATCCCACAAGCGCGACAGCACCTCTCCATTGGGATCTTCCACCCGGTCAATCACTGCTGTCTTGCGGTCATTCTCCCACTCCCCCCCCACCATCGCGGTGTCCTTCTTGCGTTTGCGAAACTGGTCGTTGATGCGCCAGCGCGTCATGTTCATCAGCCACGTCTTGAACGACCCCTGCGCCGGATCGTACAAGTTCTTCTTGCTCTGCTTGGCAATCGACAAAATCGTCTCCTGCACACAGTCAAATGCCTCGTCGGAGCGCAGCCCGGCCTTGATTGCCACCGAATAAATCAGCCGCCAGTAAATCTTGTAGAATTCGTCCCATGCCTGCTGGTCTTCCCAGTTGTCGAGCTTGGCAATCAAGCTCTTGCGCGTCTTGGCGTACGCCTCCCCCAGAATTGCGTCCCCCTGCAACGATTCTGGTTCTTTCCCGGTTGGTTCGTTTCCCTCGGCCATCGGGGCCGAGTGTAGCAGATCCCCGGGCACTTGTCTTTCTCTCATTCTGAAACTTCATAACTCATTCACGTAGAGAGTTATACAACAGAAAACCAAACCAAAAACCGGCATCTAAAACGCCCATCCCGAGGTTTTCAGCGGTCTTGACCAAGGTGGGGAATGGGCTGAGCAAGGCGCGAAGTTTCATTCACATCACATGGCGCTTCTGCCAGAGGCGCGCTACCACGGCCTGCCAGGGGCGCGGCGAGGCGTCGCACGAGCATCCTGGCCGCTGCCATTCTTCAGCATGGGAACATCTGGCCCCCGACCGCTAAAAGATGTTCGAGGTCTGCTGTTCAGTCCCTGCATTGGATTTCGTCTCGACAGCTGCGACGAAGCGCGCCATTTTCCTCCGGCCCTATCGTACATTTCACATGCGGATCGCTCTTTTCGGTGACATTCACGCCAACCTCGAAGCCCTCGAGGCTGTGCTCAACGACGCTTCAAAACAAGGCGTCAACGACTACGTGTGCCTCGGCGACGTGGTCGGTTACAACGCCGACCCGGTCGCCTGCTTGGAAACCATCCGGCAGATGGAGTGCCCGACCATCAAGGGCAACCACGACGAGGACGCCGCAGGCAACCACTCACTGGAAAGCATGAACCCGGTGGCCGCCGCCGCCCTCCAGTGGACCCGCGCCCAACTCAATGACGATCAACGCCTGTGGCTTCAGCGCCTGCGCATGGTGCGCCAAGTGGCTGATTTCACCGTGGTCCACAGCACCTTGGACCAACCGGCACATTGGAATTATGTGACCAACCGCTTCGATGCGATGGCCAATTTTTCCTATCAATTCACTCAAATTTGTTTTCATGGTCACACTCACGTGCCGCGGGTTTACACCAAGAGCGACAAGGTTCACGAGGTGCCGGCTGATTCCATCGTCATCGAGAAAAGCGCCAAATACTTTATCAACTGCGGTTCAGTAGGCCAACCGCGCGACGGTGACTGGCGCTCCTGTTACGCCATTTACGACAGCGACCATCAGCTCGTGGTATTTCGCCGGGTCGAATATGACATAGCCAAAACCCAGGCAAAAATCCTTGCCGCCGGGTTGCCGCCGATGCTCGCTGAGCGTATCGCCGAAGGCCGCTGAGGCGTACGAGCATGGCGAGAGCCATCAGCCCCCCCAGCCTCGACCTTATTTTTGCCAGGGGGTGAGGTAAACCCATTTGGAAGAAAGAAAACTGGCAGGATGCCCGCGCCACCGATGGCAACGATAGGAACTTTCCAAGCCAAAACCAGTGGCTGTAGCCATGAATCTGGGACGAAGCTTCGTTAGTGATAGCGATTGTAGATACGTGCCCAAAATGGCGTAAAGCTAACAAGCAGTTTTTCGTACGCAGCCCTTTCCGCTTTTTTACGCGCGCTATCGATCGCGTTGCTACTTCCCCAAGCGATCGTGAGTCCGGAGCGCGAGTCGCCCTCCTCAAGTGCGCCGTAGATATAGCCGGTTTTGGTATCCATCAGGATGGCAGAGGCTGTGGAGTGGATCTTGTATCGCTGATTGGGAGCTAGGCCGAGCGTGAGTGTGGTGAGCGGCGCTATGACATCGTTGTCGCTGAACTCGGTAGCGAGCGTATAAATCAGGATAGCGTCGGCCTGAAGTTTTGCGGCGGCCTCGCGAAGATCCAGGTCTGATGAAAGGGACTTCGGCAGCAACAGACGGTTGAGCGAGACGATGCCCTCGACGCCACGCAGCTTGGAAAGCGCGTCAATGTCTTGTTCCGTCTCGATGTCGCGAGTCGTAACGACACTAAAGGCACCGGAGCCAATCCCCTGCGCCGACTCAGAGCGGTATCCGCTCTCCTGAACCCGCACGACAGCGATGTTTGCTGGGAACTTGATGGCTGGGCGAGCCACAAATGCCTTCTTGACTCGTGGATCAGTGAAAGTGCTCAGGTCGGCTTGGCGTCCAGGCGTGACATAACTGGAGCACGAAGCATAGAAAATTGCAGTGAACAGCGAGAGGACGAGGTGCAGCGATTTCATAGATTTGTGGATGCGAAACCTACCCTATACGCGGTGGGGTAGTCCAATTTTGCACGAAGCCTGCGTGATGGTGCATGAATCACAAATGAATTGCGCCGTCTTGACCGGGCGACGCGTAGAATGTTTCATTTTCGGGATAGGAGCATCCGACCCGAAGCCCGGACAACGCCCCCCTCCTTCAAGTGCAAGAAAACTGCCCGAGGCCCCCGTATTCCAGAGAACCTTTTTCCTCATGACCCGCCCGCTGTTACCGCTGCTCGCACTCACCACGGCGCTCGCCGCCCAGGAACCTGTCCGCCAAGCCGCAGAGGCCCGCTTGTGGCTGCAAGTGCCCGCCGGACAAGCCCCCTTGGGCGAGTTGCGGATTTCTAACGGAGCCGCCGGTCCTGCCGCGTGGGAGAAGGACCCGGCCCTGCGCGAGCGGCATAGCGACGTGGTGTTTCCGATCCGCTGGTGGGCCTGGAGCGAGAACAGCATCTCCTTCACCCCGACGCAGGATGGTTCCGTCGAGTTGATACTCTGCGGCCCATGGGCCCAGGACAAAAACACCACCCTCATCCGCCAGGAAGTCCTCTGGGATGACCTCAGCGCTGAGGGCGCTACCCTCATCAATGGCGGCTTCGAGCAAACTGAAAATGGCCTTCCCGTCGGCTGGAAATCCACCTGGTCCGCCTATCCGGATGCCAGTGCATGGCCGCTGGCCCACGCCGCGGCGCTCACCGGAAAGGGCTTGGCCGCCACCTGGCACAACCGCCCGCTGGCTCAGACACTCCAACTCAAAGCCGGCCGAAAAGTCGTGCTCAAACTCCACGCCAAAGCCGCCACACCCCCCGGTTTCACCCCGCCGAAGCGCCTCGGCAATGACACCCCGGCGCACCGTGCGCTGGCCGGCATGAAGCGCGGCGTGAACCTCGGCAACGGTTGGGAGGCCCCACCGGGAAACAACTGGGGCGTCAAATTCACCACCAAAGACATCGAAAACATCTCCGCCGAGGGCTTCGACCACATTCGCGTACCCGTCGCCTTCCACTTCCACCTCCAACCCACCAATCAGGGCTGGGACCTGTCCCCCACCCTGCTCGCCGATCTCGAACCCGTTCTCCGCCGTGCCCTCGACAAACACCTCCATGTCTTGCTAGACTGGCATCATTTCAATGATCTAACCACCGATCCAGAGGCCAACAGCAAGCGCTTCATCGGGGGGTGGCAAGCCATTGCCCGGCATTTCAAGGACTGGCCGCCGGGCCTGTTTCTCGAGCTTCTCAACGAACCCTGCGACGCCCTCACCACAGAAGTCGCCAATCCTATCTATCAAAAAACCATTGCCGCCATCCGCGCCATCGACCCCACCCGGATCCTCGTCGTGAGCCCCGGCCGTTGGGGGCAGGTGGGAGAACTCGACAAGCTGCGCCTGCCGGATGAAGACGCCCGGATCATCGTCACCGTCCATTGCTACGAGCCGTTTTATTTCACCCATCAGGGAGCGAGCTGGGTCGAGTTGCAGGAGCTGCGCGGCATCGTCTATCCAGGCCCGCCGTCCGTTCCCTATCAACTTCCAAACTCCCTGCGCGAGAAGACCGGGCTGCGTGCCTTCGTGCAGGCCTACAACACCCTGCCGACCGACCAAAACCCCAGTTCTTCCCGCGTCATCAAGGAAGCCCTCGCCACCGCCAGCGAGTGGTCGGTGTTCTTTGGCAGACCCGTCCACCTCGGGGAATTCGGCAGCCACAACATCGGTGATGCCGCCAGCCGCGGCCGCTATCTCAAGGATGTTAGAACGCTGGCTGAGGCGAGCAAAATCCCGTGGTCGCTGTGGGAATGGAAATCGAGTTTCGGTTACTGGGATCCGGTGAAAGACCAACCGCGCTTCCGCAGCAGCCTGATGAAATGAATCCCACCAGAGCTTGGCCGGAGCTTGGCTCGGAGCTTGGTTCTTGCCAGAGCAGGCCGGATGTGGCTGACTTTTCGGCGTGAGAAATTACCTAGATTTGCTGCGGGAGGTGCTGGAAAACGGCGAATTGCGCGACGACCGCACGGGCACCGGCACGCTAGCGGTTTTCGGACGGCAGGTGCGCTACGACTTGCGAAATGGTTTCCCCTGCCTCACCACGAAGAAGTTGCACCTGCGCTCTATCATCTATGAATTGTTGTGGATGCTGCGCGGTGACACAAACACCGGCTTTCTCAAGGACAACGGCGTGAGCATCTGGAATGAATGGGCCGACTCGGAGGGCGAACTCGGCCCGGTCTATGGCAAACAGTGGCGGGCCTGGCCCACGCCGGATGGTCGCAGCATTGATCAGATCCACCTGCTCATCGATGAGTTGCGCGGAGATCCGTATTCGCGGCGCCACATTGTGTCGGCCTGGAACGTCGGCCAGATCCACCAGATGGCGCTGCCGCCCTGCCACTTGCTGTTTCAGTTTTTTGTACACGCGCCTCGCGACGGCAAGCGCGCTGGGTTGTCATGCCAACTCTATCAACGCAGCGCTGATTTATTTCTAGGGGTACCCTTCAACATTGCCTCGTATGCCCTGCTCACCCGGATGATTGCCCACGTTTGCGATTACGAAGCGCGCGACTTTATCCACACCTTTGGCGACGTCCACATCTACGCCAACCATTTGGAGCAAGCGCACCTTCAATTGACGCGCGATGCCAAACCACTGCCCTCGCTGTGGCTCAATCCCAAGGTCAGTGATATTGACGCCTTCACCTTCGAGGATATCCGACTCGATCATTACGACCCCCACCCAGCGATCAAGGCTGACGTGTCGGTCTAAGCAAAACCATGAAATTGCATCTCACGGCAATCGTGGCGATGACCCCGCAGCGGGTCATCGGACGCAACGGGAAACTGCCCTGGCACCTGCCTGATGATCTGGCGTTTTTTAAACGCAGCACGTCCGGACACCCGATCGTGATGGGCCGCAAAACCTACCAATCGCTGGGGCGGCCACTGCCCAAACGCCGCAACATCGTGCTGACCCGGGATTCTAACTGGTCTGCAGCAGGCGTGGAGGTGCTCCATGCGCCGGCGGGTCTGGCAGAGCTGCCCGGCTTGGACGAACCGGTGTTTATCATCGGCGGGGCTGAGATCTATCAAGCATTTCTGCCGCTGCTGGATGATTTGCTAATCAGTCATCTGGTGGAAAATCACACTGGCGACACGTGGTTTCCCGAGTTTGAGGCGGCTTTCCCCAACTCTGAAATCGTCGAATCCCACCCCACCTTCGTCGTACGCCGATGGTGGCGTTAGTTTCGAATGAGGCCGCGCAGACACAGGTCGTCATCGAGGTGGCGGACGCTCAGACCGGTTAGTTCGAGCGACGCGGGGAAATGTGCGGTGGCCAGTGCAGGCACTCCGCCGCCGCAGAGCCGCGGTGCCAGATAGATGACGACCTCATCGACCAGTCCTGCCTCAAGCAGGGCTGCGGAAAACCGGCCGCCGGCCTCCACCAGCACGCTGAGTACGCCTTGTTCGCTGGCGAGGGCACGCAACATTTCTGATAGATCGGTGCCTGGCCGGATCAGCGTGCGATCGCGCCAGGCGTCGGTGAACAAGGGCGCATCCAAGGGCAGTGATGTGGGGTGATTGGTGACGACGACGCGCCACGGTTGGAGGCGGCCATCCAACAAACCGGGCAGGCGAAGGGTGAGTGCGGGTTTGTCGCGGCGGACAGTTTCGCCGCTTGTGAGGATGGCGTCAACTGAAGCGCGGAGGTGTTGGACGTCGGCCCTGGCGGATTCGCCGGTGAGCCACTGGCCTTCGCCGGGCGGGCGGGTGATGCGCCCATCCAAGCTCATGGCGGTTTTCCAAATCAGCCAAGGCAGGCCGCAACCACTGACCTTGAAAAACGGACGGAGCAAGGCGGCGGCAGACTCGGCGCACACGCCGGAGCTCACCTCGATGCCAGCGGAGCGCAAGATTGCATCAGCGCGGCCGACGTGAAGCGGGTTGTCATCGGTGCAGGCGTAAACGACGCGGCCGATCCCTGCTGTGATGAGCGCCTCTGTGCAGGGCGGCGTGCGGCCATGGGTCGAGCACGGTTCGAGGGTGATGTAGGCCGTTGCTCCCCTCACCGCCCCTGCACCATGGGCCGCAACGGCAGCGGCCAGTGCCTCGCGCTCCGCATGGGGCTGGCCAGCGGCCCGGTGCCAACCGCTGCCCAGAGGTTGGCCATTTTTGACGATGAGAGCGCCAACCGGCGGATTGGGAGCCGTGCGCCCGACCCCCTTGGCGGCTTCGGCGAGCGCCAGGGTCATCCAAAAAGTATCATCTGCGCTGCTTGGAATCACTCCCGCAGGGTTGCGTAAAATCCCGGTGCCGACAAGCAGGCATCCCCGAAATAACAGCAATCTCGCAAAAATATCAGGCCTCCAATGCAGCAAATAGGGCCTGTACCGGCACCGATCAGGGCTCGCAGGCCCCCTGATTGTGGGCAAAATGAGAAATTTTCGGCCAATTTTCACAGAAAATCTTCCAACAGGTGAATCAATGCCGGAACTTGCTTGCGTCGCTTCGCTGGATCAGCCAACTTTCGTCGGACACAATCTTATGAACGAACGACGCGTGGTCATCACCGGCATTGGCTGCCTTTCTCCCCTCGGCAACGACTTGGCTTCCACTTGGGATGGCCTCAAGAATGGCCGCAGCGGGATAGCGCGGATCACCCAATTGGATCTGAGCCCTTACGACTGCAAGATCGGTGGTGAGGTGAAGGGGTTTTCCGCAGACGAATACTTCAACGTGGCCAAGGATGCGAGACGGGCTGATCGCTACGTCCAATTCGCAGTGGCGGCCTCCAAAATGGCGATGCAAGATTCAGGGGTGGACGTTTCAAAAATGAATCCGCGGCGATTCGGCGTGATGGTCGGCAGTGGCATTGGTGGCCTAGCCACCTTGGAGCGGGAACACGCCGTGCTCATGGCCAAGGGGCCCAAACGGGTGTCGCCGTTCACCATTCCGATGATGATTTCCAATATTGCCAGCGGGATTATTTCGATCGAACACGGGTTGCTCGGACCAAACATGTGCATCGTCACTGCCTGCGCCACCTCCAATCACAACATCGGTGAGGCATGGCGCATCATCAAGTTTGGCGACGCCGACGCGTTTTTGTGCGGCGGCGCAGAGGCGACCATCCTCGGGATGGGCTTGGCGGGTTTCGGCAACATGAAAGCGCTGAGCACCCGCAACGATGAGCCTGAACGCGCCTGTCGCCCGTTTGACAAGGGTCGCGATGGGTTTGTCATGGGCGAAGGTGCCGGCATCTTCGTCATCGAGGAATTGGAACACGCCCGCAAACGCGGCGCAAAAATCTATGCCGAACTCATCGGCTACGGCATCAGCGCTGATGCTTATCACCTCAGCGCCCCGTCACCCGATGGCAGCGGCCCTGCCTACGCCATCAAAATGGCCCTCGACCACGGCAAGGTCAATCCCGAGCAAGTCGATTACCTCAACGCCCACGCCACTTCCACGGGTCTGGGCGACATCGCCGAAACCAAGGCGATCAAGCTGGCCTTCGGTGACTATGCCAACAACGGCCTGATGGTGAGCTCGACGAAGTCGATGACCGGCCACATGTTAGGTGCCGCAGGTGGCATTGAGTTGATTGCCAGCGTGATGGCGATTCATGACGGGGTGATTCCGCCGACGATCAATCTGGAGAACCAGGATCCTGAGTGTGACTTGGACTGCGTGCCCAACGTGGCCCGCGAGGTGCCAGTAAAAGTGGCCATCAGCAACAGCTTCGGTTTTGGCGGCCACAACGCGTCGGTGCTGGTGCGCCGTTTCGAGTAAGCCAGTCATGGAACATCCGCTCTATCGTCACGTCGGCGAGGTCTCCTTCCGTGACACCGACGCGAGCGGCTGGATGCATTTCCCCAATATCTTCCAGTACGTGGAACTCGCCGAACACGCGTTTTTGCGCTCGCGGGGATTGCTTGTTTTTGATAGAAGCCAGGGTGGCTGGCCGCGGGTGAAGGTGAGTTGTGAGTTCAAGCGGCCCTTGCTGTGCGGCGATTCGATCGAAGTGCACCTGGCTATCGCAGCGGTCGGCACATCCTCGGTCACTTGGAATTTCGAAGTCATCCGCACCGATGAGCTCGCCGCAGTCGGCAGCATCACGACCGTGCGGGTCAATCACCAGGGCCGGCCCCAGCCACTCGATGACCGCGAGCGAGTGGAACTGGAGCCCGGACTTTAACCCCTGAATCGGTTAACCCGCACGCCATCATCCCCCTCTCATGGACGTTTCATCCGAGATTTCAGGCCGCATTGTGATCGTGCCTACCCCCATTGGCAATCTGGGCGACATCACGCTGCGGGCGCTGGAAACCCTCCGCAGCGCCGACCGCATCGCCTGTGAAGACACCCGCCATTCCGCCCCACTGCTGGCCCACCACGGCATCTCCGGCAAAACGCTGGTTTCCCTCCACGAGCACAACGAGGCCCGGCGCGCGCCCGACTTGATCGCCGCCGCCCGTGCCGGGGAAACCATCGCAGTCATCAGTGATGCCGGCATGCCCGGCATTTCGGATCCGGGCTACCGGCTCATCCAAGGTTGCATCGATTCCGCCACGCCCTTCGAGGTGTTGCCCGGACCCTCGGCGGTCATCACCGCCCTCATCGGCTCGGGCTTTCCCTGCCACGCCTTTCGCTTCGGCGGCTTCCTCTCCGTGAAATCCGGCAAACGCCGCACCTCCCTCACTGCTGCCCTCGCCTCAGGCGAAACCGCCATCTTCTTCGAGTCCCCACACCGCATCTTGTCAACCTTGGCTATCCTTGCCGAAATTGACCCCGCAGCCCGTACCTGTGTCGCCCGCGAGCTAACAAAAAAGTTCGAAACCTATCACCGCGGCAGTGCTGCCGAGGTGCTCGCCCATTTTCAGGCGCGCCCGCCCAAGGGCGAAATCGTGCTGCTGGTGCATGGTGCCAGCGACCCGAAAGAAGAATCAGAGTGATTGGCGGCGCTGGGCAATGCTTCGTCCAGCCTCTGAATTCGCCTTCGATTGCCCGTCAGCCATTCCTCTGTGAGCTTGGGAGCCGATCAATCGACTTTGATTTTGACGAAATTTGCGCGCCAGGCAGTGGGGCCGGGCGAGCAGGTGGGTGGGCATGCTGATTTGCGGGTTCGCTGATGATGATCTGGATGGATGGCGGGTGGAGTTGACTTTAGTTCTTTAGGAAAAAGGAACCGCCTGTGGCGGGAGCAGTGACCTTTTCCAGGACCGGGGTCTCTTCGGCAGGGCGGACATGAGGATGAGTGATGCGTGGGGCGCCGTGCTTTGGCGATTGCACTGTGCTGATCTCGTGTCAGACTGCCGCCAGCCAACCGATGACCACCGAGACCTTGCAACAAGACATCGCCGCCACCAGCGGCTGGATCCAGGACGTGAAAGACGAGATGGCACGTGTGCTCGTCGGGCAGGCCGACTTGGTGGACCGGCTGCTCATCGGCCTGCTGTGCAATGGCCACATTTTGCTCGAAGGGGTTCCTGGCCTTGCCAAAACCCTCGCCGTCAAGGCCCTCTCCGGCTCGTTGCACGCCAGCTTTGCACGCTTCCAATTCACCCCGGACCTCTTGCCTGCCGACTTGGTGGGAACCATGGTCTATCACCCACAGGGAACCCGCTTCGAGCCCAAACTCGGGCCGATTTTCAACAACTTGATCCTCGCTGACGAAATCAACCGGGCCCCCGCCAAAGTCCAAAGCGCCTTGTTGGAGGCGATGCAGGAGCGCCAGGTGACTCTCGGCGACCGCTCCTATCCTCTGCCACAGCCGTTTCTAGTGCTTGCCACCCAGAATCCGATTGACCAGGAGGGCACCTACCAACTTCCGGAGGCCCAGCTCGACCGTTTCCTGCTCAAAGTGACCGTTGGTTACCCCAGCAAGGATGAGGAACTCACGATCCTCGACAGGATGGCAACCTCGGCCCCACCCTATCAAACGAAAAACGTCGCCACGCCGGAGCAGGTGGCCACATCGCGGGACCTGGTCAACCAAGTGTACATCGATCCGGCGGTGCGCCAATATATCGTGCAAGTCATCCACACCACCCGCTTTCCCGCCAAGGTCGATGTTCCGATGAAAAACCTCATCCGAGCCGGAGCTTCACCCCGAGGCACCATCAACCTGGCACTCACCGCCCGTGCCAGGGCCTTCATGCAAGGCCGCGCATTTGTCACCCCGCAAGACGTCAAGGACATGGCCCACGACGTGCTGCGCCACCGCATCCTGCTCACCTACGAGGCCGAAGCCGAGGAAATCACCACCGACACCATTATCACCCGCATCCTCAGCAAGGTGCCGGTGCCCTAACGGGGATGATTTTGAATATTAAATTTTGAATTTTGGATTTGAAACCAAGAGCCAGATTTCCCGGCAGGTATTTTGTTCCTTGTCGGCTCGTTGTTTGGAATTGAATGCTTCATGACCCCATGCTCTCGGAACAACAGATCGAGGAAATGATGGCCCGTGTGCGCAAGCTCGAACTCAAGGCCAGACGCTTGGTGCGCGAATCGTTTTCCGGCGAGTACCTATCGTCGTTTCGCGGCCAAGGACTGGATTTTGACGACTTCCGAGAATACCAGCACGGCGATGAAGTGCGCTTCATCGATTGGAACGTCACCGCCCGCATGAACCAAGCGTATGTGCGCAAATTCCGCGAGGAACGCGAATTGGTGGTCATCCTCGCCGTCGATGTCTCCGGCTCCACCGACTACGGCAGCCACTCCCAGAGCAAACGCGAAGTGGCCGCCGAAGCCGCCGCCATCCTCGGCTTCAGCGCCCTGCAAAACGGCGATAAAGTCGGACTGCTCGCCTTTGCCGACGTGCCGCTGCTTTTTGTTCCGCCTGCCAAGGGGACCCGTCACGTGCTGCGCTTGGTGCGCGAAATTCTAACCATCAATCCAACGCGACCCGGCACATCGATCAAGGAAGCCTGTGATTTTTTGGTGCGCAGCCAGCGTCGCCGTGCGCTGGTATTTTTGCTATCCGACTTTCACTCCGATCCGCTGGACCGCCCGCTAGGCAAGCTCGCCCGCAAGCACGAAACGCTCGCCCTGCAGGTGAGCGACCCCCTCGAATCCAAATTGCCGGCAGCCGGCAAAGTCGTCATGGTCGATCCCGAAACCGGCTTCGAAACCCTCGTCAACACCTCCAACGCAAACCTCCGCATGAGCTATGAAAAGCTCGCGAGGCGCCACCGCGAGGGCGTTGCCTCAATCCTCAAAAAACACGCCATTGACACCACCAAGCTGAGCAGCACCTCCGATCCTCTGCCCGCCCTCCACCTGCTCCTCAAACGCCACGGTCGCCGCCGCCGCTGACGGCACAGACGGTTTGTTTTACATTCATGACCGAAGAAAATCCCACCTTCGAACTCAAGGAACCGGCCGCCATTGAGGGCTTGCTGCAGGGGGATGATTCGCAAGTCGGCTGGCTCGCTGCGGCCCTGTTGGCGCTGCTCGTGCTGGTGGTCTGGTTCATCAGTTGGCAGCGCCGTCGGCGCAGCAAACATGCCGCCGGCACCCGTCGTGACCTTGCATACCATGATGCCAGTGCGGCTCTTCAGCGAATTACGGCGGCAGATGCCCGTGCGGCGGCCGTGCAAACCTCGCTGATTCTTCGGCGCTATTTATCGCTCGCTGCGGAGGATCCGGCACTGTTTGAAACGCACGAGGAATTCGTCGCCCGCAACGACGCCCTGCTCGCCCTATCGGAATCCGCCCGCGCCGCCTGCGCCGATGGCTTTACCCGCCTCGCCGCCTGCAAGTACGCAGCGGAAGTCTCAGCGCTTGAGCCGAGCGAAGTGGTCGGTGATGCGCGTGGATTGCTAGAAACCCTACACCGCGGCTTCCGAAGCTAACATGGCCGCACAACTCCACCATTTTCACTTTGCCCAGCCGGGATGGCTGCTCCTGCTGCTGCCCACCCTCATGCTCATCGTGCTGCGCCGAGGCCGCGGGGCCGCCGCCGCAGTTACCTTCCCCAATCTATCCATCTTGGTGAGCCTCGGCCAACGGGTGCGCCAAGGCGCGTGGCATTTTGGTTTTCCGCTCGCCTGTCTCGCGTTGTTCACCGCGATATTAGGGATGGCCCGGCCGGTGTGGCGCAACGAATATCAAAGCCGAAACGCCAGCGGCATCGACATCATGATTACTTTCGATTGTTCGCTGTCGATGGCCATTGATGATTTCATCTGCAAAGGTGGCACCATGAATCGCATTGATGCGGCCAAACGGGTGATCGACGAATTTATCAGCCACCGCCCCGATGATCGCATCGGGCTGGTGGCTTTCGCCGGCCGCCCGGTGTCGGCCAGTCCTATCACGCTAGACCATGCATGGTTGCGCAACAGCCTCAAGGACCTCCGCCTCAATGACGCCGGCAACCGCGGAACCGTCAAGGAAAGCGGCACCGCCATCGGCTCGGCCATCGCCGCCGCCTCGCTGCGCCTGGACTCCCGCCAGTCGAAAAGCAAGATCATTGTGATGGTAACCGACGGGGCTAGCAATTCCGGAAAAATCTCACCGTTGGAGGCTGCGACCCATGCCAAAACGCTAGGGATAAAAATCTACACCGTGGCCATTGGCACCGAGGAAGGACGTGTTCCGGGGAGTATTCAATCGTTCCCCCGTCAGGAATTCGATGTTCCCACCCTCAAAGAAATCGCCCGTGTCACCGGCGGCGAACATTTCTGGGCTCAACAACTCGAAACCCTCGAAAGCTCGTTCCACACCATCGACACCCTAGAAAAATCCACTTCCACCAGTCATTCCGTGGTGGATGATATCGAGTTATTTCCGTCGTTCATTGCCTTGGCCGTTCTTGCCACCCTCGCCGCAGCCTTCAGCCTCGCCTTCAATCCTCAACCCTCCCCCTGACACCCATGCGTTTTGCCGATCCCACCTGGCTGGTGCTGCTCGTCCTGCTGCCCTTGCTGGCAACCACGACGTTGCTGGTGTCGCGTCTGCGTCGCAACCAATGGCATGCCTTTGTAGCTGCCCGCCTGCGCCACACCCTCTTGCGCCACACCAGCCCACTGCCCCGATGGCTCGCCCTCGCCTTCCTCGGCGCCTCCGCTGCCGCCCTCATCGTCGCCCTCGCCAGACCCCAAGGCAATGCCACTATCCGAACTGAAAAATCCGTCGGCCGCAACGTCCTCATCGCCCTCGACCTGTCTCGCAGCATGCGCGTCAAGGACGTCAAACCCGACCGCCTTGCCCAGGCCAAGGTGGTTATCTACGAATTGCTGGACGCCCTGCCTAACGAGCGCATCGGACTGGTGGGCTTCGCCGGAAGCGCCCATTTGTTCGCCCCGCTGACGATTGACCACGGAGCCGTGCGCGAAACCGTTGAGCAGATGGATGAAAACTGGGTGCCCCTCGGAGGTTCGAACCTCAGCTCGGCGATCCGTTTGGCCATCACCACCCTCAAGGAGACCGGCCAAAAAAATAATGCGCTCATCCTCCTGAGCGACGGTGAAAAGCACGAGGGTGCCATCAACCCCGTCATCGCCGATGCAAAAAAATCCGGCGTCTATATCTTTGCCATAGGGGTTGGCACCGAAGACGGCGGCTATGTGCCCAGCTCAGATCCTTCCCAGCCCAACGTGCTCGACCGCAAGGGCAAGGTCGTCCTCAGCCGGCTCCAACCCGAACTGTTGCGCAAAATCGCCAGTGATACCAACGGTCGCTACGCCCTCGCCGGTGGCGGCACCGACATCGCAAAAATGGTCAGTTTGGCCGCCAAGGACATGGACGCCTTCGAGATGCGCGGCAACGAACATCGCGTGGCCATCGAGTTCTATCAGTGGTTGGTGCTCCCCGCCATCCTCTTCCTTATCGCTGCCATCATCGCCGGTACCCGCTGGCGTGGCCTCAAACCGCTGGCCACTTTGGCCATCGCATTGGCAGTCCTCCCCACCGGTGCCCGTGCCGGAGAGGCGTCCGCAGCCGCCCAGGAGCTCGCCGCCGGCCACTACCAACCGGCACGCGAAGCGTTCCGCAAACTTGCTGAAACTGCGCGGTTCTCAGAACGCGCCGCCCGTTACCGACTCGGTGAAGGCACTGCGGCCTATCGGGCCAGGGATTTCAGCGCGGCCTGCGGGGCGTTCAGCGCTGCTCTGCTTGGCCACGATTCCAGCGTTCTTGCCGCTGCCCATTTCGGCATCGCCAACAGTCTCTTCCAACTCGGCTGGATCACCCTCGCCGACTCCGCCTACCCCAGCGACCCTAAACAACTCCCCGATATCACCCGCTTCGACGCCCTGGTGCAGGCCCGCCTCGCCCAAATCCGCAAGACCTCCGCCCCCGAAGATGCCGACACACCCGGCGTCCCACCCCTCGAATCACTCATCATCAATTGGGCGGATTCCCTCAAGCATGACGACTCCGCCTTGATTCACGACCCAAACAATCAGGACCTCCGCCACAACCGCCAAACCACCCTCACCTATCTAAAGCGCTTGCGCGAGTTGCTAGAAAAGGAGCACGAGCAAACCAACGAGGCCATTCCGCAACCTCAGCCCGGCCCGGACCCAGGCAACCCTGGTGACACCAGTAACTCCGATGAAGACGATCCTCCCAAGTCCGGTGAATCCGACAAGCCAGAGGCTAAGGACCCGCCCAAGGATGGGGGTGGCCAAGGTGACAAAGGCCAGCAAGACAAGAATCCACCTAGCGGCGATCCCGGGAAAACGGAGCCCTCCAAAGATGGGGACCCGCAAGCCGGCGACAAACCGGCTCCAAAACCCGACGAAACCCCCGAAGAACGGGCCCGGCGGATTTTGGGTGAGAACGCTGATTTGGAAAAGGGGCCGCTACGCTCTGGTCGCATCGAATACAATAACCCGGAACAGGATTGGTAACATCATGACCGCCCGCAACCCACTGATTGCCCCGCTCGTCGCTATCGCACTGTGCCTTGGCTGCCCCGCCTTCGCCCAGATCTCGGCCCAGCTGAGCACCCGCCACCTTGCCCGGGGCGAACAGGCGTACCTGGAAATCATCCTGCCCCCCGGCCGCCCAACCAGCGCCCTGCCCGTCATTCCCAGCATCCCTGATGTGACCGTCCGAGCCACGGATCCCTCCGCCCTTTCGCGACCAATGCCGGGCCGCCGGATCGAGTATTTCTATCAATACGTGGTCGAGAGTTACGCAGTGGGACGCCACACCATTCCGGCGGTGGAATGGCTCATCAACGGCCTCAAAACTCGCACTGAGCCGATCGAGTTTGTCGTTTTCAATCCCGATGAGTTGCAGTGGCACGAGGCCACTGTGGCTGGGCAACCGTTGCGCTATGCCGCGGGTTTTCACATCCTCAAGGACCGGCCGTACGCAGGCGAAACCATTCCCGTTGAGATCAAGATTTTTGTTCCCAGCGAGTTTGCCATAACCGTGGAGGACTGGGGTATCCCCGAATTCCAACTCGATGGAGTCGCCTGCTGGCGCCTCGAACCCAGCCCCACCAAAGGCCAGCTCAATGTCTTGGGCAAAGCCTACGCATCCCTCGCCTACCCCAGCACCCTCACCCCCACCCGAGGCGGCAAGGTCGGCATTGGCCCCGCCAAACTGCGCCTCACCTCCACCCAAAGCATGATTTTGAATGGCTTCCACCAGCGATTCACCGAGGAATCCTTCCTCGCCATTCCCAAACTTGATTTCGAAACCATGCCGCTGCCGCCAGGTGCCCCCGCCGGATTTGACAATGCCATCGGCAGCTTCACGCTTCACGCTCATACCGGTGAAACCGAAGTGCATGAGGGCGACCCCATCTCGGTGGATGTCAACGTCACCGGCAGCGGCAATCTCGACACCATGCGCCCCCCGCATCTGCTGCAGCCGAAAGGATGGAAAATCTACGAGGCCACAGCCACCCAGCGCGGTGACGAGCGACGCCGCCTCTCCGGCTCGGTCATTTTCCAACAATTGATCAAACCCCTCGACCTCCAAGCCGCCGTCCCCCCGTTCTGTCTCGTTTACTTCGACCCCATTCTGAAGCAATACCGCAGCATTACCACCGAGCCCATCCCTTTGAAAATCCTGCCGTCCACAGCCGCCAGCGCCCAGCCCGCCGGCCCGCCTCAGGCGCTACCCATCCCCGTTGAGCGCATGACCGATATTCTCGCTGTTCTCCACCCGGCCCAAGACCTCATCCCCGAACATCCCGCCCTGCCTCCTTGGCTCGGACACGCCGTCGGCGCTGCGCTCGCGTTCTGCCTGATTGCCAAGGCGTTGTGGATGCGCCTGTCATCGCGCTTGCGGCCAAATCGCCTCAAAGCCGTGGAACTTCGCGCCTTGCATGAGCTCGAACGCACGCCAGCCGATAACGACACGCTCTTTCTCAGACAGGCCGGGGCGTTTGTCGAACGCTGGCTCGGCGGGCAGCCCAACCCCGGCTTGCAAGCCATCCTCGCCGAACGCGACACCCATTGCTTCCTCGCTGAAAAGCCGACATCCTTCCTCGGTAAACGCCGCAAGGAAATCCTCAAGCTGCTGCGCCAAGCCATCACCACCGCCATCGTTCTTGCCGCGCTGGCCGCCCTGCCCACCTCAGCCAGCGCCGCGACGAAGGATGCTGCAAAAAGCGATGCTGCAAAAAGCGATGCCAGCCCCGGTCAGCCGCTGGCCGCCTACGCATCGGCCAACTACGAGGATGCCATCAAGCTTTGGCTCGCCGCTGGTGATTATGCCCGGCTCTCACCGGCCGTCCTCTACAACATCGGCAACGCCTGCTACCGGCTAGGCTCGCCGGGGTACGCCGCACTCTACTATCGGCGCGCCTTGGCCCGTGAGCCCGGCCACGAAGAGTCCCGTCAAAACCTCCGCTTCATCGAACGCAAATGCGGATCCCTCAGCGTCCAGCGCCCGGACTATCAATACGCCCTGGCTCGCCTGCCTCTCCGCCTGTGGCAGGCCGGCGTGTGGACCGGCCTGTGGCTGTGTGTCTTGGCCTTGCTGGTGTTTCCCGCCACTCGCGACGGCGCACGCATCCGCATCGCAGCCATTTTCACCCTTGTGCTCGCCCCTCTGCTGGTCACTCTCGGTGTGCTGGGTTGCCACTATTATCCCGACGATGCCGAGTTTGTGCCAGTCGCCAACCAAGCCGTCATTGTCGCTGAAAAAATCGTCGTCCATGCCGATGCTTCCCGCAGCTCTCCAGAAGTCATCGATGCACCGCCCGGATCACTCTGTGAACTCGTAAACCTCAGCGGCGAATGGGCCTACATCGCCTTCGCCAGCAAAACCCGCGGTTGGATCCCCGCCGCGGCCCTTGAAAAAGTCATCCCCGAAAAACCGCCTGCTCCACCCAAGATTCGCAAGCCCCCCGCCACCGAGCGCTCAGCCTGAGCCTGTGCCCAAGCTGTATCCAGGCTTCCAGCCCATGTATCCAAGGATACTCCAAGAAAACATCCACCATCGGCGTCTTCATCCTTGTCAGCGGCCGATTCAGCCGCTTCACTTCGCTTCCCCCAATTTTCCCCACCGTGAAAGCCCACGAAATTTACTCCGCCGTCGATCCCGCCATTGTCACCCAAATGCTCGATTGGTTTCGTGCCAACGACCGCAATGTGTACAAATCGGCCGTGGCCACCCTTGCCGGCAACCGCAAGCTGCGCCCGGTGTTCGTCCAGAAAAAATCCCTGCCCGAGCAGTATGCATGGATTCATAAGACCATGAAACTCAACGCCTGCGACACCATCGGAGAGCACCTGCTCCAGGCCTATCTGATGGCCGGGCAGCAATCATTGCTCGGGATGTTCTGCGATGGCATGGGCATTCCACACGACGGCAAAGGCTCAGTCGTGGGTGATTTACCCAAACGCCTCGATCCAGAGCGCTTAACGGAAACCGTCGATCGACTGCTCGGGCTGTTTGAGCCAAAGTTGTTCGCCGTTTACCTGCATTGCTTCAACCTGCAGGTGCCCGGCGGCTGGACCGACTTATCGGAAAAGCTTGCGAGCGACACCCGCCTCGCGCTCGCCTGAGCCGTCGCATCCCCTACCCAGCCCTTGCGTGCAGCCCGCTGTGCTGCGCATGGGTCCCGGCGCTGCAATCCTCCCGTTTTCCAGCGTCCCAACATTTCGATTTCCAGCATTTCCCGTCTTCATGCCCAAGGTCCACGTCAGAACCTATGGCTGCCAGATGAATGAGCGCGATTCCGAACAGGTCGCGCAAATGTTCATCGAAGGTGGCTACACCGTCACGGCCAACGAGGCCGAGGCCGATGCCATTCTCATCAACACTTGCTCGGTGCGCGATCAGGCGGAACAAAAGGCCCTCGGTAAAATGGGAATGCTCGCGGCGCACCGCCGGACTCGGCCGCATGTGGTGTATGGATTCATGGGCTGCATGGCCCAATCCCGAGGCGACGAACTGCTGGCTCGCTTTGCCCACCTGGATTTGGTGATTGGCACCCAAAAATACCACAAGGTGTTTGCTTACGTCGATGCCATCCTTCGCCAGCGCTTGGAAGCCCGCATGGACGATCCAGCGCTGGCCCTCATGGGCGGCACGGTCTGCGACATCGCCGAGGAGGATGGTTCGCAAAATACGATCCGCGACCACCAGCCCAAGCCGCTCCAGGCCACGGCGTTCGTCTCCATCATGCAAGGCTGCAACATGCGCTGCACCTTCTGCATCGTCCCGGATACCCGTGGCAGGGAGCGCAGTCGGCCCATCCGTGAAATCGTCGCGGAGGTCCGCCAACTCGCCGCTCAGGGAGTGCGTGAGGTCACGCTGTTAGGCCAGATCGTCAATCTGTACGGTCGCAGTGAGTTTGCACGAGTTGAGGGCAAGTCGCCGTTTGTGCAACTGCTCGAGGCGGTGCATGACGTCGATGGCATCGAGCGCATCCGCTTCACTTCGCCCCATCCCATCGGCTACCGGGAAGATTTGGTGCGTGCCTTCACCTACCTCCCAAAACTCTGCTCGCATATCCATTTCCCCATGCAGAGCGGCTCGGACCGCATCCTCGAGGCCATGCGCAGGCCATACAAAAGTGAAAAATTCATCGCAATTTGCGAGGCCATGCAAGCGGCCCGCAGTGACCTGGCCATCACCACCGATGTGATCGTCGGTTTTCCCGGTGAGACTGAGGAGGATTTCCAGGCCAGCGTGGATACGGTGGAGCGTCTGCAATTTGACAACGCCTTTGTTTTCCGTTACTCGCAGCGCCGCAACACCCCGGCCGCTGAGTTGCCCGGACAACTCAGCGAGCCCATCAAAGAACAGCGCAACCAGATTTTACTGGAAACCGTCAACCGCATCGCCATCGCCAAGCACCAGGCTCTCGTCGGCACCCGCCAGCTGGTGCTCTGCGAAGGCCTGTCCAAAAACAACAGCGCACGCTTGAGCGGCCGCACCAGCCAAAACAAAAGTGTCGTCTTCGAGGGCGACGCATCCCGCCTAACGGGCCAGCTGCTAGACCTGCACATCGACCACTCCACTGGCTTCACCCTCTACGGCAACGTTTGCTGACTTCCGGTGCTGCGGCTGCTGTGGGGCATGCCTCCAGAATATCCGGCGCAGCTTTTTTACAAATTCCTGAGATTTATGGACAAATCCACTCCTGGCTGGCGTACTCCCTCAGTTATGAAACAACTCAGATACCTCCCGCTGGTGGCCTTCGCCGCCCAAATGCTTGTTTCCCCCACATTCGCCGCCGACGGCAAAGCCGCCAAAGCGAAAGGCAAAGAAGGGGCTCCGGCCGAAGCTCACAATCTGAGCGAATGGCACTTCGGCGAGGTATTGTTTGGCAGCAAACCCTCTGACGCCGAACTCAAGGGCAAGGTGGTGGTGCTTGAATGCTGGGGCGTGCATTGTCCGCCCTGCATCGCCTCGCTGCCCCACCTGGCAGAGCTCGACAAGAAATTCCGGGACAAGGGGTTGTGCATCATCGGTGCCGAGAGCCAAAATAGCTCCAAGGAAGCGATCAAACCGCTGTTGGATAACGCCAAGGTGCAGTACGCCATCACCGCCGGGGCCAATGGACCCATCGCCTTCAATGCCATCCCACGCTGCTTTATCTTCGATGCCCAGGGCGCGCTCGTTTACGATGGCTATCCTGCCGGGGCGGGCTTCGAAAAAACCATCAAGGACTCGCTTAGCAAAGTCAAAGCCGGCGGATCCGCAGAGGCTCCAGCTGTGGCTTCCGGGCCATTGGTTCCAACCAGAGCTTGGACCAATAGCGATGGCCGCGAGATCCGCGCAGCCGTTACCAAGGTGGATGCCACCAGCGTGACGTTCCTGATGCCCAATTCAAAGGAAGTCGTCTATCCTTTGGACAAACTCTCCGAGGACTCTCGCACCGCACTTGCCTTGGCCACCCAGCCCAAGAAGTAAGCGCAGCATCCAGTTGATGACATCTAAAACCCAATCCCACATCCAAGCCATCGGAAAACCGATGGCCGCAGCTGTGCTTCTGGCAGCCGCTGGATGGCTCCACGGCCAGGACATCCCGGATTACGAGCAGCCACCCGTTAGCTATTCGGCGACGCCTGCAAATGATGCCCTGGCAAAACTGCGCCAACGCATCGCCTCAGGCGAACTGGCATTTGCCGGCAGTGACAAACAGGCATTGCAAACATTGTTGGATGTGCTCGATGTGCCGACCGCCAGCCAAATTCTGGTATTTTCCAAGACCAGCCTGCAGCGGGCTCGGATTCGTCCGGATCGCCCCCGCGCCCTGTATTTTTCCGACTCTGTTTATGTGGGCTGGGTTCCGGGTGGATTGATGGAGGTGACGGCTATCGATCCACAACTCGGCCCTGTCTTCTACTCGTTCGCATTGGATCCTGCACGCAAGCAGCCACCCGTCATCGAGCGCGATTCTGACTGCCTTCGCTGCCACGGCGGCACCTTTGTGCGCGACATTCCAGGACTCTTCACCCGCTCGATTTTCCCCGATGCCAGTGGCGAACCGATGCTGCGCCACGGCAGTGTGCTCGTCGATGACGAGACGCCGTTCGAGCAACGCTGGGGCGGTTGGTATGTGACGGGCTATCAGGGCAAGCCCGCCCATCGCGGCAATGTGTGCGGCTCCGAACAAGCCGAACAACTCGTATTCACCCCTACGCCGCAGCGACCCGAGAAATTGACTGGGTTTTTCGCTACCGGGGACTACCCCAGAGCCACCAGTGACGTCGTGGCCTTACTCGTTTTCCAGCACCAACTGGCGATGCATAACTCCATCACCGCAGCAGGCCTCATGTACCGGAAAATGCTCGCCTATCAACACGAGTTGCAGACCAGCCTCAAGGAGCCCGTCACCGATGAACCCGCTTATGATAGCGTCCGAAGCGTGGTGTCCGGGGTGGCCCAGGACGTCGTTGACCACCTGTTATTCCGGCGGGCCACCGCCCTGCCGGAGGGCATCATCGGCAACCCTGATTTCAAACAAGCCTTTGCCCGAGGCGCACCGCGTAGCTCCACTGGCCATTCCCTCAAAGACCTGCAACTCCATGACCGGCTTATGCTCCAGCGCTGCAGCTTCCTGATCTACTCGGAAAGTTTCCTCGCCCTGCCCACCACCCTCAAAAACCGCATCCTCGACCGCCTCCTAACCGCCCTTCGCTCCCGCGATCCCAAGGACCGCTACTCCTACATCCCGGCCGAAGAAAAACAACGGATCCACGACATCCTCATCGAAACCCATCCCGACACACGCCGACGCTCTGAAAACCACTGAATTGAGCCGCTGACATTCTCCGCAGCCTACTCGCGCAGCGTCAGGGCACCGGTGGGGCAAACGGCGACGGCGGCGCGGGCGGCTTCCAGAAGACCGTCGCGCATGGATTCGTGGAATGGAACACCGAGGTGTACGTCGAAGCCGCGGCCGATGAACGTCAGGCCGAGGGCCTCTTTGTGGTCGCCAGCGACCTTGATGCAATTGCCACAACGGATGCACTTGCCCGCCTCGAAGCGCACCAGGGGATGCTCGACATTGCGTTGGTAGCGCATCCGCTCGCCACTGGTGAACCGATGGAGATTTACGTCGTAATCGATGGCAAGTTGGCGCAACTTGCAGACATCGGCCTTGGCGCAATTGCACAGGACACAGCGGGAGGATTCTTCGATGGCTCGACCAATATCGATGCCCATTGTCTTGGCCCCGGCGCGAGGCGCGGCACTCGCCTCCTGCATGAAATCCGCCATCTCCGGATCCGCCAACTTGCCCATGAACACGCTGAATGGTTTGGCCGGGCGCCGCACCGGCTGGCTCGTCAGGTATTGCTCAATGCAGCGGGCCGCCGCCTTGCCATCAGCCACCGAACTGACCGGATGCCCGCCCGGTCGCAGGGCGCGCCCTGCGACAAAAACACCCGACTGCGAAGTCATCATCGACTCCTTGTCTGCAGCAAATTTGTTGCCCTCGCAGGTCAGGCCCAGGGCCGCTGCCTGGGCGTGGGAGCCAGGGCCGGTGGCAAGAAGGACCGCCCCGAACGTGCCTGTCAGCTCGGCGAGTCCGGCGGCATCGGCGATGCGGGTGGCATTGCGGAATGTGACGCCTGAGCGATCAAGGAGGCGCAACTCCGCAGCTAACAAACCTGGCGGCAGATCCGGATAGGCGGCGCGCAGGGTGGCGGCCGGCTCTGGGTTTTGGTCGATGACCGTGCTTGCGTACCCTTGCTGGGCTAAAAACCACGCGGCGCTCAGGCCAGTGAAGCCGGATCCTATGATGGCCACCTGACCCAAGCGATCGACCGAGCGCAGCGGCGGCCGCGGGTTGCCGGCCGCCAGCTCGGTATCGATGGCGTGCACCACCAATTCGGCAATGGCCACCGACTCATCGTGCACACCGCGGCGACACCCGCTTTCGCAAGGGCGATGGCAAATCCGACACAGAATACCCGCCAACGCCAGATCGCGCCGGGCGACGGCGGCCGCCATCCCGAGGTCGCCGCCACGCATGTGTTTGAGAATGGCCGGAATCCCAAGATGCGCCGGACAAATCCGCTGGCAAGGCGACAGGCAATCGCCGAGATGATCGCTGAATAACAACTCAAGGGCCATCCGGCGGGTGTCACGCACTTCCGGCGTGTCGTGCTCCACCTCCATGCCATCCACCACACGTGACCCACAGGCCGGGATGAATTGGCCGTTATGCTTGAGTTTGACGGCGCAAACCATGCACGAGGCACCCGCCTCAAAACCCTCAAGATAGCACAATGTCGGAATCTCAATGCCCGCCGCACGCGCGGCCTGCAGGATTGTCTCTCCCGGCTTGGCCTCAATACGCTGGTTGTCAATAGTTAGATATGGCATGGCTGGCTTGGATCATTGTGGCGGCTAATAAGAACGTGGCGTTTCTTTCCTCAAATTGCACGGACTATGTGCTAGGACTTGGGCTATCCTGCCCGGAAACTGGGGCGGCGGGCAGGGTGTCCGCGCCAGATGTTAGAACCTGCCGAGCCAGTGCCAGGAAACCATCCCGCATGACACTGACGTCATAGAATTGCTCGGCCGCACGGCGACTTGCTGCAGCCATCGCGCCCAGTTTCCCGGGCTGCCCGAGAAGGCCCTGCCAGGCGTGAGCCAGGGCAATGGCATCCAGACTTGCGGGATGTGCCGAACTAACAGAATTACCCGGAGCGCCTGAGCCCCTTGAAGGCACCAATACGCCAACCCCGGCGCGAGCGATGATCTCGGGAAACGAGGCACTCGCTGGTAGCACCACCGGCACCCCGCAGGCCATGGCCTCAATCACATATAAGCCGAATGCCTCCGGATAGAGCGCTGGCACCGAAAACACACTCAGCCCAGCGAGCATCGCAGCCTTGTCCACCCGCGAAATATTCGTTTGCCAGCACGCTTGGTCGGTTAGCCCGGCCACCGCCAAACGTTGCTGCAACTCCGCAATCAGAACGTGATTGCCAGCGGTGGCGGCACCGGCCAAATGCAGCCGCGCATCGGGATGTCCCAGCACGCCACGCAAGTAAATAAAGGCATCAACCATCACCTCCAAGCCCTTTTCACGACACATGCGCGCCAGATAGCCAATGACCGGCGGCCCAGTCTTGGAGGCCTGCGGGACATATCCAGCGAGGTCAATCCCGTTAGGTATAACATGAATCGTTAGATCATTTGGCCCTAGCCGCTGTTGCATCAAATCGGCATAGAATGCGCTTGGTGAGATAAGAGCATCGGCTTCGCGAACCCGCAGTGCCAGATCGCGCCAACATTCGTCGCGGTAGGGATCGGGCAAGCCGTCGAGAAACGAATCTTCGCCCTGGAAGCAACAGATGACCTTGACGGCTCCGAGGCGCCGCTTGAGTTCACGGATCAGGCCGGCCTGGAGGACGGTGGAGAGACAGAGGATATCGGGCGGATCGAGTTGCAGCCAGTTGCAGAGTTTATCCAACTCCTTGGCGAAACGATCATCCTCCAGCCGCAGCATCGCCAACGTCAGCTCGCCTTGGTCGCGGGCCGAGGTCATGTGACTGTGGCGGGCCACCCCGCGCAGCAGTCGCGGCGTGTTGAGCCAGCGATCAAACCAACCCGGGCTGCGCCTGAACCACGGAAACTTTTGCTGCAAAAAAACATTGATGCCACCAAAAAACACCGGCATGGCCCGCGTGCTGGCTAACACATCTTCGTCCAACTGCAAGGGCAGATACATCGGCAACAGCGACACCTCGTGCCCGGCCCCTAGCAACCCCTTGGCCAGTGCGTTGTCCCGCATGCATGCCCCGCAGTACCAGCCACCGGTGCCGGGCGTTAGGAAGGCGATCTTCAGCGGCCGGTTCATGGGGCGTCACCTCCCTTGATCACAAACAGGTTGCCACTGGCACCGCCGATGACGATGCGTCCGGCAGCAAAAGCCGGAGCCACGGCGAGGTTTTCGCCGAGATCGAGCCTCCAAATTTCGCTGCCATCCAGCTTATTGATGGCATACAGGCGGCCGTCGCTCGAACCAAAAACCACCGCGTCATCAAATACCAACGGCGAGCTTTCCACCCGCCCGCCGGTCTTGAATTTCCACGCAAGTTTACCGGTCAGTCGATCCACCGCGTGCAAATGCTTGTCGCGGCTTCCCACATAGACGTGGCTCCCGTCCACTCCAGGACTAGTTAGAAACTGACCGTCATCATTTTCATACACCCAAGACGGCTTGTCGGCGCGGGCCACAGCGGCAAGCAACTGGTTGGCGTAATTGACGCCGTAAAGCGAGTCGCCCCAGCACGCCAAAGAGCGGATGATCTGGGCGTCAGTGGGCAACTGGCACAGGGCGCTGCCGTCCTTGAGTTGGATGAAATGGATGGCCGAATCGCAGCCGCCGAAGGCCACCAAGCCAGAGTCCAGGATGGCGGGCGAGCCATTGATATAATTTTCCGCTGCATGGTGCCACACCTCCGAGCCGTCCTTGACGCGCAAACAATGAGTCCCCCCGTCGTATCCATTGACCAGTGCCCACGGCTCGTTAGAATCCGCGATGCTAACTAATGTCGCGCCGGTTGGAAATTTTTCCCCACCCTTGAGGTTCCATAGTTCATTGCCGGTGGCGAGGTCGAGGGCGCGGAACAGGCCGTCGTTAGAGCCGACCAGCACCCGGTCTGCGGCAATTGCCGGGCAGGCCTCAACTGCATCTTTGGTTTCGAAGCACCATCGTTGTTGGTGCGTTTGCCAATCCACGGCCACCACGTTTCCCTCGTCGCTGCCGAACACGAGCAGCCCGTTGGCGACAGCCGCTTCCGAGCTCACCGCACCTTTCGTCCGGAACGTCCAATCAACCACCGGCTGGCGCGGAACCGGCCCTGGCACACGGCCTTGAAGTTGCTTACCTCCACGGGTCATCGGCCAGGCCGGGGATTGCGCCACAGAACTCTCCGCCACCACGCCTGCCTCCGGCTCGGGTGGCCGGTGTTTTCCACCACATCCTGTCCCCAGTGCGATGGCTGCAACGCAAAGCGCCGACCTGCACACACCTGCCGTCCGGGACGGCTGCGCGGTGCCAGATAAAATGGGGGCAGGTGGAGAGCAATGCATGGCGTGCGGTGGCGGCACAATACGTCGCAGCAGCCATAATTCCATCGACGATGTCACGCAAGCCCCGATTCACAGCCCTGCTAGGCATGCGCGGTGCCTCTGGAGTCCTTGAAATGCAGAATTTTGGGGCAATGAGTCAAGTTCCTGAACGGATGACGTGACAGGCAAATTTCCGGGATAGGGCCGTCCGGCCCGAAGGCCGGAAATCGGCAATCATCAGTCCTCTTCGCATTTCCAATAATCTGAGGCACTGCCTCGCTAGCCCACCGCTCATCGATCCCATCGGGCGGCTCAGGGTGCGGGTGGCCGCCGCAACTCCATCTTGCCGCAGTCATTTGCAGATTGATACTCTGCCACAAAGGCTTCACGCGTCAGCCGTCCATCCACCCGATACGTCCCCAAACCAGCAGGAAGGATCATCGCCCCGTTGAGTTTCAACGACCCATCGCTAGCAAGACGCGCCGCTACCCGGTGGGTATAGTCGCCAAACCGCACAACGCCCCAGCCGGCACAATAGCGAAAATCATAGTAGCCAGGGCGGCCCGCGCTGCGCTGAACGATGCACCAAAGCGGCCCATGGTGTCCGTTAACCGCACTCACCCAGGTCCCCTGCCACGGACCTTCGGCATTGACTGGAGGCCGCACCATCGCGGTGGACGAGGCGGCAAACCCTCGTGCATAGGAACCCGTGCCACAGGACGAAAGGGGCAGCACAATGGCGGCAGCAAGCAGGATCAGTCGGACTGGCATTACAAGGAGCATCAACCCACATTGCAGGATGACGATGGCCCGGTCAACGTCAGTTAGGTAGGGAAGAATGGACCATTCTAGCTACTTTCCGTCACTTTTATCTTGGCTCGGCCTGCAATGACAGTTTAATCGCCTTGCCGGACGGCCACCGGGGGGATCTCGCACATCCGGCGTCCTATAAATCCATCAGGCCAGATTCACGCGAACAACCAAAAATGAATTACACAATGATCCCGGAAAAGTTACATGAAATCATGAAAAAGGACGGCGTGGTCGCTATCGCCACCTTGGGAACTGATGGACCACACATGGTGAACACTTGGAATAGCTATCTGAAAGTCTCACAAGATGGACGACTTTTTATCCCCGCCGGTTATATGCACAAGACGGAGGCTAACATTAAGAAAAATCCCAGTGTGCTGATTACCTTGGGCAGCAGCAAGGTGGAGGGCCTGCATGGATTGGGAGCCGGCTTCCTGATCAAAGGCACCGCACAGTTTGTGACATCCGGTCCTGATTTTGATTTCATGAAGGAAAAGTTCGGCTGGCTCCGAGCCACCTTGGCCGTTACAATCGAATCGGCTACTCAAACTTGGTGAATATAGGCACGCCTCCGAGCCGCCCATCACATAACTAACAAAATGGGCTGCTATGACCGCAGACAAGACGATCGCTCAAACTCATTTCACCGGTCTGGTTAAGCGGATCGCGAACCCCTCACTCGGGGTGCTACGGAGGCAGCCGCCATGGATCACCTGCCTTGTCGCTCTCACTATGGTCGGGGTCATCGGCTGGATGGATCGGGTGACCGGCTGGGAATGGAATTTCTCCTTGTGTTACGCATTGCCCATAATCCTTGCTGTTTGGAGGATTGGCAAGCGCGCCGGCATCGCGTTTGCCATGATATGCACCGCTGCCTGGTGGGCGGCTGACGTGGGCGACAATCCCTACCAAACCGGCGCTGGATTCGCGGTGGCCGTGGTCAGCCGCCTATTCTACTTCGCGGTGCTCGCCATCGCAGCGGCCGCAGTGAAGGAGCAACAGACGCTTGCCCGGACCCGCATCATCTCGCTTGAACGGGAACAGGAACTCGAACGGCTTATCCTCGTGGCCAGCGAGCGGGAGCAACAACGCGTGGGACGCGACCTCCACGACGGCCTCGGGGCTCATCTCGCCGCAGTCGGCTATGCCGCTGCCTTTCTAGCCAATGACTTGCGCCCGCAGCACCCGGCTGAGGCCGTCAAAGCCGATCGAATTCGGGAAATGATCAGCAACGCAATTTCCCTCACTCGGGATCTGGCCCGCGGAATCTATCCTGTGAAAATCGAAGGCAACGGGCTTGCAATCGCCTTGGAAGAACTCGCCCGCAATGCCGACAGTTTGACACCTGCGGACGTCGTCTATAGCGAAACAGGGATCTCAAAGGTGGAGGATCCGGAGGTGGGCATGCACCTTTACCGGATTGCACAGGAGGCGCTGGCCAACGCTCTGAAGCACAGCGCTGCCCACAAAATCACGCTTGCTCTCAACCAGTTCGATGACTCACTCCTCTTGGTCGTGACAGACGACGGCAACGGCATGGCTTCGGCAGTCGGCGACACCGCTTGCATGGGCCTGTCTTCGATGAAATACCGCGCTCGCGCCATCGGGGGAGTCTTCACCATTCGCTCGACACCCGGGCACGGCACACTCGTTTCCTGCAAAATCCCAAACCCTCCACCCCAGCCAGCAAATTCAGCGCCATGAACCCATCCTGCTGCAAAAAAAAGCGCATTCTCGTCGTCGAGGATCACCCACTCTTTCGCGCCATGCTCGTGCAACTCATCGACCAGCAACTCGGCATGATCGTCTGCGGCGAGGCAAACAACATCAACGATGCACTGGCCATCATCGAGCAACAGACCCCGGATGCCGCGATCATTGACCTGACTTTGGCCGGCTCCAGCGGGCTGGAACTGATCAAGGACCTCAAAGCCCGCCACATCCACCTGCCCGTGCTCGTTCTCTCAATGCACTCGGAAAGACTTTACGCGGAGCGCGTCTTGCATGCCGGCGCCAAGGGGTTTGTCTCCAAAGAGGAATCCCCGGAGCAGGTCATCTCTGCCATTCATGCCGTCACCAATGGCGAAATCTACGTCAGCAAGCGGATAAGCCAGCAAATTTTGGAGCGGCAGACCCGCGGCGGCAAACCCGTCGCCGCAACCGGGGTGGATCTGCTGTCCGACCGCGAAATCGAAGTCTATCAACTCATGGGGGAAGGTCTTAGCTCATCCGAAATCTCCGACCGCCTCCGCCTCGCTCCCACCACCGTTGACAGTTACCGCGCTCGAATCAAGGTGAAGCTGGGTATTAAAAATGCCGCAAGCCTCTATCAACACGCCGCCCGCTGGGTCACTGAGCACGGTGTGTAGTGATTTTTGCCACGCCGCCTGCCTGTTGTGTACCTCCGCTCCGTTAGGCATGCTTCACCCATGCCGATTCCTGCGAAAAAAATACTCATCGTGGAAGACCATCTTTTCTTCCGCGCCATGCTGGTTAGACTCGTCAGAGATGAACCCGACATGATCGTGTGCGGTCAGACGGATAACGTCGCAGATGCGCTCAACCTCATCGACCAAACCCATCCCGATGTCGCCCTCGTCGATCTCACGCTGAGCGGATCGAACGGGCTCGACTTGATCAGTGAACTAAACGCGAAAAACGTCGAACTCCCTGTATTGGTCCTCTCGATGCACCCCAAAAACCTCTGCGCGGATCGCGTCATCCGTGCCGGCGCAAAGGCCTATGTTTCCAAACAGGAACTGCCCGAGGCCGTCGTCGCTGCCATTCGCTCAATCTTTCTGGAAGCCGTACCCGCGTAAACCACTTAGGAATATTTTTGCTAGACCGAGCGACAACACGCCCCAAAACCATCAAGCATCCAAGGTTCAGAACTCCGGAATCGACCTCGCTTTCAATAACCGAACGAGTCAGTCGGATTTTCTAACTGTCGGCTGTGGGCGGAAGCGCAACTCCACAAACAAATGCTACCGTGCGAGCAGCAACCGCCGGGTGGGCGGATAGAGGTGGCAATAAGTCGCCGCATGACTCATCTGAAAAATAGTGAAATGCTTCAAATTTCAGGCATTGATAATCAACGGATTTACGTTGCAGGAGGACTGGTTCCATCGCATCAGCGACCGGAGGCATTGACCATGTCGAGCAGGCGGGCATTGAAGGGTCCGGCTGCGGCGAGTTGCTCGATGCCGAGGAACATGCGGTAGCGCCAGTAATGAGGCATGTTGGCAGGCACGTTGATGCGCTCTGCGGCGGGATCGGGATGGCGGAGGGATTCATCCATCGCCAAAAAATCCTGCAGGGGGATAAGCGCCCACATGGCCGGCGAGTGGAGGTGCAGCGCGAGGATGCTGGCAGCGGTATCGCCGGAGAGGTTGAGCGAAGGAAAATCCACACCTAACAAACTCCAAGCAAAGTGGCCGGTGAGTTTGGCGTCTTCGCGCCACCATTCTCGAAGGGTGGGCATATCATGAGTGGACGGGCTAACAACACTCAAGTACGGAGCGTCGGCCGGGTGGGAAAACTCGGCGTGGAGGGTTTTGGGCATGCGTTGGATTTCTAGAGATAGAAGGCCGAGTTCTGCCATCACGCCGGGCACACAGGACGGCACCATCCCCAAATCCTCGCCACATAAGAGCATCGGGGTGGCTTTGCGCAATACCGGCAGCTTTTGATAGCCGCAGGCCTGCCAAAATTCTTCCTGCCGTCGATGGAAGTAATCCTCATACAGCTCATCGAAGCGCCACTTCACATCGGCGTCCAATTCTTGATAGGACCGGGTGCTTCGCATTTGGCAACGCGGATGAAACAGCCGTCCTCCGCTTCCCGGAACATCAAACAATAACACTTCACTCACACAATCCATCAGTGCGTCGCGGATCCTTTGGTGGCGGGCCCGCCCCGGGGCACCGGGCGCGCAAGCCTCTTGGAAAAACCCGGCTATTTGGCGCTGGGTGGAGACAGATTCCTTCAACTTCCAATAATCATATCCACAGGGTTCGAGATATTGGTCTTTGACCCACCCGAGATCGCTGCCAAAGCGCTCGGCCAACGAGTGCTCGCGTAGATACGGGCGGCAATACCGGCAAAAATCAAAACCGATCCCACGCGCCTGCAATTCCTCCAGGGTCACCGGCAGCGCCGGCTCAAACCAGCCCATGATGCCTTCCACCTGGTCCTGCGGAACCTGCCAAATCCGGAAAAACCCAAGGATGTGATCGATTCGATAGGCATCGAAGTATCGGCCAAGATGCGCCAAGCGCGCCCTCCACCAGGCGTAGTCCTCGCGTTGCATCGCCTCCCAGTTATACGTTGGAAACCCCCAGTTCTGGCCCTTGGTAGCAAAGGCATCCGGCGGTGCCCCAGCCTGCGCCGTCATCTTGAACAGGTGCGGCAATGACCAGGCTTCAACCGAGTGACGGTCGATACCGATAGGCAAGTCTCCCTTGAGGACGATGCCGCGCTGGTGCAGGTGCCTCACTGCGGCACTCAGCTGGCGCTCCAGTTCGTATTGCAGCCAAATATGATAGAAAACCTCCGGCCAACTAGCAGAAGTCTTGCCAGCCAGCGCATCCACCCGTTCGCGATCATAAGTTGACCACTCGCCCCAGCGGCTGAAGTCGGCAGTCTGGTGGCGCTCGCGCAATAGGCAGAACACCGCGTATGGAACCAACCACTCGCGGTTATGCTTGAGAAATTTGTGAATGGCCGGGTCTGCCATCAGGGCGGCCTGATGGTGTTGATATATCTGGCGGGTCAGATCTACCTTGCTCCGCATCACCGCCTCATAGTCCACTGCTGGGAGCTCGTTGAGTTGAAGGCGAGCGCTACCGAGTTGCTCGGCAAATTCCGGCGGCATCGAATAGGGGAGGTCGCCGATGCGCAGGTAGAGCGGATGCAGGGCCCAGCCGCTAATCGCCGAATACGGATAGGAATCCGTCCAATCGCCGGCTGATGTGGTATCATTGACCGGCAGGATTTGGATCATGCGCAGGCCGACGCCGGCGGCCCAGTCGGCCAGAGCTGTTAGATCAGCGAATTCGCCGACGCCGAGTCCCTGCGCACTGCGCAACGAGAACACCGGAACCGCGACTCCGCAGCCACGGAACATTTCCTTGGGAGGGCGGGCATAGCCTTCGTCGCTCACCCGCGTCCAATGGCGCGGCCCCCGGGCATGGCTCGCCAGCAGACGGTTAGATCCTTGTTCGATTGAGAGCATGCGCCCGCTCTCCACCTCACACAGGCCGTATTTGTATTGGATATGACCGGCTGCGGGCAGGCTCAGGGCGACCCTCCAGACGTTGGCGGCGATTTCCTCCAGCGGCAAATGGCGCTGCCAATCCCAGTCGCCTAGTTCCCGCACGCTGCCTAGCAGACAGGGCCGCTGCCCCACCGGGACAGCCGCCATGCGCAACACGAATTCCATGTTAGCCGAAGCGACTGCGGGCGTGGCCGGTGGGAACGGCCCACGTTTGGGCAATAGCACGGCGAAGGGCTTGGTTTCCAACGCATAGTCAGGAGTGCCTGCCGAGCACCAAGTGTCCAACAAATCAACCCCGTCCCGGGTGGCAGGGTCCAATTCGACAAGCCGCGGCACCAGCCACTCGTCGAGCTGGAAACCCTTGTTTTCCTGGCGAAGTTGATAGTGATAGGACAAGCGCAGCGGCCCGCTCCCCTGCAGAGCCACAGTCACTTCCCATTGCCTCTCATTGAGCCAGCGCAGCGGCAGCACCTGCTCGATGCGGACACCACTGCCAGTGAAAAATGCCGCCAGATTCAACCAGAGCGACTGCCCGGGCACGCTGCGGTAATTGACGCGAAAGACGAGATCCATGGAAACTTGATGGGACGGTGGTGCCTGCAACGCAGTCAGTACGATCCATTGAAAATGGTTAGTCAATCAATGTTTCGCTGCCTTTTGCAGCAAGCGGAGGCGCGCCAGGGCGGCACCGCTGGCGAGCAATTCGCGTGACACCTCAATGCCATCTCCGAGGTCATCGGCCAAGCCGGCGCAGGCGAGGGCGGCACCGGCGTTGAGCAAGACCATGTCGCGTTTGGGGCCGGTATCGCGTCCCGCGAGGATGGCCTCGAGGATGGCGGCATTGGCCTTGGCATCGCCGCCTTGCAGGTCTGCGACCTCGGCGTGCTGCAAGCCGAAATCCCGCGGGCGGACTTCTTCGTCCGCGATGTCCTGGTAGCTTCCGGATTTGCAGATGCGGGTTGAGCCCATCAAGCTGAGTTCATCCACGGAGCGGCCATCGCCAGTGGTGCCGTGGACCACCCACGCACTGTCGCGGCCGAGGTTTTCGAGAATCTCGGCAAACGCCGGACACAGTTCGCGCGAAAACACACCGACGAGCTGGCATTGCGGTTGGGCCGGATTGAGCAAAGGCCCGATGATGTTGAAAATCGTCCGCACACCGCGGGCCGCCAAGGTTTTTCGAACACTTGAAACCGCCTTGAACGCCGGGTGGTACGCCGGGGCAAACATGAAACCGACCCCGGCTTTTTCGAGGCATCGGCGGAACCCGTCGGCTGGCAAATCGATGCGGATGCCGAGTGCCTCCAGCACATCTGCACCGCCGCTGGGCGAGGTGATCCCGCGGTTGCCGTGCTTGACGACCACCGCGCCGGCCGCTGCTGCGACAAACATGGCGGTGGTCGAAACATTGAACAAATTGAGCTTGTCGCCACCGGTCCCACACAGGTCCAGAGTGGGTCCTTCCAGATCTAGCAAGCCCATGTGCGGGTCCACCGCCCGCTCGAGAAACACCTCCACAAACCCGGCAATTTCCGCCGGCGTCTCACCCTTTTTGGTCAGCGCCTCTAGCAAATGCTCCTTTTTCTCATCGGCCACCGCCGCATTGAGAAGCAAATTTGCCGCCACCTCGACCTCGCGTGAGGAAAGCTCGTGTCCTTGTTCCAAGTGATGTATCAGCGCGTCCACGGCGCAACGCTAGCACCAATTGATGCCGCCGCCACAGGAAACATCACGCCGCAAATTCCTGCCCAGGCGACGAACCTCAGAGGGTCTGACAAATTTTTTGAAAATAATACTTCCGCTTGTGGGGACCTTAGTTTAAACCGCCAAGTGTGAGCGCGAGGAAATCATGGATCGTTCCGTTTCTCCTTTTCTCAGCCGTCATCGGCCGGGCCCAGCAACCGTCGCCAATCCCGGATTTTTCCGAGGGATTCAAGCAACTTGTGGCTCTCGGGATGCCGGCGCTGGATGCCAAGGCCACGTGGGCGATGCTTCCCGAGTCCGCTAACTCCAACTACGAGCTGCGGGATGTCACCAAATCAGTCAAGGGCAACGCCTGGCTGCTGCCGGTCACCGATGACAAGTCCCGCGCCATCAGCCTTGGCGGCGTAGATGTCATCGAACTCAAGGCAGCGAAGAAGCGCCCGGCCGAGCTGGATCTAACCAAGGACGTTGAATCGATCCTCGCCGGGTTCAAGAAAATCGTCGCCAAGAGGACTGCCGACGACGTTCGGGATCCGTTCGGCTCCGTCTCCAGCTACAGTGCTTCTAACTTTGGCAGCTTCCTGCTGTTTGCCGCCCAACTCCATCAAACCGGCCGCACCGCACTAGCCAACCGGCTCGCGCTGGCCGTGTTCGAGGTGTACCCGTCGCGTGAGGCCGCCGTCGATGCCGCCGTGGATGTGCTGGCCGGCCATTTCTATCAACAGGCGTGCCGTGCGTTCTTTGTATCCGGGGATTGGGCGGCCTATCACACGGCGCTGGCCAGCCTCTGCAAGCGCTTCCCGCGCGGTTGGTCAAACCGCGATGCCGTGGCCATGCTGCTGCCCCAATTGGAGAAGCAAGCCACCGGCACCAAGGCACCGCCACCCACCTTGCCGGAGGTCACGATCGACCCTCGGGCCATCGCCATCATCCGCGAACTCACCGACAAGCCGCCCGCCGATCCTAACGAAAAGCCAAAGGACAAAAAGTCCCCAGCCCTTTCCGCCGCCGTGCGCTATCGGATGCAGATGAGCGAAGGCTACGGAAACGATGGCGAGGCATACGGTCCGGGCTCGCTCTGGCTGATCCAAGCGGAGGCGGATGCCGACCCCAGTGCCTCCGTGCCATTCCGGCTTGCCGCCTTGAAAATGGCCGCCATCCCGGCGCTCGCAGCCCTGACTGGCGATCCGTTCCTCACCCACCTGCCCAACGCCCGCTCATATTCGGGTTACTACTCGTCGAGAGGCAGCGATGAGGATCGCACACTGGGCCTGTACGCCGCACTCAACCGCCCCGCCACCCGCGGCGAAATCGCCATCCGCCTCCTCGCCGCCACCCTCCCGGAATCCCAGCACGAAAGCGATCCGTCCCAGGTTGATCCGGATGCCATCCGCGAGACCGCCCTGGCCTTTTGGAATGATCACAAAGACGCCACCCGCGAGGAGCTGGCCGCCGTTTTCCTCCGCGACGGGTCGAGCAATCAATCGTCGCAAGCCGCCTCCATCCTTGCCGCCTCCACCGAGCCCAAGGCGCATCAGGCGTTTGAAGCCTACGCCCTCGCCGCCGATCCGGCCATCGCCACTTTTCAGGACGTGCAAACTTATTTGCGCAGCCGCAAGGCCGCCGCCAAACCGTTCCTCGAAGCCTACGCCAAACTCGTGCGCAGCCAGAGCAGTGCCGGCGACTCCGAGGACACCAACCCACACGCGTGGCTCGTCAAACAAGCCGGCGGTGCCGAAAAAATCCTCAAACAGCTAGAAACCCTCGTCGGCGGCCAATCCCCACGGGCCCTCGCCCTCCAAATCGCCAAGGGCAAACCCGCCGATGCCCAAGCTGCCATCAGCTCACTGTCCGACATGTTGGCAGACGCCACCCCAGTCAAACACCTCCACGCCCTCCTCGAAGGGGCCAATGCCGCCACCGATGCCACTGTGCGCGCCAGGTTCCTATCCGTCACCTCGATGATCCGCTGGGAAGCCGATGAAGCCGATACCGAGCCAACCGATGAGGCGGATCCCGCTGTAAAGCCAGCAGACAAGCCCGCCAAGGAGGACGCAAAGGAGCCTGCCGAGCCCGAAGAGCGCAAAGTGTCCGAACCCGAAGCCGTCGTCTGGAGAAAGCTTCTCGCCGACACCCGCAGCGTTTCAAGCCAATTCAACCCGCAGAACCGGTACCAGCGCTACGGAACGGACAGCGAACCAACCATTGCGGAAATTGCCGCCTGCGCGTTTGAAACGTCCGTTCAACCCAGCGCCTACAGCGACGCCCATTCCGCATCCGTCATTCTCAATAAGACCGCCAGCGCCATCCTCGTCGAGCATGCCAATGCCCGCCTAGCCGGCAAACCCGTGCCGCCACTGCCCGATGCTTCAAAAGTCACCGAGGAACACCTCGCTGAAATCGTCGCCACTGCCGGGAAAAAGCCCGCCGCCGAGATCCACCCCTACCTCACATCCCTCAGCCCTGACGAACGCGCCGCTTGGCTGGAATGGTTCAAGGACTCGGAAGATCCGCCCAAGCCGGAATCCGTCAAAACCCTTCAACATATCATCACCTCCCGCACCCAGGAAAAAAGCCCTAGCTTCCCGGATGTGAAGGGTGCCGGCAACATCGACGTCGGCTTCAGCATCTCCGCAGACACCCTAACGAAGCACATCGAGTCCCTCGCCGCCGAAATTGACAAGCACTCCCGCACTTACATCGGCATCAGCCCGGCAAACTTCGGCCCGGGCCTGGAGCTCACAACCTGCGTCTTCCCGCTCAAACCCAAGCCCGCCAAGAGCCCCAGCCCGGATGCATCTGACGAACAAGGACGCCGCGGCGTCATCACCGGCGCCCAGATTTTTTCTGAAGCCATCAACACGCTTGGGGCCAACAAAAATGCCACCGGCATCGTGATAGCCTACGCCAGCGCCTTCGACAGCCGCAGCTCCAGCACCTCCGTGTGGCTCGTCAAAGATGGCAAAGCCACTCTGCTGGGACCTGGCGTGGACCCCGAGGATGCATCCGGGGAGGTATCTGGGGAGCCCTTCGCCGCCACCGTCAATAAACTCCTCGAATCCGATAAGGGCGAGCGCTTCTACATTTCCATCCAAATCCTCACCCGCGCCGACGCCGATAAATTCGCGGCCGATAAGACCGCCAAATCTAACGGTTCCGACGGAGTCTCCCGTCCTGGCCTCCCCGGCATGGATGACTCCGACGGCGACTCGTCAGGCGACTCTGACTCGTCCGAAAGCCCGAAAAACTCCTCATCCACCGCCGAAGACCCCTCCCCCCCAACCGAAGAAGAATTACCACCGCCATGACCGAAGCACCTGCCGCCCACTGGGACCGCCTGCAAGACACCGTTGCCAAAATCCGCAGCGAAACCGGCCGCGTCATCGTCGGCCAAGACGAAATCGTCGAGCAACTCCTCACCTCCCTGCTGTGCAAGGGCCACTGCCTACTGGTCGGCGTGCCGGGCCTCGCCAAGACCTTGTTAGTATCGACTCTTGGGCGGATTCTCGGGTTGAAGTTCCAGCGCATTCAATTCACGCCGGACCTGATGCCCACCGACATCGTTGGCTCAGAAATTTTGCAGAGCACCACGGCCGGAGAGCGCTCGTTCCAGTTCATCCCCGGCCCGATCTTCGCCAACCTCATCCTCGCCGACGAAATTAACCGCACCCCGCCCAAAACCCAGGCCGCCCTCCTCGAAGCCATGCAGGAAAAACAGGTCACCGTCAATGGCCAAACGCGCCGCCTCGTCGAACCGTTCATCGTCTTCGCCACCCAAAACCCGATCGAACACGAAGGGACCTATCCGCTCCCCGAGGCCCAGCTAGACCGCTTTTTCTTCCAGCTCAACATCGGTTATCCAACCCTCGACGAGGAGGCCGAAATTGTCCGCCGCACCACCGGCCACGCCGACGTGTTGCCCGAACCGATCCTCGACGCCGAAAAAGTCCTCGAACTCCAGCACGCCGCCGTCGATGTCCCACTGCCGGAATCCGTCATCCAAACAATCCTCAAACTCGTCCATTCCACCCGACCGGATTCCCCACTCGCCAGCCCCGACGTCAAAAACTACGTCGCCTACGGGGCCGGCCCCCGCGCCTCACAGTGCCTCGCCCGCGCCGCCCGTGCCCTCGCCCTGTTGCGCGGCAAACCGTCCGCCTCCGCCGATGAAATCCGTGCCGTCGCCCTGCCCGTCCTTCGCCACCGCCTCATCGCCAACTACAACGCCACCGGCGAAGGCATCACCACCGACCAAATCATCGCCAAGCTTATCGCCGCCATTTGATCCGTCCGATCCGTCCGATCCGTCCGATCTTCCTCTTGTGTCTTCCAGTCTCTTGCGTCTTCCCCCATGCACCGCTTCCTCGATCCCGCCGATATCCGCCGACTCAAGAATTATGAGTTCGGCGCCAAGGCAATGGTTGAGGGGTACTTGGCGGGACGCCACCGTTCCCACCAGCGCGGCTCGTCCATCGAGTTTCACGAATTCCGCCAATACGCGCCCGGCGACGATCTGGCACGGGTCGATTGGCGGGTGTTCGCCCGCAACGACAAACTTTTCCTGCGCACCTTCGAACAGGAAACCAACCTTGAGTGCCACATTTTCCTCGATTGCTCGGCCTCAATGGGGTTTCCGGAAAACTCGCCTCGCCTCTCCAAACTCGAATACGCATCGTTCTTCGCCGCCGCACTCGCCTGGTGGGTCATCTCAAAAAATGACCGCGTCTCCCTAACGCTTTTCGACCACGGCATCCGCAAATTCCTGCCCCCGGCCTCCACCCGCCAGCACCTCCACGACCTGCTCGCCACTCTGGAAACCAACCGACCCGGATCCAACACTTCCATCACCGAAACGCTGGCCCGCGCCCAGCCGTTGCTCAAGCGCAAGGGCACGCTGGTGATTTTATCGGATTTCTTCACCGAACCCGCAGCCTTGTTCCGCGCGCTCAATCCTTACATCCACCGCGGTTTTCGCATCCACCTGTTCCATCTGCTCGACCCCAGCGAACTCAACCTCGATGACCGAGGACTGTCGCGCTTCATCGATATGGAGACCAACGACCAGCTAACCGTCCACCCCCACGCGCTCCGCGACGCCTGGCAACAGGAGTTGCTCAATCATACCCGCGCCCTGCGTGCCCTCGCCTCCGCCCGCCGTGCCGACTACGCCCTAACATCCACTGCCGACCCCTACTTCTCGCTCTTCGACCGGCTCAGAGATTGAATAGCAAGCACGCAAGACACAAGCCACAAGATGAAGATGAAGAAAGTTATTAGTTATTGGTTATTTGGAATGCGCCCCGCGCCATTTTGGGTCTTATCTTTCTCTTCTCTCCTTGCGTCTTGCGTCTTGCAGTCTTGTGTCTCCTGTCTTTCAGCGCAGCGGTCTTCTGTCTCTCCCCGATAACATCGACCCATGTCCCTCAATTTCCTGCACCCCGCTCTCCTTGGCTTGCTCGCGCTGGCCGGGCTGCCGCTGTTGGTGCACCTGCTGTCCCGGGCACGGCCGCCGGCCTATCGCTTTTCTAACATCGAGTTCCTGCGCCGGGTGCTGCGCAGCACCGCGCGGATCCGTCGCCCGAAGGACTGGCTGCTGCTCGCCCTGCGCAGCCTCGCCCTGTTTGCGTTGGCCGCCGCCTTTTCCTGGCCATTCCTCATCTCTAACTCCGCCTCACTGCCCGGCGAAAAATCCACCGTCATCCTGCTGGTCGATCGCACGGCCTCAATGGCAGCACGCGAAGGGGCCGGCAGCCGCTTCGACTCCGCCTGCGCCCAAGCCACCCGATTCCTTGAGCAGTCAAAACCCGACAACGCCAACCTTATTTGGATAGCTGCCGAACCCGCCGCCGCCTTCCCGGAGCCCGGACCCAATCTGGAGTTTCTAACAGACAAATTAAAACAAGCCCACCCGCTGCCCGAGGCCGGAGCCCTGACTGCCGCATTTGATCTGGCGCTGCGGCAACTGGCCAAGGTCGGAGGTCACCGCGAGTTGATCATCATTTCAGACTTTCAAGCGAGCGCTTGGCGTGACTTTGCGCCGAGTTTTCCCACCAACATCGTCGTGCGCAGCCAGCGCGTCGCCACCTCCTCCCCGCCCAACGTCGCAGTCAGCCGCCTTATCCCGCAACCCACCGAACCGGTCGTCGGCCAGGACCTGACGCTGCTCACCCGGGTGCGGAATTTTTCAGCAGATGCGTTGCGCACCCAACTGACGCTGGATGCCGATGGCGCGCGCCAATCCCAGACGATCGAGCTGCCGGCCTGGGGCGAGGCGGAATGCGCGTTTGTCATCCGCCCGGCCACCCCCGGGCCGATGGCCATCAGTGCGGCGATCGAGCCGGACGGATTTCCCGCCGATGACGCCCGTCACTGCGTCGTCCAGATCCGCGAATCACTGCGCCTCGCCCTGACCACTGCGGCCGATTCGCCCGACGCCAAAATCCTAGGCAAACTCGCAAAATCGCTTTCGTGGCTGGAGATTGCCAACGATCCGGCAATTGCCAAACGGCCGGATTTCCAATTCATCTCCGCCTGGTCCGGCGAGGCTCCCGCCGAGTTGCGAAAATCGGCGCTGTCAGGCACCACTCTGATCGTGCGGCCCGCCGCCGCCTGCCCGCTGGCGGCCATCCGCAGCCTCCTGCAAGTGCCGGCGGATCCGGCGGACGGCCCACTCGCGATCATTGCCTCACCCGCCGGTTGGGCCGCTATCCCCGAGGAATCCCACCCCGCCAACCAGCTTTTCCGCTCAGGCGACTTTGGCAACCCGTTCGCCGGTACCTTCCGCGAACGCCTCCGCCTGCCTGCCCAACTCGCGGCGCTGCCAGGCATCCGCCCAATCGCCAGCTTCGTGGATGGCGTTCCGGCACTCCTCGAATGCCCAACCGAAGGCGCCTCCATCCTGCTTTGGAACCTGCCTCTGGACCCCGCAAAAACTGACTGGCCAACCCAGGGAGCGTTTCTTCCGGCCATCGCCGAAATTTTCCTACGGACCCGTCCACGAGGCACCGCCGAGCCCGCCTATTCGCTTCCCGGCAACTCGTTGAGTTGGTCGTCCAGTGATCCCGCCCACGCCGGGGCTGTCACCCTGCTCGGCCCGACCTCGGAACCGCTGCCGCTCACCGAGACCACCACCGCCGACGGCACTCGCTGGCACTCGAAAACCCCCGCCATTCCCGGCATCTATCGCTGGCAATTCTCCGGCCAGCCGATCGCCTTCACCGCGGTGAATTTCCCCGACTCCGAAAGCGACCTCCGCCCGCTCGAGGCCACCCCAGCCTTCGGCAAACTCGATGCATCTAACGATTCGCTCGTCCGCCAAGCAGCCCTCGCCCAAGGCCTCCCGCTCTGGCCATGGCTGGCTCTCGCGGCCCTTCTCTTTCTCATCCTCGAATCCCTCGTCCACTCCCGCTCCAGATGAAAGACAGACTGATTCAACTCACAGACGATGAAGCCATCAAGCAACTCATCGCCACGCCGTCAGAACCGGCCAAGGAACTCGGCTTCCACACCATCCCCTCCGCCCACTCCGCCTAATAACTTCTAACTCCCCGCCCATTGCACCCTCCCTTCCCACTTCCCATCCTCATCCCCTTCGCCGTCCTGGCGCTGGGCATTGCCGCGTTGGGTGCCTGGCGGGGCTCGGCGGGTATCAGCCCGGGCATGCGCTGGCGCTTGCTCACCTTGCGTCTGCTCGCCCCCGCCGCCGCCCTCACCCTGCTTTTTAACCCGGGAAAATGGACCTATCCCACTGAAAGCCACCCCAGCCCGTGGATCCTCCTCAACGACGTGTCCGCATCCATGGCTCAACCCACTGCCGATGGCTCCACCCGCGCCGCCGTGGCTGCAACCCTTATCCACCAGGCCACCGCCCACGCCAAATCCGCCGACGTCCCGCTGCGAGTGCATTCCTTCGCTGCCAAACTCGACGCCGCCTCCACCGCCACGCCACCCCCACCACCTAACGGCACTGCCTCCAACATTCTTCCCGCCGTTTCCCAAATCCTCCAGGATGCCGCCGCCGCCGGCGAATCCCTCGCCGGCATCATCGTCCTGAGCGACGGCCGCCAAACACTCAACTCATCCCCGCCCGACCTCGACTCCCTCGGCCTGCGGGCCCGCAGCCGCAACACCGCCATCCACACCGTCACCATCGGCACCGACGTGCCACCTCCCGACCTCGCCCTCATCCAACCCCGCGCATCCCTAACAGCCTTCGCCGGCCAACCCCTCCGCATCCCTTTCGCCCTCAAATCCACCGGCCTCGACCCGATCCGCCCCGCGGTCACTCTCCGCGACGCCGACGGCAAATCTCTCGCCAACCTCACCCTCGAACTGCCCCCAGGCAAAACCGTCGCCGCCACCTTCGAAATTAAAGCCCCACCCGCCTCCGCCCATTGGTCGATCGATACCCCGGTCATCGCCGGCGAAGTGCGTTCCTCTAATAATAAAGCAGCCATCAACATCCGCATCCTCGAATCCAAAACCCGCGTGTTCCTCGTCGAGGGAGCCCCCTATTGGGATAGCAAATTCCTCGCCCAACTCCTCCGCCAACAACCCCACATGGACGTCCACTCCGTCCACCGCCTCTCCGACGAACGATACTTCCGCATCGACTCCGGCGAGGCCAAGAACGAAGAAACCAACCAGCCGGTATTTCCCAATACGCTCGACGAACTCGCCCGCTACGACCTGATTGTTTTCGGCAAGAACATTGATCCATTTTTAAGCCCGGAGCGGGCTGAGATGTTGCGGGCCTACGTCCGTGACCGTGGCGGTGCGGTATTATTTTCGCGTGGCAAGGCGTCCACGGCCTCGTTGGCGGCGCTGGAGCCATTGGAACCGGTCGTCTGGGCCACAGCCACCACCGCCGATTTCCGGTTTACGCCCACTCGCGACGGCGAAGCGGCCGGGCTTTTCGGGCAGGCGCTACCGGCGCCTGATGCCTCGCTATGGGCGGCGCTGCCGACGCTGCGGGACGGGCGGCAGATTGCGTTGGTCAAGCCCTTCACCCGCGTTCTGGCGGAGGGCGTCCCCGAGCAAGCGGCAGGCAGTGGCTCAGGCAATTCCGGGAAATTTCCGGTACTGTTAGTCCGCCGCTATGGGCAAGGCGTCACTGGCTTGGTCAACGGCGACGGGCTATGGAAGTGGGACTTTTTTCCCGAGGCCCGGGAGCTGGGGAATTGTTATGAAGACTTTTGGACTCAGCTGATTCAATGGATGGCGTCCTACTCGGAGTTTTTGCCGGGCCAGGACTTTTCGTTGCGGCTGCCAGCATCCCGTGGTGAGCTCGGTAGCACCTTGGCCGCCACCCTTTCGTATCGGGGTTCTGGAGCCGCGCCCCAACCGCTCATTGTCATCACTGATCCGGCCGGAAACGTCACCAAAGCCAGCCCGGCGGCAATCCCAGACCCGTCAGGCCGTCCGCTCTGGCGCGCCTCCTTCACCCCGGATAAGCCCGGCCTGTGGACGCTCAAGCTCAGCGATCCACGCCCCGACGCACCACCCACTCCCGAGGTTCTCTTCACCGTGCCAAGCCCGCCTCAGGAAGCGGACGACCTCTCACCCGATCCGGCGTTTCTCGAGTCCCTCGCCCAAACCGCCGCCGGCCAAGCCATCCAACCCGCGGCTTTTTCAGCCCTGCTCAAGGCCCGGCTTGTCAAGCATCCCCCGGCTACTCTGGATGCCGGTGCCGTTTGGGCCCCATCTTGGAATTCTGCCCTCGTCGCCCTCATCGTCGCCGCCCTCTTGGCCAGCGAGTGGTTCCTGCGCCGCCGCCAAGGGCTGGCATGAAACATTAATCACCATGAGCTCATTCCCCTCCCAACTCCGCCGCATCCGCATGCTGCTGCGCGGTGCCAGACTCGCGGGAGCGGGCCTCGGCCTGCTCGCGCTCGCCGCCAGCCTGTGGCTGGCCTTCGGCCTAACAGATGCCGCGACAGCCTTTGAAGCATCAGCCCGCCTCACCATCACTGGCGTTCTGGCCGCCATCTGCGCCATCGCCGGATGCGCCGGCCTTATCCAAGCGCTGCGCGTCCCGGCCCGCAGCGCCGCCGCCCGTGCCGACGCCGCATTAACCGACCCACGCGCTCCCGCCGCCGCCGCGCTTTCCCTCGCAAAGCAGGAAGCGGGCAGCAAAATCATGCTGGGTGCCGATCTTCCCAGCCCATCCGCCCTCACGGAGTTTCTAACAAGCCGAACGTTGGATGCCGCCGCCGCGGCCCTTGCAGCGCTACCTGCAAGCAAAATCATCCCCTGGCGTCCACTGGGATTAGCGCTGCTGGCATTGACCGTTCCGTTGCTCACCCTCGGCGGTCTGCGCCTTGCCCAGCCAGCCGCGTTCGCCACCATTGCCGAGCGCTTGCGCCACCCCGGCGCTGACATTCCGCCGTACAGTCCCCTTATTTTCACCCTGGATCCCGCCAAACCGGCCACCGTCTATGGTGGTGAGTTGCTTATATCCGCCGAAATCACCGGTGCCAGCCTGAAGCAACCCATCGAGTGCCTCATCCGGCAACCTCGCAGCGGGGCGATTCTGCGCCTCCCGGCGTTCCGCGAATCCCCAATCCGCTTCTCCCGCAAACTCGACGGACTCACCGAACCCGTCGCCATCGCGTTCTGCTGCGGCAAGGCCCGCTCGACCTGGCACCCCGTCGAAATCCTCCTCGAACCCAATATCCTCAGCGGCTTGGTGCGCCTCACCCCACCTGCCTACACCGGCCTGCCTGCGGCTGAATTTCCGCTTGATACCAACGAGATCGCAGCGATCGAGGGTTCCAGCATCACCCTCGAACTGACCAGCAACCGGCCACTGAGCTCGGCCACCCTCATTTTCACTCCGAGCGCCATCCCTGGTTCCACCCCCGTTCCACAATCCTACCCGGCCACCCTGCCAGGTGCCCAAACTGCCGCATTCACCTGGACCGCCACCCAGTCCGGTCGGCTCGCCGCCACCCTTCGCGACCTGCGCGGCACACCGAGTGCCCGCCCGCTCGACCTCGCCTTCCGCACCTCGCCCGACCTGCCACCGAGTGTGGTGCTCACCTCGCCGCCAGCAATGATGTTAGCCACTCCCAGGTCCGTCATCCCCGTCACCGGCCGAGCTCAGGACGACTTCGGCCTCGCCAAGGTGCATTTCGTCCGCACCCTCTCGGGCTTCCGCGACCGAGCCCGCATCGTTGCCCCGGCGCTGCGCGAGAAGGCCTATGATTTCGCCGATAAACTCAACTTGGATGAGCTCGGTCTGGAAGCAGGCCAGACCATCGAACTGATGCTCGACGCTTCCGACCACAACCCGTCGCTGCTCGGCCAGGGGAGCTCGGAGGTTTCCCGCATCCAAATCATTTCAGAGGACCAATATGCCCAATACGTCCGCGCCAAAACCACGATCAACCAGTTTGCAAAGCGCTTCCAAGCCGCCAAGGATGCCATCGACCAAGCCCGCAATGCCCTCGAGGATCTTAAAAATGCCAGCGAAGCAGGTGACGCCCCGGCCATCGAAAAAGCTGCCGATGCCGCGAAGAAAGCCCACCAGCAGGCCGCCGATCTCCTCGACAAAATCGCTAAGGATTTTCCCGCCTTCGAGCTCGAAAAGCGCCTCCAGGACCTTGCCGAAAAACAAGCCGCCGACGTCCGGGAAAACGTCAAACCCTTGGAGGACTTTGACGCCAAGGCCCCCAAGGCAGACCAGCAGGCGGCCATCGACGAGATGCTCAAGCGCCTCGGCCGCCAACAACCCCGGGCCAAGCAACTCGACGACGAAGTCCACAAGGTCAACCAAGCCGCCAGCCTCCTCGAAATGGCCGCCAAATTCCGCCAAATCTACGAGTCCCAAGCCAATCTGGCCAAGCGCTTCGGCACCATCGTCGAGGAACTCCGCCAAGGCGACGACCAAAACCGCCGACTGCTCCCGTCCCTCGCCGAAACCCAACAGAAAAACCGCACGGCCCTCGATGATTTTAAAATCGAACTGCGCCGACGCGCCGACGCCCTGCCCAAGGACGACGCCGATCTCACGCCGATGATCGATTCCGCCCTCAAGTTCCTCGACGAACTCACCGAAGCCGCCCCCGAAACCCTCATGGACGCCGCCGCCAAACACGGCAAGGCCGGCGAGGCAGCCGACGCCTTCGCCAACGCCGAACGGGCCCGCGCCATCCTCGAACGCCTCCTCTCCGAACCCGAACCCTTCCCCCAGGCCGCCAAGGGCCAGGCCCCAAAATTCGACGTCCAACGCCCGGATGTGAATAAAAACCTCCAGCAACTCCTCGAAGCCATGCTCGGCCAAAACCCCGGACAAGGCCAAGGCGACCAACCCGGCGGCCAAGGCCAAGGCCCCGCCGGCATGGGCATGGCCGGCGCTCCCGGCGGCGGATTCCCCATGAACCTCCCAGTCGTCGGCCCCGATCGCCTCCAGTTCGATGATTCCCCAGGCGGCGGCGATGGCCGCAACGGCGATGGTAAAACCGCGCCCGTCCACCCGCTGCCCAGCACTGCCGAAAACGGAGTTCTGAAACCCACCGAAATCCGTCAAGGCCAATCCTCCACCTCCACCCCCGACGCCATCCCCGAGCCCTATCGCGAGGCGGTGAAACGATTTCTTACCCCATGAAATTCCTAACTATCCTGCTCGCTCTTACCGCCCCGCTCGTCGCTAAAGAAGGTGCCGTCGAGTGCGGCAACCTCATCTACGCCGGCACCAAAACGTCTAAGTGCTTCAGCGACGAGTTCCTAACCACCGTTCAGCAAAAAACTTCGATCGCCACCGAGCGCCGCTTCAAAGCGGTCAAACTCGCCGATGACGAATTGTTCAAGATCCCGTTTGTGATCATGACCGGCGAGAGCGACTTCAACCTGACGGCCAAGGAGCGCGAAAACCTCAAGAAATACCTGGAGAACGGCGGATTTCTGCTAGCTTCGGCATCCTGTTCCAACGAGGCATGGAGCAAATCGTTTGAGCGCGAGCTCAAGTCGATTTTTGGCAACGACTGCCTGAAGGATATACCCTTGAACCACGATATTTTTCGCACAGTTTTCAGTGTGAAGGACCTCAAGCTCTCCCACTCCGGACCCGAAACCCTGCTGAAGGGCTTCACCCGCAACGGCAAAATCGTCGTCGTCTATTCCGCCGAGGGCCTCAACGATAGCTCCCACGCCGAAGGCTGTTGCTGCTGCGGCGGCAACGAAATCCAAAATTCCATGGAAATCAACGCCAACATCCTCGCCTACGCGCTGCTTCACTAGAAGCTTCAAGAAACAAGATCGCGCATGTCGATCTTGCCCAAGCTCCCCGCTGAAATTTCAAATCATCAGCTTTCAAATTCGCTTTTCTAACATCTTTACCATCATGTCTTCCGCCCTGAGACTTCGCAGCGCTCGCGCCATCCCCGCAGTGGCTTCCCTTGTGTCTTGCGCCTTCATCTCAGCCTTTCTGCTCTTCTTCCTTTCGGCTTTTCTCCCCGCTCAGGACGCCGCGCCGGAAGACCCCGCTCCTGATCCGCCCCCTGCCGCAGCGGTCACACCAGCCGACGAGGCGTTTGAGCGCTTCCGCCACGGCACCCACGATGTGGCTACCCTCGCCGAGGTATTGCCGCAACTTTCTAACAAAGAGCGCCACTCTATCATCCGCGCCGCCTTGGTGGACGCCAAATCCCCGCCCCGCGCCGACCTCGTTGCCATGCTGGACCACCCGACGCTGGCCGTGCGCCTCGGCGCTTTAGAACTGCTCGAGGAACTCGCCGGGGGCGACCTATCCTATAACCCATGGACCCCCGCCGCCTCTCCGGAAAACGCTGCCGCCCTCACCCGCTGGCATGCATGGGCTGGTCAAGCCGCCGATGCCCACCCATCCGGCACGCTTTTTTCCGAGGACCAACGCCGCAGCTACTTGCGCGACCTGCTCGCCGATGACAGCGACAAAGCCAGCCGCGCCCGCCGCATGTTGGAGGCGGAGGGCCTAGGCGCCGTCGGCTTCTTGGAAACGTTCCTCAACGACACAACCACCCTGCCCGTCGGCAGCCGTGCTCGGGTTCGCGAGGCCCAATACCAAATCACCCTGGCCCGCCAACTCGGCGACCAGGCAGCCGACACCGCCCGCCAACTCGCCTTTGGCAGCCGCGACCAGCTGCTCTCGTCGCTCACTACGGTGCGCAGTGCAGGCAGTCTTGCGCTGCCGATCCTGCGTGATTTCATCACCCACCCGGACCCTCTGGTGCGCGAATCTGCCATCGACGCGCTGCTGGGCTGCGGCGGTGCCCCGGCAGTGGCCATCCTCGCCCCGTTGCTCGCCCAAGAGCCTGACGTCAACGTCATTCACGGTGCGCTGCGCCGGCTCAAAGACATTCCCGGCCCAGACACCGAAAAACTCGTCAGCTCCTTCCTCAACCACCCCGACGAAGACCTGCTCGTCTCCGCAATCCACACCAGCCTCACCCTCAGCGGCGATAACAAGCGATCCTCCTACGGCCCCAAGAAAAGCGCTCCCACCGCCGACGAAGCGATTCTCCACTCGCTCACCGATAAGCGTTGGCGGGTGCGCGCCGCAGCCCTCGAATACGTCACCAAGCGCAAGCTCACCAAGGCCAAAGACACCTGCCTTGCGCTGCTAGAGGATGCCGATGAGTTCGTACGCTTTGCCGCCATCAATGCGGTCGTTGCCCTCGGAGCCAAGGATGCGCTGCCCAAACTCAAGGCGATGTTCCTCGCCAGCGACGCCATGGCCGGCCCGGTCATCGAAGGATATGGCGCCATGAAACAATCCCTCGATCCCGAAATCCTCGCCAAACTCGACGCCGCCCCACCCGAGGCCCGCCTCGCCGCTCTGCGCGCCATTCAGTCTAACAAGCTATTCGAATCCTTGGCGCTGCACTTCGCCGCAGATTCCAACCTCGACGTGGCTTGCGCCGCTCTGCGCGTAATCGCTGCCGATGAAGATGCACTGAAAAGCAACAAATCGGCGAGTGTGCTGGTGGCGGCGCTGCGATCGGACAGCCAGGAAAAGGCCAACGCCATCCTCGAGCGGCTGGACCTGCCGGCATCGGGGACGCGGCGCACCGATCCACAATTGCTGGAGGCCCTCAGTGCCGCCAAAGAGAGCGCTGAGCCCACCGCGCTGGATCCCCTTTACGAAGCCTTCCAGCTGCCCGGCCAAAACCTCAAGTCGGCACCCGCAGAGCGGAACGTGCCCACCATTCCCGCCGCCCAAGCCGAACTCATCCGTGAAATCACCAAGCGCCTCACTCCTGACACCCCGCCCGGCCTTCGTTTCAATGCCGCGGTGAATCTCGCCCGCGCCGGCCAAGCCGAGGGATATACCGCGCTGATCCGCGACCTGCCGACCCAAACGACCGCCCAGAAGATTGCCATTTGCTCTCACATTCACAACCCATCCACTCGTGAGGCCGTGCCCTTGCTCACCACCCTGCTGCGCGATCCGGTGGCCGAGGTGCGCGGTGCCGCAGCCGAATGCGCCCTGTCCAATGATAAGGCCAAGGCCCTTGTCAACCTGGTCTTGGAGGAGCTGGGCAAGCCCGGCAGCCTGCTCCAACCTCAGGAGGCATACGGCTACCGCTTTGAATCCGCCACGCGCGAAAATGCCGCCATCATCCGTCCGTGGTGCCTGACGATTCTTCAGGCACGCGACGCGTCGGTACCGCTGCGCATTCTCGCTGCCATTGCCAGCCGCAATTGTAGCAACGCGAAAATCATCGAGGCGCTCAAGCCGCATACCACCGCCAAGGACTCCAACCTGCGGCGGGCGGCATGGCAGGCACTCCTCATCGCCCGCCCCTCCGAGATCACGACCAGCGCCGAGGCGATCGCCAAGGATTCGGAAGCCTTCGTCCGCGCCGTGCTCCCGGACCGCGCCGCCAAAACCGAAAACTATTGGATCCACCATTTTTCCGACAGCCTGCTGACCCGCGATAATTACTCGAACTACAGCTACAACGAGAAAAAAGTCCGGCTAGCCGATCCTGTCCGGGCCGCCCTCAAACGCATGGCCGAACAAGACCCCTCACCCCTGCTGCGCTTCGAGGCGTCCTTCGCCCTCATCGCCCAAGGCGTGCCCACCGATCTGGATGCCTTTGTGGCACTGCTGCCGCGCCTATCCAAGGAAACTAACGCCGTCTATCGAATCGGCGAGTGGCTTGGCGAAAATGCCGCCCGCGCCACCCCCGCGCTGCGGCCAATGCTGGCGGTGGTCAACCCGTCAACCATCCAACCGGACAAGCTCAAACTGCTCAACGCCCGCATCAACCCGGTCCAAACCAAGGGATTCGCCACCTTTGCCTCACTGGCGGAAAGCGCCTCCAAGCCCGCCGCCAAGGATGCACCGGTTTTGACAGACGAGCCGGCCGCCGCGCCGCCGCCGACCCGCAGTTCGCTGGATGTGGTGTTTTTCTACAAACCCGGCTGCCCGGAATGCATCAAAACCAAACAATACATCGCCTCTCTCAAGAAAGATTTTCCACTCGTCAACATCACTGAAACCAACATCCTGGAATCCTCCGGCATCATCCTCAATCAGGCGCTCTGCGGCCGTTTCACCGTCCCCGCCATCAAGCACTCGCTCACCCCGGGCGTCTTCACCCAGGCCGGCTTCGTCATCGGCACTGATATCTCCCCCGCCACCCTCGGCAAACTCTTCGCCAAAACCATGACAGAAGCCCAGGACGATACCTGGCGCCAACTCGACGAAACCGAACAACTCGCCGCCGCCAAGGAAGTGGACCGCCGTTATCAAGCCGTCACCCTGCCCATCGTGCTCGGCGGCGGTCTGCTCGACGGCATCAACCCCTGCGCCTTCGCCACCATCATCTTCTTCTTGTCCTACCTGCAAATCGCCCGCCGCACCCCGCGCGAAATGCTCATGGTCGGCGCCGCCTTCATCAGCGCCGTGTTCATCGCCTACCTCGCCGCCGGTCTGGTCCTCTACGAAATGTTGGACCAGCTCAACCACCGCTTCGCCGGCATCCAGTGGTGGCTCAACCTGTTCTTTGGCCTGCTCGCCTTGTTCGCCGCTTGGCTGTCGTTGCGCGACGCCCTGCATGCCCGCGCCGGGCGGCTCGACGCGATGAGCCTGCAACTGCCCGACTTTCTCAAGACCCGCATTCGCGGTGTGGTTCGCACCGGTGCCCGCGCCCGCAACTTCGTCATCGCCGCCTTCATCTCCGGGTTGGTCATCTCGATGCTCGAACTCGCCTGCACCGGCCAAGTGTACGCACCTATCATCTATCAAATCCAAAAGGGCAAGCTTGACGCCGTGATGTGGTTAGTCATCTACAACCTCGCCTTCATCGCCCCGCTTATCGTTATTTTCCTGTTGGCCTATGGGGGCCTGCGCAGTGAAACACTCATTGAGTTTCAGAAAAAGCACACATTTGCGGTGAAGATCGGGCTTGCCCTGTTATTTCTCTTTCTGGCGCTCTTCATTTTCCTTGGTTCCAACCTGATCCCAGAGTGAGGGGCCGGCACCGGCTGATTTTTTCGCAAGCGGCTTGTGTTCGGGCGCAAGTTGGATATCGTCCCGCCAGCCAAAATCACCCATGAGAATCAAACCAACCCTCCTCCTTGCAGCGGCTTCGCTCGCATTCCTGTCGTCTTGCAACCTGCAACCCGGGGGCGCAACCCTGGCCACCTATCAGGCCTACGATCTGCCGACCAAGCTACCGACCAACCCGAAAAACGTCCGGGTCAAGGTCTCGCTGAGCAAGCAACGGGTCTATGTCATGGAAGGAAGCACCATGCTGCTGGCCATGCCAGTATCAGTGGGGATTCCGGGCGGTCCTGCGGCCACACCCACCGGCCCGTTCACGATCTTCAACAAGGACGAAAAACACCGGGCTGCGACCCACGGATACGCATACAGCGGCAATAACGTGACCCAAACGTACCTCGACAAGAAGCCCGCAGGATGGGCGTTCAAAGGCACGCCAATGCCTTATTGGTGCGAATTCAAACCCAACTACGGATTTCATACCGGCTGGGTCAAACACCAACCCTGCACCCACGGCTGCATCCGCATGCATGAAAACCTCGCTCCCAAGTTCTTCCGCCTGGTCATAAAGGGCACCCCGGTCGTCATCGCCCAATCCCAACCGGAAGACGCCACCGTCACCATCAAACTCCCCCCGGATGCCGGCCCGTTCAATGATTACCCCGGCTCGATGTATGTGGGCGATGGCTATTTCTCCCAGCACAAAGCGCCAAACTACAATTGAGCGAATATTTGTCTGTTTTCAAAAAAAAACCTTTGGGTCCGTCTGCGCGATTTTTGATCGATTTCATACTCATTGGAGGTTGGCGGAATATCTATTAGCTAAGCAACAAGGCCGCATCTAGCGAATATTTAAGTGTTTTCCGGCGGATTCTCGGGTAATTCGCCAGATCCTCGCATTTCATCGAAAAATTTGCTTGGCAAGCCGCCCCAATCCGCGCTTAAGTCCCCGCCCCGCGAGCCATCCTCAATCGCCGTTGGTCCTCCAAGCCGCCCCATCCGGGACGTCTAGCTCGCTGGAGGGCAACCCGGCTACCCCAGTCCACATGTCAGCACCCGTCAAATTGGCTCGTTTCGAGCTACCCAACCGCCTCCTCCGCAACGAGGAAACCGCCACCGATACCTACGCCCAGTTCAGCGCCGAGCCCTTCGAGCGCGGATATGGCCACACCATCGGCAACTCGCTCCGTCGCGTCCTCCTCTCCTCCTTGGAAGGTGCCGCCATTACCTCGGTGCGCATCGCAGGCGTCCAACACGAATTCTCCAGCCTCCCAGGCGTCGTCGAAGACGTCACCGACATCGTCCTGAACCTCAAAAAGGTCAAGTTCCATCACAACGATAAGGAACCGCGCATCCTCTCCATCAAAGTGGAAAAAGAAGGCGTCATCACCGCCGGTGACATCATTGATGATCATATCTATCAGGTCGTCAACAAGGACCAAATCATCTGCGTCCTCGATAAAAAGGTCAAATTCGACTGCGAGTTCGAAGTGCGCGTCGGTCGCGGATTCTCCACAGGCGATGAAAACAAACGCAAGGACCAACCCATTGGCGTCATTGCCATCGACTCGATCTACTCGCCCGTCACCCGCGTCAAATACTCCGTGGATACCACTCGCGTCGGCCAAATGACCGATTTCGACAAGCTCACGCTCGATATTTGGACCGACGGCCGCACCACCCCGCAGGACGCCCTGCTGCAGGCATCGGCCATTCTCCGCCACCACCTCGACGTGTTTGTCAACTACGACGAAAACGCCGTTGGCTTTGAAGCGGCTCCTGCCGAATCCAGCGAGGAAAACGCCATCCTCAAGAAGCTGCTCAACATGTCCGTCAACGAGATCGAATTGTCGGTGCGCGCCGCCAACTGCCTCAACAACGCCAACATCACCACCGTCGGCCAACTCGCTATGAAGTCCGAGGCGGAAATGCTCAAGTACCGCAACTTCGGCAAAAAGTCCCTCAACGAAATCAAGGACAAGCTCGTCGAGCTCGGCCTTGGCCTCGGCCTGACCTTCGAACCCGCCCTGCTCACCGGCCCCAGCGCCGCCTCCCGCGGTCCGCGGCTCGGCGTCGAGGATGAGGCTCCGGTTGGCTTGGCCGATCTGATCGCACAAAACATCGACGACGACGACGAATAATCCCCCAACCTCACTAGAAACGGAAGCCCCCGATGAGACATCGACGCAACACCACCAAGCTCAAACGCTCCGCCTCCCACCGCCGCTCACTGCTCGCCAATCTGGCCTGCAGCCTGATCGACCATGGGAAAATTAAAACCACCCTCGGCAAGGCCAAAGCGCTCCGCCCAGTCGCCGAAAAGCTGATCACCCTCGCCAAACGCGATGATCTGCACTCGCGCCGCTTGGCTATCGCATTCCTCCACCAAAAGGAAACCGTCAAAAAACTGTTCTCCGAAGTGGCCCCGGCCTCCAAGGATCGGCAGGGCGGCTACTGTCGCATCACCAAACTCGGGCCTCGCACCAGCGATGCCGCTCTGATGGCAATCATCGAGTGGGTGGACCGTTCGGCAGATGCCGAGGCCACCGCTGATGAACCCGCTGAGACGACCGCAGCAGAGTAAACGGCCACCGCCGATCTAACGATTAACAAAACCGCCCACGCCCAGCGTGGGCGGTTTTTCTGTCGGATCCGGAACTCATGAACCGACCTCGCTTTTGACAACCCGCCGAACCCATATTTTTAATCCGGCAAGGATTCTTGCGCCTTTCCTAGGCCTCGCCCATTTGCTGATGGATGATGCGGGTGATTTCCAAGGCGACGCCGAGGGCGGCAGTCCCTTGTTGGCCGCTCACGGCGGGGGCGACACCGGCTGCAACGCTGGAGACAAAGGCTTCGAGTTCAAGGCGCAATGGTTCGCCGGGTTCAACTGCCACTGCTTCGCGTTTAATTTCCATGCCCTCTTTCCAGTGAATGTGGCCGGATTGCTCCTGATAATCGAGCGAGAGATAGCAATCCTGCTGGAAAACACGCAACTTGCGCAAGCGCTCCGGGCTAATACGGCTCGCGGTGACGTTTGCAACGCAACCGTTCTCGAAACGCAGGCGGGCATTGGCGATATCCTCCTGGCTGGTGAGCACGGCCACCCCGACGGCATCGATGCTGGCGATGGGTGAGCGAACGAGATGAAGGATAATTTCCAGATCATGGATCATGAGGTCGAGTACGACGCCGATATCGATGGATCGGTTAGGAAAGGGCGAGAGGCGGTGGGCCTCGATGAAGCGGGGGCGGGAGAGTTTTTTCTCCAACTCGCGCAGCACCGGGTTGAAGCGTTCAATATGGCCGATTTGCAGCACCCGGCCACTGCGTTGCGATGTTTCCACCAACACCTGCGCATCGGCCACGCTCGAAGCGATGGGCTTTTCCATCAATATGTGCACGCCTAATTCCATCAGGCGGCATCCCACGTCACGGTGCGCCACGGTCGGCACTGCCACACTCGCCACGTCGCACAGTTGCGCAAGGGCTTCCAAGCTTGTCACCGCTTGGGCACCAAACTCGGCAGCCACCGCCGCCGCCCGACTGGCATCCGCATCGTAAACGGCGGTAAGCACCGCGTTATCTAACAGCGAATAAACCCTGGCGTGGTTGCGCCCCATGGCTCCCGCCCCCGCGACTCCGGCTCGAATGGTCTGCATGCGGCGACGTTAGAGCGGTAGCGGCCTGCCGGGCAAGCCCGCGCTGCAATTACTTCCAGGAAATCACGTCATCCGATCCGTTGTAGGGCGGGGGATTTCTACCCTGGCCCTCTTCACCGCCCTTTTTGCCGTCCTTGCCGTAGGTCCATGCCACAAATGATTGCTCGCGTGGTTCGGTATCCGAATACACGGCCAAGCCTTTGGTATCCAAATGGGAGTCATTTTTGCCAGGTGTGGTGGTATTGATATCCACTAGCACGGCATTTGGGTTGCTGGATTTGAAGGCGTTGACGGCCATCATCCACTGGCGGCCCCAAGGGTCGTTGAGTACTCCATCAGGAGTCACCCCGTTCTTCTTTTTCTCGGCAAGTTTGAAGACCATATACACCTGCTCCTTGGGATTGATGTCCTTCACATCGCATGCGACGGGATGATAAAGCAGGGTCTCGCCCAAACCGCCCAGCGCCGACACCACAATGCCATTGGAAAACTCGCCGTTCACCTCGCCATAGACCGTGTCTTGGCCAGCCGCACGCTGGTCATAAGGAAGCAGCGGGGTGTTGTTATCGGCCTCAAACGAGGCAATCCCCACCTCCAATTCTCTAATCTGCGCCACAGCCTGCACCTTCCTGCCCTTTTCCAAGATTTTAGGCATGCCAAGCATGGCCATCGTCGCCATGATACCAATGATGGTGATGACCACCAACAACTCGACCAAGGTAAAACCGCGCGAGCGGCGCGAACAAGATTGCATAAGGGTTTGCATGCCTGCGAGTGTAATGGGACCAGCCCCGCTTGTCCACCCATCGCTGCAAAAATTCCACTCCGGGGCTGCTTTTGCCAGCCCACGCGGCGTCCCAGCCACGAATCCTGACTTTCGCGCTTGAAAGTTGGCTCGGAAAGCGCTCTGATCGTTCTTGTTCGGGCAGCGTCGGCCACAGCCGTCGCCCGTATGCCCCCACCAATTCCTAACCTTGATTTCCAAATGAGCCTACCAGAGGGAAACGATCCAGCAAGTCCGCGTGATGCCGCACACTCCCCCACCGCCGCCCACCCGGCGGCTGCGCCACCAACCAAACCGGCCAAGGACAAGCGGCGACTGCCGTCCCAAATCGTTTTTTACAGCTATCCTAAATTCCTCTACACTTGGCCGGTGCTTTTTCTCGCGCTGTTGTTGCCACTTCTTCCCGAGGGCCTGATCAACGCGCAACTCGAAGGCTGGATCTTTGTGATCACCCTGCTGACCGTGCTCATGGCCATGGGCTTCGACCTCAGCCGAAATCTAACTATAACATGGGGTGCCGCTATCCTCGCCAGTGTGTTCTGCCTGTTATGGTTGAAGGACGCCAAAAACGTCGTGGTATTCAGCCAGATCGGCCACCACCTGTCGTCCAAAAATCCGCTCATTTCCCACGACTGGCTAGATTTGCTGGGTTTATTCGGCGGCATTCTGTATTTCATCATGTTCATTGACGTGCGTATCAACCAGCGCTGGCGCATCAGTCACAATGAGATCGAGCACTTCGCCATGCTCAGCAAGGACGACTCACTGGGCCGCGGTGCCAAGCGCTTCATCACCAGCTATCCGGATTTCCTCGAACTGCTGCTCTGTGGTGCCGGCACCATTCAAATTTACAGTGCCCAAGGCGGCATCCAGCTGCGCAGCATTTCCAATGTTCCCTGGCTGTTTTTCCGAAGCAAGAAAATCAGCCAAATCCTCGAAAGCACCGAGGTATCTTCCAGCAGCGCCGAAGAAGACGTCGATCTGCACGAAGGCCAGGCGACCAACGAGGAACTTGGCGACGGTCATGGCGGCTGAGGTGCCGTAGCTCAGTGCATGAAGAAGCGCGAGTGTGAGGCATGCCTCGCTAGAGTTTCTCGCGAACTTTTCTTGGCAGGCCGCGCACGACGAGTTGATAGGAATGCTCAATGAGTTCTCGCAGCAGAGGGGCGGGCAAGGTGCCGTTGAGGGTCACGGTGTTCCAATGGCGCTTGTTCATGTGGTAACCGGGCCGAATCGCCTCAAACCGGTCGCGCAGGTCCAGCGCACGCATCGGCTCGCATTTCAAATTCAGTTTGGAAGGGAAAGCCTCTGGCTCGGTCCAAGCGAACATCTTCCCGCCGACCTTGTACACCAGCACGTCTGGACCGAACGGCATTTCCTCACTCGCATGGGCCTGGCTTAGACAATGGGCGATGGCGTCCTCAAGGTGCATATATCCGTGTGCTGGGTGAAGATTTTCGGTTAGCCGTAGGATTTTCTTTCTCTGAGTTTGATCAGGCAGGCGGAGATGTTGCGGATGAGCGGGAGGCGAATGCCTCAGGGACTTGCTGGCAGAGTTTCGCAGGTGACGATGCGCAGCGGGCCAAGCAGGCCGGATTCCTGAAGTGGATCGGACTTTTTCCACAGCCGCCATGTGCTGAAAGTGAAGCGGCCGCTTGGGTTGGGTTTGCCACTCTGGAGCCAGTCCGGCCATGCCTTGAGGGACCCGTCGGGATTCACTTCGCAATCGGGCGGCAGGGCTTCGTCACCAATCATGCGGTTGATCCACAGGTTGACGACACGGATCTCGAGCTGGTTGACACCACTCCGAATCGCGTCGGTGATTTCGACGCGAAATGGCGGTTTCCACAGGATACCGAGGTCCTTGCCATTGAGTTTGACTTGCGCCATGACTGCAACCTTGCCCAAATCGAGATAGCTCCGGTTCTTGGGGTCCAGCGATTCCTGCGGAACATCAAATGACTTCCGATAGATGGCGGTGCCGGAAAAATGCTTCACTCCGGCATCCGGGTGATCGCTCCACGACATGAGCTTGGCCAGCGTGATTTGGTCAGGTGCACCCCAATGCGGCGGAAACTCCAACTCCCACGGCCCGTCCAACTCAAGGGGCGCAGGCAACCCTCCAATATCAATCCGCCGGCGCTTGCCGTCAGCTGTTAGAAACTCGTAGGTACCCGCTTGCGCCACCGTGCCTTGCACCAGGTCAAGGCCCGCTGTGGTTGCCGGGGCATGCTCGCGATCCAAAAGTACATCCCCGTTGCGGGTAACGGCCACGATTTGGTTAGCCGGATTGGCGGGGCTGCGGAACACCACGAAGGCCGAGCCGCTAGGCCCGAACTGCATGGGCACGGAAGTGCAACCGCTCGCATCAAACCAATACCCCGGGATGGGCTGGATACTGCCGGTTTCCGGATCCCATAACTCAGGTTGCCGGCCGCTCACCCGGAACGTGCAAGTGGCGGTGAGCGCTTGCTCGGTGGATAGGAAATAGACCTCCGCCTCCTCGAGCGTGCGGTGAATCCAGTTGAGCTTTTGGCCAGAGGAGAAATCCGGCAACACCCCCAATTTTGCCATCACTTCCTCGGGCTTCATCCCGCGCATCACCTTGCCCTTGCCGACCAATCGCTCGTTGATCGACGCATCCTTGCCCCACAATTCGCTGACCAGTTGCTTGAGTTTCACGTCGGCCTGCGGATAATCCGCTAGTCCAGGGGTAAACTCCGGAGCCGGGCCGAGAATCACAGCTCCGTCCTCCACCAAGCTTCGGATTTTCCTGAGCATAGCCAGGCTCATGTTTCTGGTGTTGGTGGCCGGCAGGCACAGCAGCCGGTATTGCATCCCGCTGGGCAACGTCAGCCGCCCGTCATGCATCGTCACCTGCTGGATCAATGCCTGTGGACTGATGCCATCGTAGTCATATCCGCTAAGCCCTAGCAGATTAAAGCGCTGCATCGGCTCTTCGGGCTGAATACTGAGCACATCGGCGACAAACCGGCCCTGCCGGAGCAGATACTGGCAACGAGCCAGGTATTGGTGCCACGCCTTCGAGTCCTCCCACCACGTCTCGGTTCGCTCATAATGCAAGCCATAAGGCCCCATGCTCATCCCCGGCGACCTCTGCTGCACCCACGGCTGCATCGCATAGCGGTGAATAATGAAGCGGTTGACCCCACCGCAAAATACCCGGTCACCGCGCGCCTTGATGAGCGCCGGATGACTCCGCCACCGCTCTCGCATGTTGGATGTGAATGCCTCGGCTCCGACAATCGGCCGACCGTTGACGTGGGCTGCGGAGGCCATGGCCTTCAAGCTCCAATCGAGACGGCCGCCGCCCGACCACCAAAACTCGCAGATCGGTTCGTCCACTGAATTGATGACATCCATATCTAACGCCGGAGTTCCGTAAGCTTCCATGGACAGACGCATACCGTGGGCATGGGCCAATTCCCCGAGGTGGCCGATATAGTTTTCGCTGAACAACTCGGACACCGTCTGACGCAGGTCCCACAGGAATCGCTCCGTCATGTCCACACTGCCAATAAATCGGCCGGTTAAAACAGGCAGCAGCGGCAGCAGGTCGTAACCGCGGCGACGCTGAAATTCCTCGCGCATCTTCGGCGTCCAATTCTGACCGCCAATTTCCCAGCTATCCACATGCGTCGATGTTAGAGTGCTGCCAGCCAGCTGGCCGACGTCCGCGACGAGCTTGCCAAGCATGCCATTGAATTGCGCCTCGATGCCATCCTTGCTCAGCTTGTCGCACTCCGGCCCACTGCCCGAGGCCGGTGCCGGATGACTAATCGCGCCGGTGAACGTGTGGCCGATGCGCAGCACCGTCCATGTGCCAGCGTCTGGCAATGGGGGGGCGCTCCAGTCCAACCTGCCGGTGGCGTCCATCGTTTTCGTCAGATCGAGGATTTTTGCTGGATCGATCATCACTTCGGCCGGCACCTTGGCCTCACGGTCGGTGCCCATGCTATACCCCGAGATATACCCCCACGACACGGATTTTTCCGCTAAATGACTGATCCGGTCCTCGGTCTTGGGCAGCACCTTGGGCGTAGGAAATGCTAACACCGCGATGTCCCGATAGAAATCATGGTTCGCATGGGGTTGCGGCAGGAGCCCGGAAAACCCTCCGCCGTTGGCCACTTGCGTCTCGCTGGTGACCACCACCTGCATCGCTTTATCGGGCGGAATCCAAAAGCCGCCACTGCCACCCCAGCCTGGGCCGTTGTTGATATTCACTTGCAGGCCGAGGCGCCGGGCTTCGCTCACTAGGTGCTTGATCAGAGCGCGCCACTCGTCGCTCATGAAAGCCACCGGGCCTGCGGGCGTGCCTTGGTCCACCTCCATGACAATCATGCCGCCGATACCCACCCGTTGCATCGCCTCCAAGTCTGCGGTGATGCCTTCGCGGGTGATATTGCCGTTTAGAAAAAATGCATACACCCAGGGCCGGGCGCTGTCTGGTGGGCTGCGAAACCCATCAACCAGATCCTCCCCGGCGGCCTTGATTTGCCCCGCCTGTGCCGCCATGAGCAGGGCGACGAACGCCGCCAGCCACCCGGCCCATCGGTGGTGCCGCCGCAACTGGAGCTTGCCTGCACATTGAGTTGTCATGTCAGGGTCATGCCAAATCAGGAAGCTGAGCGCAAGTCCCAACAGCAACCCTTGCGCCGGGCAACTCCGTTTCTCCTCCGACCAGACCCGTTCCCACCGCAATCGCGAAAAATTCATTACGTTCAGACTTCCTGCCCCCTCTCCTTGAGGGGAACTTCCAGCAAGCTGGACGCCGATGCCTGCTGCCCGCTCAGCGGCTGGAAATGCGAATTTCCCAACAAGATGGCTTGGCAAAATGCGGCCGGTGGCTATTTTCGGGTCGCAGATGTGAATACATTGGCGAAATTCATCCGGCAGGTTCGTTTTTTCGGCCATTGTGAATCGCCCCCCCCAACCACCGATGATCCCAACCACCAGCGCCAGCCAAAGTTCTGAAACCCCGGAATGGCCATTCCATCGGGCCTATATCTTCAGTATCTCGATGATCGCCGCCCTCGGCGGCCTGATGTTCGGCTATGACTGGGTCGTCATCGGCGGCGCGGAATTGTTCTACGAGAAATTTTTTACGTTGACCACGGCGTGGCAGGTGGGCTGGGCGATGAGCAGTGCGTTGATTGGAGCGCTGTTCGGGGCGATGTTTTCGGGTGGCTTGAGTGATCAGTATGGGCGCAAGCCGCTGCTGCTATTTTCCGGGTTTCTGTTTGTGGCGACCTCGATCGGCACCGGCCTTGCGGCTAACTTCTCCCTGTTCATCGCCAGCCGTTTGCTCGGTGGGGTGGCCATCGGTATCGCTTCCAACCTCTCGCCCCTCTACATCGCCGAAATCGCTCCAGCATCCATGCGCGGCCGCTTGGTTGCACTCAACCAGCTCGCGATCGCCCTCGGCGTGGTCGCCGCGCAAGTGGTCAACTGGGCGATTGCCAAACCTATGCCGCTGGGTACCACCATCGCCCAGTTGCCGCTGGATTCATGGAATGTGCAAATCGCTTGGCGCTGGATGTTCGGCGTTACCGCGCTGCCGGCCGTGGTATTTTTCATCGCCATGTTTTTCGCCCCTGAAAGCCCTCGCTGGCTCACCAAAAAGGGCCGCTCCGGGCTGGCTCGCGACGTTCTGGCAAAAATCGGTGGTAGCGCCTATGCGGAATATTCGGTGAAGGACATCGAGGGCACCTTGGTCAATGAGATCGACCGTGTGGACCTGCGCGAGTTGTTGGATCCAAAGATGTTCAAAGTCCTTTTAGTTGGGGTGGTGCTGGCTGTGTTCCAGCAATGGTGTGGCATCAACGTGATTTTCCAATACGGTTCGCGAATCTTCGCCGATGCTGGCTATGAGGTGTCGGGCATCCTTTTTAACATCGTCATCACCGGGGTGGTTGGCGTGCTGATGGCCGTCGTGGCGATTGCCACAGTGGACCGCTGGGGGCGGCGCACGTTGATGTTGAGCGGTGCGCTCGGGCTGACCGTTATCTATCTGTTTACCGGGTGGGCGTACCACGCCGGGCTCAAGGGCATCGTGCCGGTGGCACTGGTGGTGGCGGCGATTGCCTGTTACTGTTACTCGCTGGCACCGGTCACCTGGGTGATTCTTTCGGAAATCTTCCCTAACCGCATCCGCGGTGCCGCCATGTCGGTGTCGGTGGTGGCCTTATGGCTGGGCAATTTCCTGTTGTCCCAGACGTTTCCGAAGATGTATGAGGGACTCGGACTTGCCAATTGTTTTTGGGTGTACGCCATCATCTGCCTTGGCGGGTTTTTGTTCATTTGGAAATTCCTGCCGGAAACCAAGGGCAAAACCCTTGAGCAAATCGAACGCGAGTTGGTGGATTGACGATGGGCCATAAACCGGACTTGTCAGACGTGTGATGGCGGACGAACATCGCCTGCGATGAAATTGCTGTCATGGAATGTGAATGGCCTGCGGGCGGTGTTAGGCAAGGGTTTCGGCGAGTTCGTGACCACCGAGCAGCCGGACGTCTTGTGCTTGCAAGAGACCAAGGCGCGGCCGGAGCAGGTGCCACTGCCGTTGGAATTGGGTGGGTACCATGCCTTTTGGAATTCCGCCACCAAGCCGGGTTACTCGGGGGTGGCGGTTTTCAGCAGGCAGCAACCGTTGGCTGTGACGTTGGGCATGGGCATTGATGAGCACGACACCGAGGGGCGACTGCTGACGTTGGAATATTCTGATTTCTTTTTGGTGAATGTTTACACGCCGAACGCGCAGGATGGCTTGCGGCGGCTGCCCTATCGGCTTGCCTGGGATCAGGCGTTCCGCCAGCATCTGTGCCTCCTGGCGATGCGAAAGCCGCTGGTATTTTGCGGCGACCTCAACGTCGCCCACCAGGAAATCGACATTGCCAGACCTCGCGAAAACCGCTTCAGCCCGGGATTTTCCGATGAGGAACGCAGCAGTTTCTCAAGCTTGCTAGACTGCGGATTTGTCGATACATTCCGGCATTTTTATCCGGATTTGGAGGGGGCGTACTCATGGTGGTCGTATCGGGCTGGAGCCCGGCCGCGCAACATTGGTTGGCGGATCGATTACTTCGGCGTCTCCACTCCGTTGATCCAGCGTGTGGTATCCGCTGCGATCCTGCCACAAGTTCACGGCTCAGATCATTGCCCGGTGGAAATTGTCCTGAGTTAATCAGGCGGTTTCCTACTGAGGTAAACAGGGATTTTCAAATTCGATTTGCTTGAGTGCCCAAGCCGCGTGTTCGGCGATGAGGGGCTCTGGATCCAAAGCGGCAAGTCGCAAGGCGGGCACATCGTCGGGGCCACCGGTGTTACCGAGGGCCACGCAGACGTTGCGCAGAAACCGCGGGCGTTTGAGCCGCGCAATGGGCGAACGGGCAAATAGCCGACGGAAGCCGCCGTCGTCCAGAGTGAGAAACTCACGCAACTGGTGACTAAAAATCTCAGAACGTGCCTGAAATGTCAGATCGGCGGATGCCTGTGCAAAGCGATTCCACGGGCATGCCTCCAAGCACTCGTCGCAGCCGTAAATCCGATCCCCCATCGCGCGGCGAAATTCCTCCGGGATGGGCCCCTTGTGCTCGATACTCAGATAGGCCAGGCAGCGGCGCGCGTCGAGGCGGTGGGGTGCCGTGATGGCTTGGGTCGGACAAGCCGTGATGCAACGGGTGCAGCTGCCGCAGTGATCGGCGAGGGGCGGATCCGGCGGCAATTCAAGGGTGGTTAGCACTTCCGCCAGCAAAAACCACGTGCCTAGCCGACGGTGAATCTGCAGGGTGGATTTGCCATTCCAGCCGAGGCCGGCAGCACTCGCAAAATCGCGCTCAAGCACCGGCCCGGTGTCCACGTAACACCGTTGCACCCCGCCTAACGCCCGAAGCGCAACATCCAAAGCCGCTAACTTTTTTTCGATCACCTCGTGATAGTCGTCGTTCCAAGCATAGCGGGCGATGCGGTAGCCGCCGTCGCTGCCTGCTGGAAATGGGCTACTACCCGGATAGTAATTCAAGGCGAGGCAGATGACCGAGCGGCAGCCAGGCAGGACTTCGCGCGGATCGCTGCGGCGGAGAGGGTCGCGGGCCAGCCAGGTCATGTCGCCGTGGCAGCCGTCGGCCAGCCACTGATGGAAGGTATCGGCGTGCCCGGCGCGGGTGGCTTGGGCGATGCGGCAATCATCGAAGCCGAGGGAATGGGCGAGGGATTTCAGGGTTTCTAACACGATGTTTGATCATGACCGGTGAAAAAATAGCGGGCACTCTCGAGGATGCCGCTGGCGATTTCGCGGCTGCTCAAACCGGCGGTATCGACGCTGAGGTGGGCGCATTGGCGGTACCATGGCTCGCGTTGGGCAAGCAACTCAGTGATGCGGGTGGCCTGATTTTCGCCGTGGAGCAGCGGTCGATCCTGGCTGTGGCGGGTGCGGCTGAGAATCACCTGCGGTGGCGCGCACAACCACACGACGTAGCCGAGGTGCTGCAAGCGCTGGCGATTCTCCGGCCGGATGACCACACCGCCGCCGGTGGCGATGATTTGCGGCGGGTGATCTGCGGCCGCAAGTTCCGCCAGCAAGGCGCTTTCCATATCGCGGAACGCCGTTTCGCCATCCTCCTCAAAGATCCGCGTGATCGGCTTCTCCGCACGCTGCTCGATGATGGCGTCCATGTCAGCGAGTGGATAACCCAGCAAGCGCTGCAGTTCCCGACTGATGGTGGATTTTCCACAGCCCATGAATCCGATGAGGACGATGTTGTTGAGGACGCTCTTGGCTTGCTGCATGGCCGAGCATAACCCGCTCCCAGCAATTCGCGAAACCGGAAAATGCAGATCTCAGGAAACGACCTCAGAACTCAGTGTTCGACCTCAAAAGCGCCACACGGTCGAGCAAGATGAATTCCCTGAAATTGTCGCCAAGCTCACGAGCCTACCAAGATTTTCTCGAAGCCTTCGACGGCCTGTCCTACCGTCACGCATTCGAACTCCTGGCCCACGGCGGCAAGGCAGCCTACGAGCGCCCTCCCGACGCGCCCCGCAAACAAACCACCGTCCCGCGCCTGCCGTGTCCGCTGGATGAA